>JBAZUO010000006.1:0-67950 GCA_041661345.1 Candidatus Omnitrophota bacterium | reverse complement strand
TTATCCGATCCGGACGCTGGTCGATGCCGGGGTAAGCGATATACTGATCGTTACAGGCGGCATGCATGCGGGAGAATTTTTGAGGTTACTCGGAGACGGTAAGGAATTCGGCCTCAAACACATAAATTACACATATCAGGAAGGTGAGGGCGGGATAGCTGAGGCCCTGGGCCTTGCTAAACATTTTGCTGACAACGAAAAAATAATTGTAATTCTTGGCGACAATATTATCGAAAAAAGTATCAAGGGTGCGGTCGACGAATTCCGGAACCAGCCTAAAGGCGCCAGGATATTACTTAAAAAGGTCGATGACCCGGAAAGATTCGGTGTCGCGGAGCTGAAAGGCGAAAAGCTTGTCTCCATCGAAGAGAAACCCAAGAAACCTAAAAGCGATTATGCGGTCACCGGCATCTATATGTATGATAATAGGGTCTTCGATATTATAAAGACTTTGAAACCTTCCCACAGGGGTGAGCTTGAGATCACCGATGTCAATAACGCGTATCTTGCCAAGAATGAGCTTGCCTACAGCGTCCTTGACGGCTGGTGGACCGACGCGGGGACATTCGAATCATTATTGAGGGCAAATAACCTCGTAGCAAAAACGAGCGGGAAATGCGAATGAAGAAACTGCTTGTTACGGGCGGGGCCGGTTTCATAGGCTCTAATTTCATAAGGCATATCCTCAATAAGTACCGTGATTACGAAATAGTGAACCTGGATAAACTTACCTACTGCGGCAATCCGGAAAATCTTAAGGACATAGCCGGCAATAAGAACTATAAATTCGTAAAAGGCGATATCGCCGATAGCAAGGTTGTCGAGAAACTGGCAAAGAACTGCGATGTGATAATCAATTTTGCCGCCGAGAGTCATGTCGACAGGTCTATACTGGACCCGGATAGCTTTGTCCGGACAAACGTCTTTGGGACGCACACGCTTTTACAAGCCGCGAAAAAACACGGCGTGGGATTATTCGTTCAGATATCGACCGATGAGGTTTACGGCAGCATACAGACGGGTTCTTTCAGAGAGGACTATCCCCTGAAGCCCAACAGCCCTTATTCCGCGACAAAAGCGAGCGCGGACCTTCTAGCGCGGTCCTATTACATCACATATGGGTTACCGGTCATAATAACGCGCAGTTCCAATAATTATGGCCCCTATCAGTATCCGGAAAAGGTGATACCACTTTTTATAACGAATCTCATCAATGACAAGAAGGTCCCCGTGTATGCCGACGGGATGAATGTGCGGGACTGGCTTTATGTAATAGATAATTGCGAGGGCATCGACGCTGTGATCCATAAGGGTAAACCGGGAGAGGTTTATAATATCGGCGGCGGCAATGAGATCACCAATATGGAGCTCACCCGGAGCCTCATCAATATGCTTGGCAAGGATGAGAGCTCCATAGAATTTGTGAAAGACAGGCCCGGCCACGATAAGAGATATGCCTTAGACATCACAAAGATGAAAGGGCTTGGATGGCAGCCCACACATGATTTCAAATATGCCCTGAAACTTACGGTAGATTGGTACAGAGATAACGAATCCTGGTGGAAACGGTTAATTAAATGCCGAAAAGATATAAAGTATTAGTTACCGGCTCAAACGGAATGCTTGGAGTGGATCTTTGCGCGGAGCTGGATAAAGCATTCGATGTATATGGCGCGGACATTGTACGGGGTGATGGTGTACGGCATTTCAGCCAGTGTGATATAACGGATAAGAAAAGCGTTACGGTTGTTATTGAAAAAATAAAGCCGGATATTGTCGTGCATACCGCCGCGATGACGGACGTAGATGGATGCGAACGCGATAAAGATAAGGCGTATAATGTTAATACCGCGGGCGCAGAGAATGTAGCGAAAGCCTGCGCCGCCGCCGGCGCAACGATGATCCACATAAGCACGGACTTCGTGTTTGACGGCACCAAAAAATCGGGCCCCTACAGAGAAGACGATGAGGCTTTGCCGCTCAGCATTTATGGTGATTCGAAATTTAAGGGCGAAGAGGCCGTTATAGAAGGCGTAAAAAATTATTTCATTCTCCGGACGAGCTGGCTGTACGGAAAACACGGTAAGAATTTTGTTGAGACGATCATTACAAAGGCCTCGGGGGAGGATGTGCTTCAGGTTGTCAATGACCAGGTAGGGTCTCCCACGTACACGAAGGATTTAGCCGGAGCGATACGGGTAGTGATAGACAAGATCAGCTCACAGCTCACAGCTCACAGCTCACAGGGCTGTGGAATATATCATGTTTCAAATTCGGGAAGCGTTTCGTGGTATGAGTATGCTAAAGAGGTACTTAAACTGACCGGGTCGGAGACGGAGGTTGTCCCGATATCTTCCGAAAAGCTCAATCGTCCGGCGAAACGGCCTGCGATGTCGGTCCTGGACAATTCAAAGTTTACTCGTTTCACCGGGCACAAGATGCGCAATTGGAAAGATGCTTTGAAAGAATACATTCTTGAGGGAAGGGGAAAATAGCCATGTTCAACAAACTCAAAAAGAAGATCCTGAATAAAACGGCAAAGATCGGAGTGATCGGACTGGGATATGTGGGGCTGCCGCTTGCCATTACCTTTGTAAAGAAAGGGTTCACCGTATATGGCATGGATGTGGACCAGGGCAGGCTTGCAAAGCTCGGCAAGGGGATATCATATATCCTTGACGTTCCTTCGTCGGAAATAAAGGACGCGATATCCAAAAGGAAATTCGCGATCACGAACGATTTTATGCATATAAAGAAACTGGACGCGGTTATCATATGTGTTCCGACGCCGCTTTACAAGACCAAAGAGCCGGATGTTTCATATATAGTATCGGCGGTGGAAAACATCAAAAAATATATGAAGCGCGGACAGATTGTTGTTCTCGAATCGACAACTTATCCCGGCACCACAGAAGAGGTAATGCTGCCAGTGTTGGAGTCTGCCGGGTTAAGGGAAGGAAAAGATTTTTATCTGGCCTTCTCCCCCGAAAGGATAGACCCTGGCAACGCGAAATATGATACCAAGAACACGCCGAAGATAATAGGCGGTATATCGAAAAAGTCGACCGAGATAGCCAAAATATTATATGAACAGGCCATTGATACTGTAATTCCTGTGTCATCGAGCAAGGTCGCTGAGATGGTGAAGTTGCTGGAAAATACCTTCAGGATCGTGAATATCGGCATGGTCAATGAGCTTATGCTGATGTGCGATAAATTGGGCATCAACGTTTGGGAAGTTATCGATGCAGCGAAGACGAAACCATATGGCTTCATGCCGTTCTATCCCGGACCAGGTGTAGGGGGGCACTGCATTCCAGTTGACCCGATATATTTGTCATGGAAGGCCAGAATGCATGGATTTGAGGCGAGGTTCATCGATTTGGCGTCGCAGGTAAACTCCGAGATGCCGCATTATGTTGTAAGCAAGGTGATGGATGGCCTGAATAACTGCGGCAAGTCCTTGAAGTGTTCCAAGGTCCTTGTCGCAGGCGTTGCGTATAAAAAAGATGTAAAGGACTTGCGTGAGTCTCCGGCGCTGGAGATAATAGACCTGCTGATAAAAAAGGGGGCGCTCGTTTCCTATTATGATCCGTATCTGCCGTATCTTAAGATACACGGCATCAATCTTAAGAGCCTGAAATTTAATAAGAACGCGTTTAAGGATTCGGACTGTGTCGTCATTGTCACAGACCATTCGAATGTCGATTATAAGTTCATTGCCGAAAATTCAAAATTGGTGGTTGATACGCGTAACGTTTTAAAAGGCGTAAAGAATATATCTAACATAGTGAGGTTGTAGTGGCAAGTTATCTTGTGACGGGCGGCGCGGGATTCATAGGCTCCAATATCGTCGAAGAGCTCCTGAGACGGAAGGGATTGTCCCAGAAGGGCACTGCCCCTGAAGTCGGTGAAGTCCGCATTCTCGATAATTTCACTACCGGTAAACGCGAAAATATAGAACCTTTTCTCGACAGGATAAAAGTTATCGAGGGCGACGTAAGGGACAAGCGATTGCTGGACAAGGCTCTCCGGGGTGTGAATTTTGTTATCCATCAGGCCGCGCTTCGTTCTGTGGCAAAGTCAGTCGAAGACCCCTTCATGACGAACGATGTTAATGTTTTCGGCACCCTCAATCTTCTGATGGCCGCAAAAGATAATAAAGTTAAAAGGGTTGTTTACGCGTCATCCAGCTCGGCGTATGGTAACGCAAAAAAGTTTCCGCAGAAAGAAACGGATCATGCATCACCGATATCTCCGTATGGCGTATCGAAACTCGCGGCGGAAAATTATTGCGTGACGTTTGCGAAAACATTCGGTCTGGAGACGGTCTCCTTGAGATATTTCAACGTATTCGGCCCCAGGCAGAATCCAGAGTCGAAATATTCGGCTGTTATCCCGATGTTCATCTCTAAAATGATGAAAGGTGAAAGCCCGGTAGTAGAATGGGATGGGAAACAATCGAGAGACTTTACCTTTGTATCGAACGTCGTTGAGGCAAATCTGAAAGCCTGCGTCACCCCTGGCATATCGGGGGAGGTTTTTAATATCGCCTGCGGCACGACGACATCGATCAATGATATAGTAAGAGAGCTTAATAAGCTGCTTGGTACAAATTTAAAATGCGAATCCGCCCCAAAGAGGCGCGGTGATGTCAGAAAATCATGTGCCGATATAAGCAAAATGAAACGGCTTTTGAAAATCAAGAAGATAGTGAAATTTGAGGAAGGTTTAGATCGAACCGTAGATTGGTTTAAAGAAATATGAAAAAACGTGTTTTAATAATGGGCGGCGCCGGTTTTTTAGGGTCTTATCTTTGCGAGTTTTTTCTGGCAAAGGGTTATCGTATAATTTGCATGGATAATCTCATCACCGGCAAGATGTCGAATATAGAGCATCTGCTGAAAGACAGGAATTTCAAATTTGTAAAACATAATGTGTCGGAAAAAATAAACATAACAGGTAAAATTGATTATATCCTACATTTCGCGTCTCCGGCAAGCCCGATAGACTATCTCAAATATCCGATCCAGACGCTTAAGGTCGGATCTTTGGGGACCCACAATGCCCTTGGTTTGGCGAAAGCCAAGAAAGCCGTATTTCTTTTGGCTTCAACAAGTGAAGTTTACGGCGATCCGCTCATCAATCCGCAACCGGAAAGTTACTGGGGTAATGTGAATCCGATAGGCCCGCGCGGTGTTTACGATGAAGCGAAACGCTTTGCGGAAGCGATCACAATGGCTTATCATAAGGTCCATAGAATAGACACGAAGATCGTCCGGATATTCAATACTTACGGCGAAAAAATGAGAGAAAACGACGGAAGGGCCATACCGAATTTTATCAGTCAGGCGTTGAAGAATAGGCCCATCACCGTTTACGGCGACGGCTCCCAGACCAGGAGTTTCTGTTATGTTTCGGATCTTGTGGATGGAATCTATAAGCTGCTTATGTCCAAAGAAAATCTGCCAGTTAACATCGGCAATCCCAACGAATTGTCGCTCGTAAGATTAGCCAGGGCCATAATAAAACTCACAAATTCAAAGTCTAGGATCGTTTATAAGAGTTTACCGGTCGATGATCCTAAAGTCAGACGGCCGGATATATCGAAAGCCAAAAAAATTCTTAAATGGAAGCCCCGGGTTAAGCTTGAAGACGGCCTTTTCCGGACCATAGAATGGTTCAGGCTTAATCAGTAAGACCTGCGAAAAGCGCATGAAAAATTTTCTTAAAACCATCCTGGTTTCATTCGTAATCATCGTCCTTTTTTTTGGTATACCCGAACTTACCCAAAGAATAAGGTATGCTGTAAGGTACAAAGATCCCACCTGGCTTATGTACGGGACAAAGACCGCTCTCGAATTAAGGGATACCACCATACAGGAAAAAGAGCGCGCAGAAGCCGTTAAAGCCCATTTAAATACTAAAATCCTGACAAGTAATGTTGACGGAGTTAAAGTCTTTAAATTTGTTTATGACAATAAAAACGACTACAGGAAGAATGTCCCGGGGGATTATCTTCTGAATGAAAATGCCGGGATGCATATAAATTCCCTCGGCTTCAGAGGCCCTGAGCTGCTTGATCCTAAAACTAAAACGCGCCTCTTTATGATGGGCGGATCTTCGACGCTGGGTGCCGATAACAACGATGACAATACATATCCTTATCTAACCAGGAAACTACTGAAAGAAGTGTACGGCAAGGACATAGAAGTGGTGAATGCCGGTGTCGGCGGGATGAATATAAGGGAGATTTACTATTTTTTGAAAAATGAGATCTTCGATCTCAAGCCGGATATAATAACCGTCTATAGCGGATATAACAACTGGAACGCGAAATCCTACGAAGGGACAGGGTTGAGGTCTCAGCTCTTTAAAATAAAAATGTTTTTGCTGTCGAAAAGTTTATTATTATGTACGTTGAACGAAAAAATTTACCTGATGAAAGGTAAACGGGTGGATGCGGTCTGGTATAATCCGGGATGTGCAGAAAAAATATTGAACGACAAAAAGGTATGGGGCGATTTCGAGTTATATCTGGAAAAAGTATGCGAAGAAGCGACCGCGCATAAAATAAGGTTGATATTGATCACTCAGCCGCTCTATCTCACTTCCGTTAATCCAAAGACATTTTGGGAGGATGAGAGGCTTTGGAAAAAGCACTATGAGATCAGCAATGATTTGATAAGAAATACCGCGAAGCGCTACTCCCTGGAATGTATCGACGCGGCGGATACCGTGGACAGATATCCTCGGGAGGATAAAGACAGGATGTTTGTGGATGTCGTCCATCTCACCGATTACGGAAACAGCGTAATAGCGGAAATTATCGCTCAAAAATTGAATTCTGCGCTGTAGGTATGAAAAATAAAACACGTTTTAGATTATTGCTCCTTATCATATTATCTTTATACGTGTTTCTAGCGCTATATAAATTAGCGGATGTCCCCAACCCATGGTTTGATGAGATAGTCCATCTGAATACCGCAAACCACATAATAACAGAAGGGCGGATTTGGTGTGATTTTTACACAGCCAAATTTGAGTATGGAAAGCTTTTCAATGCGATGCCGTTACAGTGGATCCTATTGGCAGGATTCGGAAAAATATTCGGTTTAAGTATCTTTACCGGCCGGTTATTATACATCATTCTGAGTGTTATAACATTGATTGTCGTCTATCTTCTTGCACGGAGGATGTTTAATGGCAGGGTGGCCCTGTTATCCGCGCTGATCGTCGCGTCAAGTCATATATTTTTTTTGAATTCCAGGCAACTATTATCGGAAATTCCCGCGACATTGTTCGGCGTATCGGCTATTTTATTTTACTATATAGCAAATACGAATCGCTCTAAATTTTATTTCATAGCATCCGGGATATTGACGGGCATGTCATATTTATCGCACCCCACAGGCATGGCCATAAGTATAATAATAACCATTCTTTTGATTTTCTACAATAGATCCTTTTTTCAGCTTTTCCTGTATATGCTTGGGCTTTTGCTCAGCGTCGGCCCTTATATGGCGTATATTTTATTGAACTTTCAGGAATATGCCAGGCAGATGGGTCTAATATTTAAGGAATTCTATTATGCCCAGCCTATTTTCCTTAATATCCTGGATGAGATTCCGGTGCGGTATTTCGGGTTGCCGCCAGTGAGGAATATATTCAACAATATCTGGGTAGATGGCCGGCTTGTTAATAGATATATTTATGATTTAAATTGGCTTATTTCCAATGTTAACCTGAATATATATTTTGCGCGCATGTCCGGCCAGATTATTCTTTTTGCTTCTTTCGCGGCCCTCATAATCAAAAAGTTTAAGACAAAAAGCGAATTTTTTTTGCTATTCATTATATCTGTATTCATCATATCCATGTCGGTCCATCCCAATAAATTTCCGGCTTATCTCTATGAAATGGTGCCGTATTTCGGCATATGCCTTTCTTTGCCTACGGATAGATTGATAGCTGGATTTAGTGCGCGCGGTATGAAACCCGATATGTTTAAGACCATTTTTTTTGCTATGATTTTAATTTTATATTTTTCTGCCAATGCAGCTTTTATATATAAAGACCTTTCTTCAGGCAAGAGGCAGCCTTATGCAGGTTTCATAGAAAAGGTAAAATCGTATATTCCACCAGGCTCAAGCGTTGCCGGGCCGATATATTTTTGGCCGGGCCTTTATAAAGATTACAGCTACATTTCGGTGAATCAGATCATGTACGAAGCCGATAAGATACTACGGGATGAAAAAAATGGCCTGAGATTTGAGAAGCTGACTTTTGCCGGGCAGGAAGAGCTTATCGGAACGATACTGAGCCGTCATGGAATAGAATATATGCTTCTTACGTGCCATAGATTGGATGAATTGACGGAAGCGCCGGGCCTTGCGAAAGAAATGGGAGAAGGGATAAGGTCGTATCTTACTAATCACACCGAGAAAAGAGCCGATTTCCTAAGGGCAAATTATTATAAAGATCTTCCCGAGGCGGGGAGATTTGAAGAAGAGGTTTACTATCCGAGCGGCGCCACATTTGACAATCCCGCGTCGGAGTATCAGAATAGCCTGAAGATCTATAAGATAAAATTAAGGTGATCTTGATAATATGAAGAAAGAACTGTCTATCATCATTTTGGCGTACAATGAAGCGGACAATTTGAAATTATTGGTCCCAAAAATAAAAACTGTTGTATCGGAGCTGACATCGGCTTATGAGATCATAGTTGTAGACGGTAATTCCTACGATGGTACTGCCGAAATCGCAAAATCCTTCGACTGCAAAGTAATAACTCAACGCATTCCAGGATATGGCAGCGCGTTTAAACAGGCATTCGAGGTAGCCGGCGGCAAATATGCTATAACTCTCGATGCCGACTGTTCCCATAATCCAAAATTTATAAATGGACTCTGGGAGAAGCGGAATGAGTGTCAACTGGTGATAGCATCGCGTTATGTGCGCGGCGGGGGCGCCAGCATGCCCTTCTTCCGTAAGATATTAAGTATAATTTTAAATAAAGCTTACTCGCTTACCCTCTCATTACCTTATAAAGACTTATCAAGCGGTTTTAGGTTATATGACACCGGTATTGCAAAGAGCTTATTGAATACCATCAGCGCGGAAGATTTTAATATACTTGCGGAGATTCTGATAAAGATTCACTGCGATGGTTACCACATCATGGAAATTCCATTTTTCTATGAACCGAGGCGTCATGACAGATCAACTGCAAAGATATTTAAATTTGGCCTTTCATATGCCAGGACCCTTTATCAATCCTGGCAACTGAGAAATTCAAATTTTTCCGCAGATTATGACGACAGGGCTTTTGACAGCATAATACCTCTGCAGAGATACTGGCAAAGAAAAAGGTACTCCCTGATCATGAAGATGGCGAAAGGCGAAGGCCGCCTGGTGGACTTGGGATGCGGTTCAAGCAGGATAATTCAAAACCTGGAGCATTCCGTAGGATTGGATATCAGCTTAAAAAAATTGAATTATATCAAGAATAAAGTGAGTAACTTATTGGTGAAGGGCAGTATAGCGAAACTTCCTTTTAAAGACGAGGTATTTTCCCGGGCCATCTGTTCGCAGGTCGTCGAGCATATCCCTAAAGAAAGTTTAGATTTGGGTGAATTTAACAGAGTTTTAAAAAATGGAGGCCGTCTTATAATAGGCACCCCTGATTATGCGGCTTTTTGGTGGCGATTTTTCGAATGGTTCTACGTCAGGATATTGCCTCTTGCATATGGAGAGGGGCACATCGCGCATTATGACAGAAAAGAGCTTTGCTCGCTGTTAGAAAAAAACGGTTTTGAAATATTGGAGTATAAATATATAATGAAAGGTGAACTAATAGTGCATGCCAAAAAACGTGATGTGGGGATTTGAACCGGAGGGTTTTATTTAATGCTTCCTGTGAATCTTTTGAATTTGACTAACCATACAATAGCCATCGCATCTATGACTGTGCGCAGGGCGCCCATTTTTGAAGTACCTATATCCCTGTTATAAAATATTATAGGGATCTCCCCGAATTTTAGCCCCAGTTTTTTGCAAGCGTAGTTTACCTCTATCTGAAAGGCGTACCCGTTCGATATTATCCCATTATTCAAGATCATTTCCACCGCGCGGCGCCTGAAGCATTTGAAGCCGCTTGTAGGATCGCTCAAGCCCAGCCCGGCAAATAATCTTACGTAGATACGCGCCCCGTAGCTCAGGATAAGCCGCGAGAGAGGCCAGTTGACTATGCTGATCCTGCCCTTGTAAAATCTGGAGCCGATGACGATATCACAGTCGGATATTGCCTCGAGGAATTTTGGAATATATTTTGGGTCATGCGAAAAATCGGCGTCCATTTCCATTATATAATCGACATCTTTATCTTCGAGGGCGCGCCTGAAGCCTTCAAGATAGGCTTTCCCCAAGCCTTCCTTCTTTGGCCGGTGTAATACAGATATGTGATTATCCGATCTTGCCAGGGCGTCAGCGATACGGCCTGTGCCGTCAGGGGAATTGTCGTCGACGATCAAAATTTTTATGTCAAGGCCTAGAGCTAAAATAGCCCTTAAGATATTCTCCAGGCAGTTGCATTCATTGTACGTTGGCATTACTATTAAGGTTGACATATCGCCAAAATTATAGCACTGCGATATTTATAGGTCAAGAGGATTTACCGTCTGCTATCCTAAGATAAGACTTAAGTTTAAATCGTTTAAAATAAACTAAATAGTTACTTATCTAATTGATAGCAAACAAGATACGATAAATAACCCCGTGTTTTTTCATTTGACATAAAGCCTTCCTCCATGCTAATATTACATTCTAAAAAATGGGAAAAAGTGTATGCAGCAGAATAGACCGATAAGTTCGCATAATATACTGCTTATCATGCCTAAGATAAGTATTGAGAGTTTTGATCTCGGCGTTCCTAATGAGCCTCCTGTGGGTTTGGCCTATCTATCGGGGATGCTGAAGAAGAATTCTATAGATTTTAAGGCTATAGATATGCGATTAGGTTATTCTGTCGGAGATATAAAAGATATAATTGCCGATTACAAACCGACCGTTGTAGGTATAAGCTATTGGAGCCTCGAGCGAAGCAAAACACAAGCCTTGATAAAGAAAATAAAAGAGATCGTTGATATTCCTGTAGTTATAGGCGGGCCCCACGTTTCATCGGTTAGACAGGAGAGTTTGCGTGAGACCGAAGCTGATTATGCGATCAAGGGTGAGGGGGAATTCACGCTTATTGAGCTTCTGGAATTTCTTAAAGGCAATATTTCCGGCCCGGAAGAGATAAAAGGCCTGATTTTTAAAAGAGACGGCGCAGTTACGGAAAATGCCGACAGGGAGCCCATAACGGACCTGGACAGCCTTCCTTTTCCGGCGTATGAAGATTTTGAGATAGATAGATACGCCAGGAGGAAGAGGATCAATATCGCGTCATCAAGAGGCTGTCCTTATAATTGTAATTATTGTGCGGTAAGGCTGACTATGGGAAGAAATTTTAGGCCGCGCTCTCCTAAAAATGTATTTGACGAACTCATCCATTGGAAAAACTTAGGGTATGAGGAATTCGAATTCATAGATGATTGCTTTACCTTTGACATGAAACGGTCAGAGGAGATTTGCGATCTTATAATCAAAGCCGATTTAAAAATAAGCTGGTTTTTAGGTAATGGTACGAGAGCGGACAGGGTCAGCGAATCCCTCCTCCTTAAGATGAAGCAATCCGGATGTAAAATTATCATGTTCGGCGTGGAAAGCGGGAACAATGATATATTGGCGAGAATGGGTAAGGGGATAAAGGTTTCTCAGGCGGAAAGCGCGGTGCGCCTTGCAAAAAAGGCCGGAATAGAGTATGTCGGCGCAACTTTTATTATCGGACATCCCGGTGAAAATTTAAATATGATCAGGGAGTATATAAAAAAGGTCGAAAACTGGCCCGTAGACAAGATCAATTTTTATAATCTCGTTCCTTATCCGGGGACAGAAGTATTTGACTGGATCAGAAAAAATTCTATTTTTCTTGATAAGGATGAGAAATACCTCGACCGGCTTTCCTATTATTCCGGATTTCCTATCTTTGAAACGGATGATTTTCCATGCAAGGACAGGATAAAGGCGTTAAAACTTGGTAAGAGGCTGAGCAATCGTGTCGCTACAAAATATTTTACAGGGCTATTCACGAAAAGATATGGTCTGGTGATCGGATTTCTGGCGGGGAGGCTTATAAATTTTAAAAAACTTATGGTGGTTTTGTCCGGGCTTGGGGTGAATAAATTCGTTAAAAGGAATTTAAAAAATAATATCAAGAAAGGATGAAGGGTATGCAGATTTCTATATTAGACTTAAAAGGGCAATACGAAACGATCAAAAAAGAGGTAAAGGAAGCTGTTGACAGGGTGGTGGAAAGCCAGAATTTTATATTGGGCGAAGATTTAAAGGAACTTGAAAAGGAGATCGCCCGGTATTGTAATACGAAATATGCCGTAGGTGTGGCATCGGGTACAGACGCGCTCCTATTGTCGCTTATGGCGCTTGGGATAAAACCGGGTGACGAGGTGATCACATCGCCTTTTACGTTCTTCTCTTCCGCGGAAGTCATCTCGCTGGTGGGCGCGAAGCCCGTATTCGTGGATATCGACCCAAAGACATACAATATAGACCCTAATCTCATCGAGCGGAAGATCAGTAAACGAACTAAGGCTATCATACCCGTTCATCTTTACGGCCAATGCGCTGAGATGGATCCGATACTTGCCATTGCCGGGAAACATGGGCTAAAGATCGTGGAAGACTGCGCTCAGGCTATAGGCGCCGTATATAAAGGCAAAAAAGCCGGTTCAATGGGGGATCTCGGGGCGCTAAGCTTCTTTCCTAGCAAGAACCTCGGGGCATTCGGCGAAGGCGGCATGGTAGTTACTAATGACAAGAGCCTGGCTGAAAGGCTTACGATGTTGAGAGTTCACGGCAGTTCCGTAAGATATGTCCACGCCGTAATCGGAACCAATTCAAGGCTTGATAATATCCAGGCCGCTGTGTTGAGGGTTAAATTAAGATATCTCGATAAATGGCTTGCAGCGCGCAGGGCCAATGCGATGTATTATAATGAAAATTTAAAAACCCTGCCATTAATCCTGCCTTACGTTCCCAGCCATAATATTCATACCTATCATCAGTATGTTTTAAGAGTCCGGTCCGGCCTCGAAAAGCTGATGAGGTTTCTCGTAGACGGCGGCGTTGAGACCAGAACTTATTACCCGATACCGCTTCACCTGCAGGAATGTTATAAAAGCCTTGGATATAAAAAAGGAGACCTGAAAGAGTCTGAGGCCGCATCGCTCGAAACATTCGCGATCGCCGTTTATCCGGAACTGAAAATCGAACAGAAGGATTACGTTATAAAAAAGATCATGGAATTCTTTAAGAGATAAAAATCCATGTGCGGCATAGCCGGTATAGTTAATCTGGATAGAAAGCCTGCCGACAGGGGCATCCTTGAGGAGATGGTAAAATCCTTGCGGCATCGCGGCCCTGACGATATGGGTGTATATTTAGACGGTTTCATCGGCCTGGGCCACGCCAGGCTTTCCATAATAGACCTTTCCAAAGTTGCCCATCAGCCGATGCCTAACGAGGATTCGACCCTCTACATTGTGCATAACGGCGAGATCTATAATTACGTCGAGTTGAGAGAAGAGCTGGCGAGGCTCGGCCACATATTCAGATCCAGGTCAGACACGGAAGTTATTATCCACGCATACGAGGAATGGGGCGAGGATTGCCTTAAACATTTTAACGGTATGTGGGCGTTCGCTATCCTGGATATAAAGAAGAAAGAGATTTTTTGCGCAAGAGACAGATTCGGCGTTAAACCTTTCTACTATTACTTGGATGACTCCGCTTTTATATTCGCATCCGAAATCAAGGGACTGCTTGTTAACTCGCGGATAAAAAGGGAAGCTAACGACAAGGCTGTCTTTAATTATCTCGCCTCGGGATATGGTTATATGGATATTTCCGACGAGACATTTTTCCGATCCGTAAGGCAGCTTAAGGCCGCCCACTACATAAAACTGTCGATTCCGGATAAGAAATTTATTCAGGTGAAATATTGGGACCTCGATCCGAATAAGAGGGCACTGCCGCGATCGGAAAGCCAGGCATGTGATAAATTTCGTGAGCTTTTCGAAGATTCCGTCAGGCTGCGGTTAAGAAGCGATGTTCCTCTGGGGATCTCATTAAGCGGAGGGCTCGACTCTTCATCTATCGCGTGTATTGCGGCGGATATTCTTAAAGGCAGTCCGATCGAAACTTTTTCATCCTGTTTCGAAGACGATAAATACGATGAGAGAAAGTTTATAAACCTGGTATTGGAAAGAACGAAGGCAAGGCCGAATTTTATATTTACCAAGCCTGAACATCTTTTTGGCGAGATGGAAGAAATAATATGGCATCAGGACGAGCCATACAGTACTTTAAGCATATTCCCGCAGTGGTATGTGATGAAGGCCGCGAGGGATAAAGGGGTTAAAGTGCTTTTGACCGGCCAGGGTGGAGATGAGATCCTCGCGGGTTATCATAAATATTATTTTTATTTATTTGCGGATCTGATCCGGTCTTTTAAGTGGCCCGATGCCGTTAGGGAGATCGATATTTACAGGAGTTTCAAGGGCGACGAGGATGTGGCCGGCCGCATATTTAAAATATTGTTTTCTTATTCTACACCCCGGACTTTTAAAAATTTGATCGATAGCATCAGAGAAAAGAAAACACCGGATTATCTGGACAGGGAATTTGTTATGAACAGTAGCGGCAAGGTAAAGATTGAAAGAAAATTCTCCGGCATATTAAATAATGACCTGTACAATGCGCTTAAAATTTCTCCGCTTCCATCCCTTCTGCACATAGATGACCGGTCGAGCATGGCGCATTCAGTAGAAACGAGGGCGCCATTTTTGGATTACAGGCTTGTGGAATATTTGTTCTCATTGGGGCCGGAATATAAGATAAAGAACGGATTCACAAAATATATATTGAGGGAATCGCTTAAGGGTATCTTACCCGATAAAGTCAGGCTAAGAAGAGATAAGATGGGATTTGCCACGCCTCTCGAGAAGTGGTTTAAAGCGGATCTTAAGGATAAGGTGAGAGAGATCCTCAATTCCAGAGAGTTCAGGAGCCGTCCATATTTTAACAGCGAAAATGTTATGAAAACATACGAACTGTTTATTGAAGGGAAAAAGGATGCCTGTTATGCCGTATGGAGCTGGATTAACCTTGAATTATGGCTCAGGAGATTTATTGATACGAGGCAAGAGCATGGGATATAAAAGAATATTACTGGTCCAGGCCAAGTACGACTCCATATTTTCGAACGTTCTTCCAGCAGGCATAGGATGCCTCTCCGAGCTTCTGAGTTCAAAGGGTATCGAGAACGACGTATTCGACCTGAATGTCCGAACGAACACAGAACAAAAACTGCGCGAGAAGATAACTAATTTTAAACCGGATATGGTCGGGTTCAGCATGATGAGCCTGAATTATTTGTATAATTACGGGGTGATAAGGCGGATAAAAAAGTCGTTCCCGGATCTAAAGGCGGCGGCGGGCGGCGCTCACGTTTCTACGGTCAGGGATGAGGTTTTGAAAAAATGTGATGCCATCGATTACGGCGTAGTGTTGGAGGGCGAAGAGACGCTCATGGAGTTAATTTCAGGGCAGAAAGATCTGCATGAAATTAAAGGATTGATCCATCGCGAAGACGGCAATGTTGTTTATAATGGGGACAGGCCGTTTATTCAGGACCTCGACAGCCTCCCATACCCTAAATATTTAAAATTCAAAAAGAAAGATTATATGTCTCTGGTCTCGATCTTTTCTTCAAGGGGTTGTCCCTTTGAATGTATATATTGCCCCGTTAAGCTTGCTATAGGGAAGAGATTCGTCGCGCGTTCGCCTAAAAATGTAGTGGACGAGATAGAATATCATTATAGGCAGGGGCATCGAGAATTCAGCATGAGGGACGACAATTTTACGCTGATGAAAGAAAGGGTTTACGAATTTTGTGATGAGATTGAAAAAAGAAATTTCAAGGATATATATTTGATGTGCGATAACGGCGTAAGGGCGGACAGGCTTGACTACAATATCCTCAAGCGCATGCGGCAGGTGGGATTCAAGATGTTGGGCGTGGGGGTCGAATCCGGCGATGACAAGATACTTAAGAACCTGAAAAAGTCCGCTACCGTAAAGGATATGGAAGAGGCCATAAGAATGGCCTGCGAGCTTGATTATATGGTGGAGATTTTCCTACTGATAGGCTCGCCGGGCGAGACCTGGCATGAATTTGAGAAATCGGTGAAATTGGCCATGAAATATCCAATAATGACTGCGAGTTTTTATCACCTTTTACCTTATCCGAACACAGAGCTTTTTGATTATGCGAAGGCACACGGTTATTTATTGAGAGAACCGGAGGCCTACCTCAATGACGGCTCTCAGCGCGTAAATACGCCATTTCTATCGACTCCGGATTTTCCCTATGAGTTGAGAAAGAAAGCCTTTAGTTATGCGTATAAGACTACGTCGAGATTTACCAGGAAGAACAGGCGCGCGTATTCAAATAAACACCTATATGCCAAATTAAGAAAAATGGGTGTAGGCGCCGCAACAGCAGCCTTTCTTGCAGGTGTATATACTAATGCCTTTTTATATGAGTATGTGTTCAATAATAAGATGCTTACGGACATTAAGCTGTCCATCAAGAAATTTCTGTCCCTCAACAAAAATAAGGCAGTATGAATACGATTGCCATGATCAGAGATATTTTAGAGATTGTATGGAGCAATCATACGATCCCGCAGAAATATAATTATATTAAATATCTATTTTCAGGGAGGAGGGAATGCCTTGAATATGCTCCGGTAACGATCTCGATAGTGGCGACAAACCGCTGCACGCTTGCCTGTGATATGTGCCCCACACATTCATCACGTGTGCCGCGTGATTACCCTAACCGGCAGAATAATATCAAGGATATCGATTTTATTATGTTCAAAGAGATAGTGGATCGCTTTAGCAGTGCCGTTACTCTTCATATCATTGGTTCCGGCGAGCCGCTCCTAAATAAGGATTTATTCAAGATGGTGGATTACGCCGCTTCCAGGAGGATGGTCGTTAAAACTTTTTCAAACGGTACCGTTATAGAAAAAAATATAGACAATATATTGAATTCAGAGCTGGACGGTATAACGATAAGCATCAACGGCCATAATCCGGAAGAGTTTGCGAGGATGACCGGCATGGACGGCGGTATCTATAATCAGATATATGATGCGACGAAACATTTGGTGGAGGAGAGGGATAGAAGGCGCTCGCGAGTGAATATAAAGCTCTCGTTTATAGTAGACAAATTAAATTACAAATTTATCCCGGAAATGGTAGGCGTAGGGCTAAAGCTTGGCGTTGACCGTATCTTTTTCTGCAATTTTCTGCCAAGCCCATATGATGGGCTCAGGGCTGAGGAGAGAGTATTGATGTATGACCCTGATTTATCGGCAGAAATCGAAGGTATGTTAAAAAAATATCCTGTTTCTGTGAGAAAAAAGATCACGCCGCCGATCCTTGTGGATGCGCAATCTAAGCAGATACGCTGTAGCACATATTTTTCACAGATAAGGATCGATGGGGACGGGAACGTTTCCAGTTGTTCCATGATGCTTCTTAACATGGAAGGGCACGGCAGTTTCAGGGATGCCGATGTCTGGAATAACGAATTTTTCAAATCGATGAGAAGAAAATTTTTATCGAAAGACAGCTCTCTTCTCCCGGAGCCATGCATGGTGTGTACCGATAATAAGGGCAGATGATAATGACTAGGATGCAGGCATGAAGAAGGTCTTGTTCATAACGTATTCATGGCCGCCCAAAGGCGGTGTTGGCGTGATGAGGGCTTTAAAGTTCGTGAAGTATCTGCCCAAGTTTGGGTGGATGCCTACGGTTCTCACGACCGATGACAGCGCGCGGGCCTCTATGTCCAGATCAGAGGATGCCGGAATGGACATGAATTTTTATAAAATCGTAAAGACCGGCTATGAGGAGAAATTCGTGTTTCTTCCCGATAGATTGAGGAAGTTACTTTTAGTGCCGGATACCAATATAGGTTGGTTGGATCACGCATTGAAGCAGGCTTTAAAATTGCATGGAGAAGAAAGGTTCGATGTCATTTTTTCGATGTCTCCTCCATCGACCGCACACATGATAGGCAGGCTGGTCAAGGAGAAGACGGGGCTTCCGTGGATAGCGGATATGAGGGATCTGTGGTCGGACTACCATTTCGAAAAGGAATTTTTTCTAAAAAAGCGTATATTTTCCATACCGCTTGAAAGAAAAGTCCTAAAAGACGCTGACTTGATTACAATAGTCTCCAGTAATTGGGCGCGAGCCCTGGCGCGAACGAGCAGAGTTGCGCCGAGCAGGATAAGGGTTGTTACAAACGGATTCGACGAAGAAGATTTTAATGGCATGCCATCGATGAAGCCTGAAAAATTCACTATGGGGTATACCGGCAAGCTGAATCGCGTGTCTCAGGATCCGGAAGTCCTATTTGAGGCGGTAAGCGAATGCGTTAAGGATGGATCGATAGATAGGAATAAAATAGATATAGAATTCTATACGCTGGGATTTGAAAAAGCCGATATATCGGGCCTTGCCGGTAAATACAAAATCGATGATATAGTGAAAGAGCACGGCCCGGTCGATTATAAGGAGGCGTTAAGGATTCAGAAGAGTTCGTCGATGCTATTATTTTTTCAATGGAAAGGGGCTAGCGGCTGGTATTCTGCCAAGATATTTGAATATCTTGGCTCCCGCAGGCCCATAATTGTGATATCCGAAAAGGACAGTATCGTGAACGGCCTTGTAAGAGAGCTTAACGCCGGTTTTGTAGCTAATTCCAAAAAGGAGCTGAAAGAAATATTATTAAAGTGTTACAACGAACACAAGGAAATTGGCTTTGTTGCATCCGGCATTGATGAAGAAAAATTAAAAAGTTATACCAGGTCTTATGTGGCGCAGGAGTTGGCGGGAATATTCAATGAATTGCGTAGATGAAGTAAAAAACGAAGCCAGGATAAAAGCGGGAAATCTTGAGCCGTGGGGTAATTACTTTGAACTGCGCGGCATGGAGATGGAAAATCTTTTATCGTTTATAAACTTAAAGGATTGCGGAAAACTTCTGGAAATAGGCTGCGGCAATGGCTTCAATTCATGCGTATTATCTAAATTTGCGGATAGCGTAATTGCAACGGATCTTTACGGCCAGGATTCGAAGAGCCACTCTGTTGGGATGGGTACCGCGAAAGAATTAACCGCGCGTCTAGCGATCAGGAACTGCGAGCTGGTTTCATGTTCAGGGGAAGACCTGCCGTTTAAGGCCGGGATGTTTGACATGGTGTTTTCGATGTATACGCTTGAGCATGTCCCGAATAGGGAAAAGATGATCGCGGATGTAAAGAGGGTGCTCAAAAAAGGCGGATTATTTATCGTTATAGTCCCGAATTTCATGGAGAGGGTAGCCTATTATCCGGTAATTTTTTACGCGGACTTCCTGTCGGCAATGTGGCATCGTCTTTTTACGCGCAGTTCCGGCCGGATAAGCAAAAAGGATACCATGACAATCGTTTCCGGCGATGATAACCTCGGCATTTTTGAGAGGATGAAGAAGAATAGGCCGCATTTTCCTCTTCCGGAGCCTCATGGCGCGTACAAAAATTATTTTGATGAGGTTTATAATTATCTGCCTTCGAGATGGAAGAGATTGCTGCTGGAAAGCGGGCTGGAAGAAGTCGATATATTTTCGTTTATGGTATTACCGAGAAATCTCATAAGCCTTGTTTTTAGAAGATTCGGCCTCGACATATACAAACGCCTATCCTGGATCGAAAGGCGCGTAGGAGGTAACCCGGTAATAAAAAATTTTGGACAGAATATCTGTTTTATTTTAAGGAAGGCATGATAGGGTTAAGATGAAAAAAACGATAGCGCACATATATGAAACGTATCCAGCCGGTGACCCGAACGGGCCACATTGTTATAAAACGGTCGGTGACAGATATAAGTTAGTGACGCTATGTGAAAAAGCGGCAGGAGACCTGTCACAAAGCGACGGGGATGTATATATTTTTGATAAAAATCCATGCGCGATATTTTCAAAAGTTATCTTAACAAGGCTGATCTATATTAATGCAAGGAATAATTTTTACAGAAGAATGCTGAGTGACTCAAATGCATCGCTTGTCCATGCGCACTTCGGGCCTGTGGGCGCGGGCCTTGCAAACCTTATGGATGAACTAGGCCTGCCCATGGTTGTTACATTCTACGGCATGGATGTTTCGCGGCTGGTTAAGCAGGCAAAATGGATAAAGCGTTATCAGGGGATGTTTAAGACCAGAAGCCTATTCATTGTCTTGTGCACGGAGGCGAAGTCGCGGCTTGAAAAAATAGGCTGTCCATCGGAAAAGATAAGGATTGCCGATTGCCTGAACGATCTTTCTCTTTACAAATACAATCCCAGGACGCGGGGGAATGGCACTAAGTTTTTAATCGCGGCCCGGTTCGTCGAGAAGAAAGGATATCCCGTACTATTTGAGGCAATTGCCGGCCTGGTCAATAAAGGGCGGGATGTAAAGCTCACGGTTTTGGGATACGGCTCTCCCGGGCAAAAAAAAGTACTGGACGACTGTATAAAGAAATTGAAAATAGGAAACCGCGTTTCGATTATGGATACTTCAGGTATGGGTTCAAAATTCGCGAGCCTTTATAAGGAACATCTCTACAGTAATGATATATTCGTGCTCCCATCGATAGCGGCCAAAGACGGCGATGATGAAGGCGGCCCTTCATTGACGCTCGTCGCCGCCCAATCTTCGGGAATGCCTGTAGTAACAACGCCGTTCCCGGGATCGGAGAGATCCGTAATTGACGGTAAGACCGGCATCCTGTGCCGGCCTGATGACCCGGGATCCCTGGCGGAAAAGATGGAATATTTAATTGAGAATCCGGGACTGTGTAATATCCTTGGGAAAAATGCCAGTGAATACGTTAATGAAAATTTATCGTTGGAAAAGGAAATAAAAAAAATAACGGAGATATATGAAGAGCTTTTATAGGAAGATAGAATTAAAATTCATCGATGACGGCGTAGACGGTAATCTCGTTGTGGCCGAAGCCCAAAATCAAGTCCCGTTTAAAATTAAAAGGGTCTACTTTATCAATAACTTAAGCCATTTGGGTGCCGTAAGAGGGAAGCATGCCCATAAGAAGCTGGAGCAGGCGATCTTCTGCGTCAACGGCTCGTTCAAGCTTGGCCTTGATGACGGAAATAAAAAGGAGAAGGTAGCCCTTTCAAAGCCATACGTCGGAATATACTTAAGACCGGGTGTGTGGCATACGATGCATAATTTCTCAAAGGATTGCGTTATACTTGTGCTTGCCTCAGATATTTACAAGGAGTCAGACTACATACGGGATCATGAGGAATTCTTAAAGTATGTTAAAGCTCTTTAAAGTAACTACGATAACGTCGATAGCGACGCTTACTTACATCCTGGTAGGTGTTGTAAGGGCGAAGTTCACGGCGCTAACATTAGGTCCTTCCGGTGTGGGAATATTTTCGCAGGCGCTGAATTTTCAACAGCTCATAATTACGATATCATCTTTAAGTATAGGCTTGGGAGTGACGAAATACGTCTCGAAGTATAATACCGATAATGATATTTCCAAAACAAGCGGACTCATATCATGCGCTTTCTGGATGCAGGTGATAGCGTCGTTTGCGCTGATGCTGTTAACGTTATTATTTTCCGGCATGTTTTCAAAATTGCTATTTTCGCGTGAAGGCTACGGGTTCTTTATATTTATAGCGACAGTCGGAATTCCGTTTTTTGTGATTGCATCTACAGGAGAATCGGTACTTTTTGGTTTTGGTAATTATAAGGCATTTACAAAGGCGAGGAGTTTTTCCAGCGTTTTATCTCTCATACCGCTTTTCATCTTCATATCCTTAATGAATATAAACGGAGGCTTCATATACCTTGCGGTAAACGGCATTTTAACCTTCTCTGTTTACCTGTACCTTCTCGATAAAAGCCTGCCAAAAAATTTACTTAAAGAAATATTCAGCGTAAAAAACTTTGTATCGATAAGGGATAATTTCAGGAAGTTCGGCAAGGACCTCCTGTCGTACGGCGGGGCGTCTTTTGGCGCCGGAATTCTTACGATGGCCAATATAGTTTTCTTAAGATCCCTGGTAATAAAGAACATCGGCGTGGAAGCAAGCGGTTATTATCAGGTCGTCTTTGCCTTGTCCGCATACTACCTGACATTTTTTACCAATGGCCTATGGTCGTATTTTTATCCGAAGATAAGCTCGATCAAGGAAAAGGGCGAGTATGCGCGTGAAATAAATAACGCGTTTCGTTTCTGTGCTTTCGGGGTAGTGGTGTCGATCGCGGGATTATTTTTATTCAGGCATGCGATTATTCATATGTTATTCTCGGCGAAATTTACCGCCTCGAGCGAACTCTTTGCCACGGAGCTCTCCGGTGATTTTTTCTATATCCTGTCTTATATTATGGGAACGTCACTATTGGCAAGCGCAAAACTGAGGAGCTACTTGGGTTTTAACCTCTTATATACGGTGTGCTATATAGGATTTTTTATTTTGTTGTTAAAGCCGCTTGGCCTTAAGGCGATCACGACATCATACCTGGCTGCGAATCTTGTCCAGTTTTCAGCGCTTCTTTATTATCATATTAAAAAGATGGATTTCAGGCTTTATGCAAGGAACGCGATGCTCATCCTTTCCGGAATTGTCGTTGCGGGAGCCATTGTATTTATCGGAAGCGACGATATTTTAACATCCATTTTCAAATTGATATTATTAGCGTTTTGGCTGTATATTATGGCGACGGGTTCGGAGAAGAACAAGATCGTTGATATTGCTAAATCAAGGTTGAAACTGATATTTGGGGCCAACCATGCCGGATAGGATATCGTTAATAATACCCGTGAAGAACGAGGAGGATTCTATAGCGAAGCTTCTGGATTCAGTAATCGGGCAGAGCCTTACACCTGATGAGGTCGTGATAACCGATGGTGGCTCTATCGACGGGACTGATGAGATCATAGAGTCATATAAAAGGAAGGGCATGCCCATACAGCTTATAAAAGCGAATGACTCGTATCCAGGCAAGGCCAGGAACATAGCCATAAAAAATGCAAAATACGATATGATAGCTATGACGGATGCCGGGATAAAGCTTGATAAAAATTGGCTTAAATATTTGTATAGATGCGTGGAAGAGGACAATGGCGTCGATGTCGTTTATGGAAATTATGAGCCGGTAACGGATTCGTTCTTTAAAGAGTGTTTGGCGGTTGCTTTTGTACCTGCGCCAAAATTGATAAACGGGAAGAAGATGCGTTCGCACTTTATCGCGTCCAGCCTCATGAGAAAAAAGGTTTGGGAATCCGTAGGCGGCTTTCCTGATTTTCGAGCCGCCGAAGACCGCATATTTATGGAAAAAATTAAAAAAGGGAGATTCAAGACCGCATACGCGCCCGAAGCAACGGTGCTATGGGATATACCTTCCAATTTTTCAGCAGTATTCAAAAGGTTTTTTCTTTATTCGATGCATGATATAAAGGCAGGAAGGTGGCGGGATTGGCATCAATCTGTATTGGTGATGTATGCCTTTGGTTTGATCATTGCTTTGTTAGGCGTGTTTAATTCACCATTATGGTTTATTCTACTATTGGTAGGATTGGCCTCAAGGGCCCTGGGATTGATATTTGAAAGAAGGAAAGATGCTTCGCTATCTGATAAATTAAGCATAAGAGGGGTGACTCTTGTAACCGCGATAATGGTGTGGATAGATATTGCCATGTTTTGCGGCATCGTGGATTATTTTAAACATAAATTGTTCGGGAAAGAATAGGTTATGCAGATAGAATTTGGCGCATCGTTCATATTTTTACTGTTCTCTGTTTTTATAACGCTGCTGCTAATGTACGGCCCAAAGGAAGAAAAGAAATTTTTAGCAGCTGTCATCATAACAGCCTTTCTTCTTCGTGTTATTTTTATGTATTTGCTCCACTGGCAGTCCTATCTTGATGGTTTTAAAGGTTTTGTTCTGGGTGACGACAGACTGTATAGCATGAAGGCGCTAAAGATAGCCTTAATATGGCAGAATAAGCCATATAACCCTATGTTTGATATGGGTGGCGCTGATTACGGCATAAACCCCTTTACGTATCTGCTGGCTTTATATTACCGCTTTTTCAACTGCAACTATCTGTCGTCTAAGCTGATAAACTGCCTTATAGGCAGTTTCACGCCTCTATTCTTATATTTTACGGCTAAAAATATATTTTCCCCGAAAATTGCAAAGATACCGTTTTTACTGGCCAGTTTTTATCCATCGATCGTATACTGGTCTATCTGCAATCTGCGGGATCCGCTCGTCATTTTTTTAATAACATTTTGCGCTTATCTTATATCCGGGCTGAAGAATAGCAGATCAAAAATTTTAAGATTGTGTCTCATTGCCTTTTCGATATATTTATTAAAAGATCTTCAGAAGATATGTTTCTACGCGGCGATAGGGGCGATCGTATGTTCCGTTATTTACAGGTTACTTGCCAGCCTTAAGAAAAAAGAATGGATCATCTTATCGTCGATTATTCTGGCAGCCTTTATCATAGTCCTGTACAATCAATTTTGGCCTGTGATTTTAAAACAGATCCGCTTGATCATTGTGAATAATTCCGCCCTATATTTGTCTGATTCGGCAGGTTATCGAATATATGATTGTAAGTTTTTGCATGCAATCAGGGCAGGGACCCTGGACATAGCCGGTTTTATCAAGGCTTATTTTACAGGGCTGGCATATTTCCTATTTTCGCCTTTTCCGTGGAGAATTACGAGAATGAGTCAACTCATAGCGTGCCAGCAGACCATGTTGTGGATTTCCCTTCTGTTGTTTTCGATTCTTGGCTTTCGGGAAGGGTTCAAGTTGTCGTTTAACAGGACAATGTATATACTGACCTTTGTTTTTATAGGCATTTCTTTCTTTTCTATTGCCGAAGCGAATATCGGAGCAGCCTTCAGGCACAGGGATTATTTTGCGCCGCTAGTCTTCATATTCGCCGCTAAAGGAATTATGCAGTTTTTGGGGAAAAATGATACCGAACGATAGCAATATAAAGGTCCTATTTTTGTCTTATAACGGCCTTCTTGAGCCGATACTCTCGTCCCAGGCGATACCTTACTTGAAAGGCCTGGCAAAAGAGGGCTACGAATTTATTTTAGTTACTTATGAGAAAAAAAGAGATATCGAGAAGACGGAGAAGGCGCGGATAGCGCATATTCGGGAAGAATTAAAATCGCATGGGATAGAATGGATATATTTGAGATACCATAAGAATCCGCGTCTTATCTCAACCCTATTTGACATATTTACAGGCATCATATATTGCCTGTACCTTATTCCTGCAAAGAAAATTAAAATAGTCCATGTGCGCGGGATCACGCCGGGAAGCATTATGATAGTTTTGTCGAAGTTTTTCAAGGTGAAGGTTTTATTTGATATGCGCGGAAGGCTGGCGGAAGAGATGGCGGCCGGAGGATTATGGAGCGAGGGCAGTCTGCAGTATAAATTGGTGAAATTCGCGGAAGCCAGGCTTCTCAGGTCAGCCGACGCAGTAACGGTCCTTACCAAGAGGCACCTGGAATATAATAAAAAATTGCCGTATTTAAAAGATAAAGGCACTGTTATGGAAATAATCCCATGCTGTGTTGATATAAATAAATTCAATTTTGATATTAAAGAAGCTGCCGATTTTAAAAAAACGCTGGGGCTAGAAAATAAATTCATATTAATGTATTTGGGTAAGATTGGTACATTCTATTTTATGGAGCGTATGCTCGATTTCTTTGGGGAACTGCTCAAGACAGTACCTGACGCGATCTTCGTTATCTTGACGCCATATGAGGCCCCCGAGCTGTATGAAAAAGCGTTATCCAGAGGCATCGATAAAGATAATATCAGAGTGGTCGTAGGCCTGAAGTTTGAAGATATGCCAAAATATTTACAGATCGCGGATGCGGGAATATTTTTCATAAATTCATACAATAAAATGGGTTCGTCGCCGATAAAGATGGGCGAATTCCTGGCATGCGGAGTGCCTGTTATCACCAATCCCGGCGTCGGAGACACGGAGGATATAGTAAAGCGCGAGCGGATCGGTATCCTTGTGGCGCATTTTCAGGGAAACCATTACAAAGAGGCTGTCCGCGATATACTGGACCTTAAAAAAACAGGCGATGAGCTGAGAGATAGATGTAGAGATGCTGCGAGACGGTGCCTCTCTCTCGAAGACGGTATAAGCAAGTACAAAAAAATATACGAGGAATTGAGCTAAACCGATGAAGATACTGTTTTTGGTGCCATATCCTACTGAGGGAGCTTCGAATAGAATAAGGGTTGAGCAATTTATACCCTATCTTGAATCAAGGGGAATTTCCTGCAAGGTCAGGCCGTTTATGAATACGCCATTTTACAGGATATTATATAGCCCGGGTAAAATTTTTGAAAAGGGATTCTGGTTTGTTATATGTACGTTAAATAGATTACTCGATATGATCAGAGCCTTTTACTATGATGTTGTTTTCATACACAGGGAGGCGTACCCTCTCGGCGGGCCATTCATCGAAACCGTATTATCATGGACGGGCAAAACGATAGTATTTGATTTTGATGATGCCATTTTTTTGCCTAACACGAGCAGGCAGAATATACGTATAGAAAAATTTAAAAGGCCTTCCAAAATTGCGAAGATTATAAATATGAGCAGGCTTGTTATCGTAGGTAACAGTTATCTCGGAGAATATGCCGAGCGCTTCAATAAAAACACGTTTGTTATCCCGAGCTCCGTTGATACCGATACATATAAGCCAAGTACGGAGTCGCGGCATGGCGCTGAGATTGTTATAGGGTGGATCGGAAGCAATACAACAAAAGCGTTCCTGTACGATATCGAAGATGTGTTTGTGGCATTGGCAAGACGGTATAACAATGTGGTATTTAAAATAGTCGGCGCAACATTTTACAGCGACCGGCTGAAAAATGTCGTTAACGTGAAGTGGTCTTTAGCGAATGAACCGCGGGATATACAGAGTTTTGATATAGGCATAATGCCCATGCCCGACAATGAGTGGACGAAGGGCAAGTGCGGCTACAAGGCGCTTCTTTATATGGCCTGCGGCATACCCGTTGTTGTTTCGCCGGTAGGCGTAAATACTGAGATTGTAGAGGAAGGTGTGAGCGGTTATCTTGCCGATGAAAAAGATGAGTGGATACGGAAAATCGCTATCCTGATAGACGATCCGGATAAGCGAAAAGCGATGGGGAGGATCGGAAGGGAGAAGGTCATGCGTAAATATTCTTTAGCTGTTTTAGCTCCTGAATATTATATAAACGTTGTCGAAAGATGCAGGGTGTGAGATGAAACTTTCAGTAATAATACCGGCGCATAACGAGGAAGACCATATCTATCCTGTGGTCAACGAGCTGAGAACTGAGCTGGTAAAGGCAGGGATAGAATTCGAAATTGTCGTGGTCGATGATAACTCGAAAGACAATACGGGTACGATTACCGATCGCCTGACAAAAGAACATAAAGACGTTAAATTTGTGCGCAGGGTAGGGGGCAATGGATTCGGTAAAGCCATAAAAGACGGTCTCGCGTCTGCAAGCGGTGACTGCGCGATCATAGTTATGGCCGATAAATCGGATTGTCCTGAAGATGTTGTTAAAATATTCAGGAAACTCGAAGAAGGTTACGATGTTGTTTATGGCAACCGCTTTATCCGCGGCTCTGAAATTCATAATTACCCGCCGCTAAAATTTATTATAAATAGAATGGCTAACTATTTTATTATGTCTCTCTTTTGGATAAATGAGAACGATATTACGAACGCTTTCAAAGGATACAAGATGGAGGTTATTAAACAACTCTGGCCGCTCGAGAGCGACCATTTCAACATAACAGCGGAACTCCCCCTGAAGGCCTATATGCGCGGTTTTACCAAGATATCAGTTCCGGTTAAATGGTATGGAAGAGAAAGCGGCGTATCAAAATTGTCTATATTGAAGATGGGGAATAAGTATCTGATGACGGTGCTTAAAATACGGCTAGCGGGTAAAAAACCTCCCGCAGAAGACATTCATTGGGAGGACTACTGGCATAGCAAAGAAGATAACACGTTTTTGGGTAAGGCGCTCTTCAAGTTAAGGGAAAAATTTTGGGTTAATATATTTACCGAGTTCGCGATTACCTTTGGCAGTAAAGGTAAGGTATTGGAAGCAGGATCGGGCTCGGCCTTAAGCTCCATATTTTTGGCTAAAAGAAGAGGCGATGATATAACCGCTTTAGATATATCAAGCGGGGCGCTGATAAAGGCAAGGCAATGTGCCGATAAATATGGCACAAAGATAAAATTGGTAAGAGGAGATCTTTACCGTCTGCCGTTTCAAGACAAGGCATTCGATATGGTCTGGAACAGCGGTACCATGGAGCATTTTACGGACCCTGCCCCGATCTTTAAAGAAATGCGGAGAGTGGGAAATGAAATTATCTGCATTGTGCCCGCCAAGGGAATTGCGTTCTATATGTTAGGAATGATCAGCTCATTGTTCGGGAGAAATTTTAAGCGCTATTTTTTGAGAGAGGACGAATTGTTTTATTCTATTGAAAGTCTTTCGGATTCGTTGAGGAAAGCCGGTTTTAAAGATATGCGCGTAAAAAAAATATTTTGTATAGGGATATTCCCGTATATTGCGGCTTATTGTAAAAGCTAAGGCGAACCTATGATTAAATTCAGCATCGTCTTCGTTTATTCGTTACTCTCCCTGTGCTATTTGCGGTACATCGATAATGTCTTTTATTTAAAAGGCCTGTTCGGCACTAACATAATAATATCGTATCCGTTTTTATATGTAATCATTGCGGCGGCATTTATTTTTATTTATAAGTATTTCGACAGGGAGGGCGGCAGAAATAAGTCACATATTATACTCGGCATGGTGATAATATTACCGCTTTTATATCTATTAACGGAATTATTCATAGGAATTTCCACGTGGGGTCCTTATAAGGGCAACAGGGGCGTATATAAAATTTACGCTTATTCTTACTGCATATCCGTCTTATCCGTTTATGCGTTATCCATAGGGGCGGGCAGAAGAAAATTTATAAAAAGCGACATCATTCTGCACCTCCCGGTCTATATCTATTTTTTTGCGATAGAATCGATGTTATGGGCCGGCGGCTTTATGAAATATGCGGTATTTTTTGCCATGCTTTTCCTATCAACGTTCTTTTTCGAAAAACCGACGGAAGTTTTCAAAATCTTATCGTTACGGGTAGGAAAAATTATCAAAGATGAAAAGACATTCCTGCTGCTGATTTTTATAATCGCGTTGGCCATAAGAATATTCTGGGGGTTCAGGCTTCTGCAGTTGACAGGCGACAGGTTCTTATTCGCGAGCGATGACGGCCTGAACTACGATCCGTTTGCGGCTACGATCGCGCAGGGCGGCCTCATGTCAAAAGAAGATACATTCTACTGGAACGGTTTCGGATACTGGTACTTCCTGGCGGAAATTTATAAGGTATTCGGGTTGCATAATTTTAAGGCCGCTATTATTATTCAATCGATGCTCGGCGCGACCGTGCCGATCTTAGTCTATTTTATCGCAAAAAGGGTATTCAATATACGATTCGTTTCTATAGTGGCAGCGATGATGGTTGCCTTGAACCAAACTCTCATATTTCTGTCGGCGGTAATCGGACTGGAGGCGCTCTATATACCGCTTTTCACGATGGCCATTATGGTAGCCTCATATCTTTTACTTGCGGAAAATTTTGATTACAAGAAAGCTTTTATTGTAGGCGCGGTTTTTGGCCTTGCCAACAATGCGCGTTCAGAGCTTTTGCTGATCCCTTTCATACTGGCATTTTTGATTGGTGTTTTTATGAGGGGCAAGATAAAAAAATCAAGCCTTCCGATGATTGCGCTGTCTCTTTTTGCCGGATTTGCAGCCCTGTGCTCCATCGAACATATCGTAAATTTCGTGAAGTATGGGGAATTTCAACTGGCACACTCAACGAGCCTAGCGAGATCTTTTTGCGGAAATTTTTGCGGTATAGAAGAAAATAGAGTCCTGGACGCAATGGGCTTTAACCCATTTAGAGATGCCTCTAAAGCAATTGCGGTATTTATGGCATGGCCGGTATCTGTACTGAAATTACTTGCGGTAGGTTTTTTCAAGAGAATAACCATCTATTTTCTGCAGCCCAATTTCGGAGTGTTCGATCCGGTGTACCTCGTAAATCCATCGAGCGGATACTTCTTCAGATATCCTCTGTGGGTGCAATTCTTTGAATATATCGGTATCTTCACAGGAATATTCTTTGCCCTTAAAGATAAGAGGGCCAGGTTGGTTAATCTATTTTTTATAGCGATTGCCGTTTTCTTATCATCAATATACGGGATTGTGTTGGTTACAAATACAAGGAGAAGAGGGATGCTTATTCCGATATTTATCATATTTTTTGCTTACGGTGCGCATTTACTGTACAAGAGAATCAAAGATGCGTATAGAGAGGCTTCCTAGTGACACCTCTGCCTGTCAGGCGGTTCGGAAAAGACGGACTAAATATTTTTCTTCTCGGAGTAGGGACTACCTGGTTTGGCCGAAAATGGCCGCCGGATAACTTTTCCTATAAGTATCCGGATTTTAGGGAGATATCGCTATATCTGGATGAAGCATTTTTATGCGCCGCTGATCAGGATGGGAGCCTCATGATAGATACCTCTCCTTCTTATGGCAGGAGCGAAGAGTTGATAGGGAGATATCTCAATAACAGAAAAGAGCTATTACCAAAAACTTTCATTGCCACAAAATGGGGGGAAGGTTTTGACGCGTCTTCACAGACGGCTACGCTTAACCACTCCAGGCGTGAGCTTGTAGCCTCGGTAAAACAGAGCTTGTCCCATCTCGGTAAAATTGACCTGTTATATATACATAGGGCAGCGTCCGAGGTATTAAAAGATGGCGAGATTATCGATGAGATGACCAATATGAAGAAAACCCATTACGCCGGTATCAACTATACGGGCGCATCGATCTCGAATGAGGCGATGGTGGAGACGGTTGTAAAAAATAAGCTTATAGGATGGCTTGACGTGATACAAATGCCGGCATCGATCTTTTTGAAAAGGCCGGATCTCGTGAATATTATCCGCGGCATGGGAATTTCGATTATACTCAATTCACCGGTAAGAAAAGGCGGCGATAGGCAGCCCAAGGATATATATGCCGAATTACTACAGCATGAGGAAGTGTCGGCTATCTTAACGGGCGCAAGGAATCACTTACGGGAAACACTGGGCTTTTTTTGCAGATCGAAATAAGTAGTATTTGTAGCGCCTACCCTGGAGCCTTTTATATTAGTATAAACCAGCACGTCTTCTCTCTTGTAAAGCTGGTCGCAGCCATTACAAAAACCATATTTATCAAATTCACCCTTTTTATGAGCTTCTCTCAACGCATCATATCTGGGATCATGCATTACTTCATGTAGCGACTGTTTGTTAAGATCGCCCAGAATTATCCTGCCGTCGTAATCAAAACAACACGGTACGACGAGGCCGTTCCACATCACCTGTAGTGGGCCCGTGAACGGCCTTCCGCAACTTTTTTTATCCTGGTGCGGTAATTTCCTGAAGGCCCTTCCATCCGACCAATTATGCGGCTTCCAGATGGAGACATAATCTGCCGTGTTTTCCCATTTTTTTCTGAATAAATCGATCTGGTGTTTGTTTTCTTCGAGTAATAAAAAATACATCTCTACGCGGGGGGTGCGGCTGCCAAGCTTATTCCGTATTTTGAACAGGTTGAGCACGTTCTCTGAAACGGTTTCGAACTTTAGCCCTTTATGTATGCTTTCATAGACATCCTTTGTTACCCCGTACATACTTATACGTAATTTATCCAATCCTGCCAGTACTATTTTTTCAGCCCTGGTTACATCTAAAAGAGATGCGTTGGTGATCGTGAATGTCGATAATCCTTTTCGCTTGGCGTATATTGTCCGCTCCTCCAGGAACGGATCGCAAAAAGGCTCTCCGTAATTTTCAAGAGATACCGTCGTTGCCCCCGCCGCTGCGGCTTCATCCACGATACGCTTATACAACTCCATGCTCAATATACCCTGAGGCCTTTTCATCTTCTCTCGCGGGCACATTATGCAATTCGCATTGCATATATTTGTTACCTCTAACCGGATTTCGGGGTTTATCAGTTTAAGTTTGCCTTTTTTCATAGCGGCTGTCATTATATTGAGATCCAAATGTTATGTCAAGAACGTATCAATTCCTTTTTATGCAATAATAAACTCTCAACGCATCTCTTCGTATTAACAAAACATCATATTCATTCAATGCTCTATTAAAATCTCTTTGAACAAATCCTTTATACCAATCCATAACACCCTCGTTCCTACATTCATATTTTATAGCTGATACATAAAATCTAAAATTTTGCGGAAACAAGGAAATAAGGAAATTTGGCATTAAGCAGATAATATTTACCAGTATTTTACTTAATCTTCCGTAAGGCTCAACGCCGATCAATAGCCCTCCTTTTTTTAATAATGCAACGCTATCCTCCAAAACTTTTACTACGTCAATAGCAACGTGATGAAAGCTATTACAGTATACAATGTCAAAAACATCCTTTTTTAAAGGCAGATACTTACAATCAGCGTTAATCGATACATATCCACTCTCTTTACCTCTTTTGCATAATTCAAAACTATAATCAATGCCTATGCAATATAAATCCGGATTTAATTTTTTAATAATACCCGCATTCTCACCTGTTGCTGAAAATAGCTCTAAGAAAAATCTATGATGAGGCTTAATAAAACCAGCCAGCCATTTCTGTTTTTTAATCGTTCGAGAAGCTATGCGATGACCATAGAGGTCCAGCCAGATTTTATTATTCATTATAAGCACCTATTATAGTCGATATATGGCGATAAACAAGCGAATTCTGGACTTTAGAGGAGTTTATTCCTAACCAAAATATCAGTTTTGTCCGGCATTTTATGTTCGATTCCGTCTTGACGTTAAGCATGGACATTGTGTTCTAACACCTGTATTTATATTTATTTTTCGTTTTCGGAACGATCTTATCCTATCATAAAGTGATATAGATTCATAAAGCTATTTTCAGCCAATAACCAGCTTTGATGTATGCGCTGAGGTATTGTAACTTATTATGTTGACAATACGTTATGACTGTGTTAGTATCCTTTCAAAATGTTTTAAACGCAATAAAAGTAGGAGGTAGCATAATGAAAATTGCTCTGATAAATCCGCCTTATTTACATATTTATGGGCCTGACAAATTAGCTGCTCACAGCCATTTTTCGTTGGGGCTCGGTTATATTGCCAGTATGCTTAAAAAGAATAGTCCCCACTCGGTAAAAATATTTGATCCGGAGGCTGAAGGTATCAGCCTTGAAGTCCTTGCAAAAAGATTGCGGGATGAATCACCCGATTTAGTAGGTATCACCTGTTTTACGCCTTCCTTTAATAGCGCTGTAAAGATAGGCAGGATAGCGAAAGATAATACGAAGGCAAAGGTTATTTTGGGGGGTATTCATGCCTCATCGATGCCGGATGAGATACTGGAAAAATATCCGGAATTTGATCTTTTGGTTATAGGTGAAGGTGAAGATACCGTTATGGAATTATGTGAGCTTTTAGATACGGGTAAATGCGATCTATCCGGGGTGAAAGGTATCGCCTATAGAAAAGACGGCAGGATCATCAAAACGCCTCCGAGAGAATATATCACGGACCTTGATGCGCTTCCGTTCCCGGCCAGAGAACTTGTTGATATGGGTTGGTATAAACCGAACGATTTTTCAAGCCGCGGCAAGAGAAGCGCTTCAATGATAACAAGCCGCGGTTGTCCGCATTATTGCATACACTGTGCCTCGCACCTGACCCTTGGAAGGCGTTTTCGCGCCCATAGCGCGGATTATGTTGTAAGAGAGATAGAACATCTCGTAAAAGATTGTAATATCGAGCATATATTTTTGAAGGACGACACTTTTACGTATGACCAGGAAAGGGCAAAGGATATATGCCGCAGGATCATAGATAAGAAGCTCAGGTTTGAGTGGACGTGCCTTTCGAGGGTTAACACCGTTTCGCTGGAGCTGCTTAAATTAATGAAAAAGGCCGGTTGTTTTTGTATATCTTACGGCGTGGAATCAGGGGATGAACAAGTACTGAAAAATTTAAAGAAGGGCGCAACGCTGGAACAGGCAAGGAATGCGGTAAAGATGACCAACCTCGCAGGAATCAAATCTCAATGTACATTTATGCTGGGTAATCCCGGCGATACCAGAGATACGATAAATAAGACGATAAACTTCGCCTGTGAACTGGACCCTGTTGTAAGTATATTTTTTATATTGACGCCCTATCCCGGCACTGAGGCGCACGCGATTTACATGAAGGGCAAAAAAGAACATCCTGCATGGGATCTATTTGTTATCTCTTCCGGCAATCCGATAATCGAACTGGAAGGCCTGGATAAAAAAACGCTTAAGGCGTTGATAACAAAAGCGCACCTTAAATTTTATATGAGGCCTAAACAGTTATTTCGTTTGATACTAAGGATATCCGATTTTAACGAGTTGAAGGCTTATGTGCGCGGCGCGCTCGGGCTTTGTAAAAGGTTATTAAGATTATCATGCCAATAACAGATAAAAACAGGATCACCCTTGTTCAGTTTGGGCAAAACTCTATCGGCGCAGCTATGTCCGCCAGATATCTATCCGGCATATTGCGTGCCCAAGGGTTTGAAGTTACGATAGTTTGCGTAGAGCTTTCCAAGATGCAGGGAAGCGGGCTATCCTGGGATTATGGTTATTATGATATTTCGGACGATGCCATAAAGAACCTGTTCGAGATATCCCGGGGCTCTCTATTCATAGGTATTACTGTATATTCCTTTGTAGCCTATATCGTGAATAAGATTTACGCATCGAAGTATAATCTGAAAGATATTCCATTTGTTGTGGGCGGGCCGCATGCGACACTCGATCCGTATAATTCGAGCCTCTTCTCTGATTATGTCTGTATCGGTGACGGAGAACGGGCCATAGTGGAGTTGGCCCAGAGGCTTAGAAGGGGCGATCTTCCCGCACAGGGCGATGCGCTTGTGCCGGTTGCGGATAATATCTATTCTTCATCTGTCTTAAGAAAGTCCGGAGAGGGCCGCGTCCTTTTCGGAAAAGAAGCGTCTTTAGATTCACAATCATTACCGGACTATTCTTTTCAGTCCGAATATTATCTATCAGAAGGCGGCTGCGAGAAGATAACGCCGGAGAACGCGGGTAAGCACGTTAATATATATGCCACCTTTTTTTCCCGAGGGTGTGTCAATGACTGCTCTTATTGCGGCCATGACACCCTGGCCCATAGGAGCGGTTTTCAGAAAAGAATAAAGTCGAAAGATATACAGCATTTTATCAAAGAGCTGAAGATGATACGGAAGAGCTACCCGTGGGTGAGCAGGGTTGCATTTTTTGATCCCAATATCCTTTCCAATAGGCGAGACGCGTTAGAAGCTATTCTCCGCGAGTACAGGTCAAGCGTAGAGCTACCATTGAGCGTGACGGGGTTCACGTTCAACCAGATAAATGAGGAAATTTTCAGAAATTTTTTATCCGCAGGCATGGATAGTGTCATCTTCGGAATAGAAAGCGGGTCGGAAAAGACAAGGAAGCTTTACAACCGCCGCGAGAGCAAGGAGCAGATATTGAAGGTAGACGAATTGAACCATCGCCTCAAGAAGGATTTTACCTTTAACATACAGTATGATGTGATCGTGGATTCTCCGTGGGAGAGCGTTGACGATGCCATGGAGAGCCTTGCCTTCATTGCCCGATTGAAAGGGTACGATTATCTTGATATATTTTCGTTAAGGTTCCTGCCGGGAACAAGGCTTTTCCAGAAGGCGATCGAAGAAGGCATCCTTAAGCGGGAGGATGTGGACCGGGAGAACAGGCGGGTATTTCACAGCATGAACCGTACGTACGAAAACTTCCTCTTCCTTCTGGTGAGAGACGGTTTTTTGCGCGAAGGATGGGCCTTCAGGATTGCCGTGAAGCCGCGGACGGTGAGATTTATGAGAAAACTTTTCGGGCGATACGGGGAGAGGATATTCAGGCTTTACGCGTCGAAAAAAGCTTCCGGATTCATAGCGTTTCATAAGAAAGTGAAAAAATTCTTTTGGTTGTTGAAAACGGCCGGGGTAAGGAAGACCCTGGGCATTTTAAAAGATAAACTTCGGAGAAAACTAAGATGAATGCTAAATTGGAGATGGCACAGCATAAGTTCATAGAGCACGTAGGAAAATTGTGTGACAGTTTCGGCTTGAACAAATTTGTAGCTCAGCTTTACGCGCTTCTGTATTTGAGCCATAAACCTCTCTCCCTGGACGAGATGGTTGAAAAACTCGGGGTTAGCAAAGGGAGCATAAGTTTAAATGTGCGCGAGCTTGAAAAGTGGGGGGCCGTGAAGAATATCTGGGTCAAGGGGTCCCGGAAGGATTATTATGAGGCAGAGCTTGATCTTAAAAAGGTTATAGCGAACAAGCTCAAGGCGGGGATCCAGAAACGTGTCCGGGAGGCCACCAGTGTGAGTGAGGAGTTCATGGAGATCGTCCGATCCGCCGGAAGCGAGCTTACCGATGAAGAAAAAAAGATAGCGAAAGTGTATGAGGAGCGCCTTGCGCGGATAGGAGAGTTAAAGGCCTCGGTAATAAGTGCCCTCAACCTTGCAGAAAAATTTTTATAAATCATAGGATTAATTAGCAATGCCGGATATGAAAGCTGAAATGAATAGTTCAAAACTGGCCTTTGTCGAGGTTGCCGATGATGTGGTCGATATCTTTAACGGGATAGCGGCTCATGGCATCGGCGCCGATGAGATTACATGGATCGCGATGGAAATAGATGCGGAGATCATGCTGCGCGGCCTTGGCATAAAACCGATTTTGCCTGTAGAACTATTATCTAATGAAGAGAGAAAAGAGATTTTTTTAGAAGCGGCGGACTGGGCGATGAAATGGCTTGACGACCTGAAGGCCGACACAGCGAGGTTCGTATTTAAAAGAGATGCTTCTCTTGCGGAAACGGTCAAGGACGGGATCTACCGTTACTTTAATTATGTCTTCTATGCGATATCGGTCATGCACAATTCTGTCAATATGTTCAAGCCGGCGCTTATCATCGTCCCTTCGGGCAGGCCTGAAGATGTCGTGGAGCTCGAGCATTCGAAGGAATACAATATCAGACATTTGGGGAGGGCTATCGGAGCGAGATATAGCGTAAAAGTGCTGGAAATAGGGAAGGCCGATAATGCCGCAGGCTTACGCCTACCAGCCGCCTGCAAAGACGGGCTGTGGCAGACTTTCAAGAATAGGTACGGAAATCTTGTATTTAAACTGTTTGCGAATGACCGTGTTTTTAAAGGTGCGGAGCTCTCCGCCGAGACCAGGGGGAAGTTGTCCGGGATGAGCATCTTGATACTTGGCGGCGGCGCGAAATCTCCTTCTTGGAGATTGAAGCCGCTCGTCGAATGGTTAAGGGATTCTGCGGGCTGCCGGTGCTACCCTCTTTTATATTTAAGCGAACAATCCGGCGACGGAATTTCTCTTTTCAAAATAAGCGAGAAGATACGTGTAACCGATGCATTCACCAATCTGGTGAGGGATGCGGAAAAATTGGCCGAAGGCGCGTTGCTGCAAGACAAGCGTTACAAGGATATTAATATAACCTATTTATGCAATAGCAAGCTCAGATGGATATTAAGGAGGTACCTGCCGGATTACTGGCTTGGATACCTATCGATAAAAGAGATGCAGGAAGAATATGGATTTGACCTTTTGATGGGAGGATCTCACGCGACCAATGAGGCAAGCCATACAGCTGCGCTACATTTTTTCGCGAATGAACGGATCCCGTCATTATTGATACCTCATGGCGTTCAATTCTGTATCTATCCGGAAAAGGGCGAAATAGATAAGGCTACCGATATTTTTTACTCGAACAGTTATTCTCATTTTGCGGTCGTGGGAGAGGGTATAAAAAACAATATGACAGGTTCCGGCCTGAGCGCCAAGGATGTGGCCGTAACCGGAAATATAGAATATGATAAGAGAAGAGATATGGGTTTTCTCAGGAAACGCGTGCTGAAGGGGGCCCTCGGTTTATCTGCCAGGAAAAAAACGATAGTCTATTTCCTGGCGCGGCTTACGCGGGATTTTCATATGGAATATTTATATACAAATTTCGATGAGACCGAAAGATCGGTCATCGACGTCCTTAATGTAAGCGAACGGTTGAATTGCGATCTTATCATTAAGCCTCATCCGGCCTTTACAAAAGCCGCGGCATGGATAAACCGCTTTGCGGGTAATGGAAAATATAGAATAATAAACGCCGTAGCGGCGAACCCGGCTCTTTTGTCATTTGCGGATATAGTCATTACGTCGCGGTCCTCGATAGCGGTCGAAGCGATCGATTATGAAAGGCCGGTTATGATATTCGAGCACGACAAACAGGATCTCGCGCCGTTTGAGGACGAGGCCCTTACGCCTGCCGGATACAGGCGTGACGGTAGATATCCTTTTGTGAGGGCTACGGGTTTCGCAGAGCTGTATGATTCTTGCAAAAAAATTTTAGGAGATGACGGGTTCAATAGTTTGATAAAAGAGAATTGCAGAACGGCCGATCCGTGGGTATATCATAACAGGGACGGTATGCAGTTTAACAGGATAGCCGGGTTCATTGCCGATATAACCGGTTGACGGCGGGCGGAAACCATGAGTAATTTTTTAGAAGATAAGATCGACAGCATAAAAAACGGATGGCTCGTTGTATTTATATTTGCGGCGTCTTTTATATGCTGTGCAGGATACATTTGGAGAAATTACGGCGCCGATGAATCAACATTTCTTTTGCTTTCCCGAATGGCGACGGAAGGTGTATTCCCGGTGCGTGATTACTATTCCCAGCATACGCCGTACACAGTATTCATGCACGGCTTCTTGATGAAATTGTTCGGTTTTAATATTTATGTCGCAAGGACCATAATTTATGTGCTGAGCTCTTCGATAGCCGTCTTCACGTATCTGGCCGTTGTAAATGCGTATAAGAGAAGAAGCGCGGCGATAATATGCACCGGGCTTTTTATGGTAAGCAGCCTTTACCTTTTTGAAGGCAGTCCGCTCGAAAGCGCCGGTCATTCGCAAACAGCGCTTTTTTTCATAATGCTTGCCATGCTCCTTTCGTCCTTACCGGGACTATCCTCGCATTCAAAAAGATTTTCCCTATATGGGTTTTCAATAGGCATCTGCCTTGCCGCCGCGGTCTGGTGCAGATCGGCGGTCTTACTGCCCGCAGCGGTCATATTTTTGAATTTTATTTATAATGTCCGAAAAAATACCGGGCGGACGAAAAACGCGCTCCTGGCATCCGTGCCGGCGATAGGCGGCGCGATACTGGGTTCATCGCTGGCGATATACCTATTTTTTACAAGGCCCGACACCTTCATTTTTTGTTATTTGAAGGGATCGTCTTTTTACAGGGAGATCGTATTTCATCCGGAATATGGCAGTTATATCGCAACCCCGTGGCTTTTCCGATTCAATGTTCTCGTTGATTTTTTGAGATCATATGGCGGCCAGACGGCCATATTACTGATACTGTTCGGTTTTGCAGTCCTGCTCGTTGCGGCAAGCGACGGCTATAAGAGATATCGCGCAGGCGTTATATTGCAGTCGCTGATACTTCTGGCTTATTTCGTTACATGTGTTTTTATAAGCAGGCACGGTTTTACATGGCATTATTTCGGGATAGCCGTCCCTTTTCTTGCGATAGGGTCGGCTCCGTCAATAATTTATTGGCTAACGGCGATGCAAAAATCCAGGGTGAAATCGTTGCTATTGACAATCCTGATCCTCGTCTATTTTTTGATTGGGTTTAAGGCGGTCGGTGGAGGTTATAAAAAATTTATAACAAATATATTCACCAAACCGGATATAGGGTTTGAGACTCAGGCAAGCGTTAGAAAAGTAGCCGATGAAATAATCAAATATACGAAAAAAGATGATGCGATACTGATAGGCTCACAAGCGCCTCTCTTTGTTGCCGATAGACGAATTCCGAACACTCTGGTCAAAAGTTTCACTATTGCAGTAATATTTCGAATTGTAAAAGATGACAGTTACGAAAGACATCACCTTATTTCGGAAAAAAAACTGATCCAGATGATAGACGATAATGAGTTTAAACTGATCGTCGACGATCCTTATTTTACACCCAGCTTAAGCGGCGGGGTCTCGGATGCATTGAAGAAAAGATATGTGCTCGAAAAAGAGATCGATAATGACTACAAGGTGTATCTTCCAAGAACCGCAGTGGACCAAAGGAGGATTAGATGATGAACCAGGGACGTTTGATTTCGATAATTGTGCCTTTTTATAATGAAGAGCTAAGCCTCAACCAGTTATATCAGGAGATCTCTAAAGAGGCTGAACGATACAATTATGAACTGGTTTTCGTCGATGACGGCAGTGCCGATAAGGGCGGAGCAATTATAAACGAATTGATGAAGAAGGATAAGAGGGTCAGGTTATTCACGCTGAGAAGGAATATGGGCAAGTCTATGGCGCTTAATATCGGTTTTCAGAATGCACAGGGCGATGTAGTGATTACGATGGATGCCGATCTCCAGGATGACCCCCGGGAGGTATCCAATTTCATTAAAAAGATAGATGAGGGGTATGACCTTGTTAATGGATGGAAGATCAATAGGAAAGACCCTCTGGAAAAAAAACTGGCCTCCGGTTTTTTTAATAAATTCGTGTCTTTGATAACCGGTATCAAATTGCACGATTTTAACTGCGGGTTCAAGGCATATCGAAAGTGCGTGATCAAAACTATCAAAGTATACGGGGAGATGCACAGGTTCATACCCATACTGGCGAATAGTTACGGATTTATCATGACGGAGATACCCGTACATCATAATAGGCGGTCGTATGGGAAATCTAAATTCGGATCGGAACGTTACCTGCACGGCTTTTTTGATTTTTTGTCGGCCTACTTCCTGCTTGGTTATTCCAGGAGGCCTTTTCATTTCATAGGTGTGGTCGGCTTACTGAGTTTAACGCTCGGATCGGCATTGATCCTGTATAGCATCATGATGAAATTTTGCTATGGGCAAACAGGGATCAGGCCGGCATTCTTTGCGGGGTTATTCTTTTTTACGACCGCTATACAGATTATAATGACCGGATTTGTCGCAGAGTTGGTAATATACGGCCATCAGAAGAAAGGGTCTGACGATAGCGTTTACATAAAAGAGGATACGAAGAGCTAGATTTATTGATATCGGGGTATTGATGAAAAAGACATTGGTTTTAAATCCGGGGAATAAGGCAATAAAAAATATCGTACAGGATTTCATGTACGGCTGCTGGTGTAAAGGCAGGCGCATCGGCGGTATGCAGATGCCCCCGCTAAATCACCTGTATGTAACGACCACATTACGTAAGGCGGGGTTGGATACCGATTTTATCGATGCCGGCATCGACTACGGTTCGTTCGAAAAGGCTCTGCGCAATATCAATGATTACGCAAGCGTTATCATCCTGTCATCGACAAATAGTTTCAAGAATGACGTAGAGACGCTGAAAGTCCTGAAAGGCCTGAATCGCGATCTTATAGCCATACTGTTTGGATCGCACCCGACATTCATGCCCACGTATTGTATCAAGGAAGAGTCTGTCGATATCCTCGTTTTCCGCGAGCCGGAATTTATTATTCGCGATGTTGTTAAGAAGATAATTTCGGGTGAGGATTGGCGCACCGTGAAGGGTATAGGGTACAGGCTCAATGGAAAACTGAAGATCAACGAGCCGTATCCTTTCATCGATCTTGACGAGCTTCCGATCCCCGACAGGAGCCTCTTGCCGAAAGGGGTCGACTATTTTAACCCTATCGTGAAGAGGATGCCGTACGCTACGATGCAGACATCCCGCGGCTGTCCTGCCAAATGTAGTTTCTGCACGGTACCGAACTTCTTCGGAAGGAATATACGGTACAGGAGCGTAGATAGCATCATGGAAGAGATCCGGCAGATAGTTAAGCTGGGATACAAGGAAATATTCTTCAGGGATGAAACATTTACGGTATACAAGAAGAGAAATATCGAAGTTTGCGATAAGATGATCGGAGAGGGCATCGATGTCAGCTGGATCTGCAATAGCCGTGTCGATACGATAGATAAGACGCAGCTGGAAAAGATGAAGAAGGCCGGCTGCCATATGGTGAAATTCGGAATAGAGAGCGGTTCGCAGAAAATACTGGATAGGATAGGTAAGGGCACTACGCTTGAACAGGCGCAAGAGGCCTTCAGGATCTGTAAGGAGGTCGGAATAGATTCGCATGCCCACTTGATGCTCGGTTCTCCGGGGGAGACGATCGAAACGATGAAAGAGACCATAAGATTCATCATACGCCTGAACCCTTCGACGGCGTCCTTCGGCATATGTACACCTTATCCCGGGACCGAGCTTTTTGATTATGTGGCGGAACGTTACCCGGATATAAAAGACGGATCGGATGCCCAGATGGATAAATTACATGTCCAGGGATTTTATAACGAGGCGTTTACCTCGGTAAGAAAGGATGCGCTGGAAAAATACGTTTTGAAGGCTTACCGGAAATTTTATTTCCGTCCAGGCTATATTTTTGACAGATTGAAAAAAATAAATTCCTTTGACGAATTTATGCGCCTGGCGATCGCCGGCAGCAATATATTCACGTTTGCCATAAAGGGAGAAAATTGATCTAATGAGAGTGTTGTTCATCCAGCCGCCATGGGGCGATGTTTACAGTAATTTTAAAAGTGCGGCCAAACTGGGCAATGCGTATCCGCCACTTGGCGTATGTTATCTTTCGGCGATCCTGAAGAAGCGCGGCATAGAGACGATGATAATCGACGCGGAGATGAACAATAACAGCCTGGAGGAATGCCGCGATCTTGCCGTCGCCTACAAGCCGGATTATATCTGCATATCAAGCACATCCTCCATTTATCATATCGCCTCGGAGCTAGGGAGGATCCTTAAAAGGTCTATCGACGTTCCGATCATAGTCGGGGGGCCTCACGTTACGGTGATGCCGCAGGATTCCATTAAGGGCAGGGAGTTTTTCGACTTCGGGATATTCGGAGAAGGAGAGACGAGTCTGGTTAAGCTGATCGATTATCTTGAGGATAAGAGAGGTGATATCGGCGAGATAAACGGCCTGATATACAGGGATGCGTCGGGGAAGATACTTGTCAATCCGCCCACACCCCTCATTACCGATCTCGATGAAGTGCCGGTTCCGGACAGGGAGGGGTTAAATCTCGATAATTACATGTGGAGCGTGCCGGGCAAGGGAATGGCCCGTTTCACAACGATAATGACGAGCCGCGGATGCCCGTTCGAATGTATATTTTGTTCGGCGCATACGGTATTCGGCAAGCGGATCAGGTATCGGAAGATAAAACTGGTTGTTGACGAGATCGAAAGTCTTGTAGATAAATTCAATATCAGGCATTTTGTGCTTATTGACGACACCTTGACTCTGCGTCATGACCGTGTGCGTGAGTTTTGCGGGGAAATAAAGAAACGCAAGCTCGATATAACGTGGGAAGGTTGGACCAGGGCGGACGTTGTGGATGAAGAAATATTGAGGGTCATGAAGGATGCGGGTTTCGTCCGCATATCTTTCGGGATCGAAAGCGGCAATCAGAATATACTGGGGTATATTAAAAAAGGGACCAGCCTGAAGGACTATCCGCCCGCTTACCGTGCAGCCGCGAAACTCGGCATAGAGACGCGCGGCTCGATCATGCTGGGCCATCCGTATGAAACAAGGAAGACGGCCATAGAGACGCTTAACTTCGCCAGGAAATTGAAATATTGCCAGCAGATGTATATCAATATTGTCACCCCCTATCCGGGTACGGTATTATATGAGATGGCTAAGAAGGGAACGGGAGGGATGCGTTTATTGACGGACGATTTTTCTCAATATAAGAGATACGGCAGCGCAGTCATCGAAGTCAATGATCTGAAGGTAAAAGACCTGGTCGAGCTTCAGCGGAAGGGATTCAAGATGTTCTATCTCACCCCGCGAAGAATCTTATATAACATAAAGAGGGCCGGTTTGGCGGCAGCGTTTCGTAACGCATGGGCCTTTTTTAAAAGCGTAATACTGCCTTCAAGAAAAGGATAGGCATGGATTATTTGAATAAACTTCTGAAATATGGCGGCGCAAAAGAGCTGATGAGATTGATGGTATGGATAATCATGCTGCTCTTGGTCACCGGCGCATTTGACGCATTCGGTATTCCGCTGCTCATACCCATAATAGACGGAATGTTTGGGGGAAGAGGCGTCAACGCGTTGTTGATGGCCAGGATCGATCGATTTTTAGCATTTTTCGGGATCCCGAACAGCCTAAATGCGATACTCATATTCGCGATCAGCCTGATCATGATCTCGTTCGTGTTAAAGTTTATAAATACGGCCCAGATGGAGCAGATCCGGAATTACGTGACCAGGCAGTTCAGGGAGAGACTGATAAAAACGTTTTTTGGGACAAGATGGAACACCGTCCTGGATGTGAGGACCGGCGAATTCAGCAATATAGTCATCGAGAAATGCGTTTCTGCCGGAGATATATATTTCTTCACACTTAAAGGGGTGGCCGCGCTTTTTTACAGCATCATTTACATAGGGATCGCGATATATATGTCCTGGCGTCTTTCCCTGGTTTTCTTTGTATGCCTCTCGGCGATATTCATAGTCAATTACACGCTTTCCGTCATTGCGAAAAGATATAACCAGGTGAATCTCAGGTTCTCAAACTTACTCTCTGCGGATATGCTCGACAGGCTGAGAGCCGCGAAGTTCATATTCAGTTCAAATCTTCAACAGGCGACATTTAAGTTTCTGGCGAAGACAAATAAGGCCTCTTTGAAGGGTGACTATAAATACCGCGTGACGACACAGGGGTCAGCCTACTTCAACGAAGTGTCGGGTATTATAATATTGATAGTCATATATTTTGCGTCACGGCGGATCACGTTCGGGATCGCGGAGCTCATAGTATTCGTCTACCTTTTAAGACAACTTCTGCCGCGAGTCAACGAGCTTTTAAAAGCCCAGCAGGTGTGGATATCGAACAGGCCAAATACGGCGCTCATCATCGATTATATCGAGCGTTTCGAAAAAAACAGAAGCATTGACGGCGATGTCGAGCTTAGCGATATAGAAGAGATAAAATTTGACGGCATCTATTTTGAGTATAATAGATCGGCGCCGATATTTGACAACCTGTCATTTGTAATTCCGAAAAATAAAATGACCGCGCTGATCGGAGTTTCCGGGACGGGGAAGACCACAATAGCGGACTTGATAGTAGGGCTCATAGAGCCCCAGAAAGGCATGGTAAGGATAAACGGATATCCCGCCGGAGAGATCAATAAGTCCAGGCTGCACGATCTGATAGGATATGTATCTCAGGATAGCGTTCTTTTTAACGGCACGATCAGGGAGAACGTGTGTATACGGAAAGAAGACATCACCGGCCCGGAGATGGACCGGATTTTTAAGATAGTGGCCCTCGATAAATTTATAGCGGGTTTGAGCGCTGGGTACGATACGCAGATAGGCGAGAATGGCCTGAAGTTATCGGGCGGGCAGAGGCAGCGTTTAGCGCTTGCAAGAGCCCTTACGATATCGCCCAGCCTTTTGATCCTGGATGAGGCAACAAGTTCATTGGACGTCGAATCGGAATCGGCTATCCAGGAGGCCCTGGAGTATATGAGGAATTCATTGACGATCATTGTCATCGCCCATCGTCTTTCGACCGTCAAGTCCGCGGACCTGATACATGTAGTAGAGAACCGCAGGATTGTGGAGTCCGGGAATTATCAGGACCTTATCAGGCAGAAGGGGCGGCTATATCAATTTGACAGGACAGCAGATGGAAATTGACCCGAAGCGCGTCGGCTTTATGCTGGGAAGATTCTCGCCGATCGAGCCCGGTAAGATACAATCATTTCCACGCGATACATGGCGTGATGAATTTGCCATTTCGAAAAAGTGCGGGTTCGGCCTCATGGAGTGGGTCGTTGAGCAGGATAGGTTGAGTGACAATCCTCTCATGTCCGAAGGCGGCCGCCGCGAGATGAAAAAACATATGAAGGACAATGCTATCGTTATAGCGTCCATAACCTGTGACACATATATACAGGAGCCTTTTTATAAAGCTGAAAGGCAGCGTAGCGCGCAGCTGCTGAAAGAATTCATGGATATAGTCGAAGCCTGCACGGAGATCGGCATAAATAAGATCGTCGTTCCGCTTGTTGACAGGGGCAGTCTCGAGGACAGCCAGCAGGAAGAGCGCCTGCGAGCGGGCATGGATACCGTCCATCAATTATTGAGGATAATGGTTTGACGATAGCATTCGAATCAGATTATGAACCGTTTCTTTTTAAAAAATTTATCAATAAATTCGATCCGGTGTGTTTCGGTATCAATTATGATATAGGTAACAGCGCTTCATTGGGTTATGATTTCAGAGAAGAGATCTTAACTTACGGCAATAGGATCAGCAACGTCCACATAAAGGACAGGAAATTGAATGGCACCACGGTGCCGCTCGGAGAAGGGGATGCCGACATAGCAGGCGTTCTCAAGGCTCTCAATGACGTAGGATATTCGGGAAATTATATTCTGCAGACCGCAAGGGCCGCCGATGGAGACCATGCCGGCGCTTTATGCAGATACAGAGGTATGATATTACAGGGAGGGAAGTATGACAGCGATGAATAAGCTTGGGCTTAGGAACGGCATAAAGAAAAGCGATGAATTATGGGCGAGGGCGCTCAAGGTAATAGCGACGGGAACACAAACATTCAGCCGTTCGCCGGGGGTTTTCCCCGACGGCGCTGCGCCGAAATACTTGATAAAAGAGAAGGGATCTCACGTCTGGGATGTCGACGGTAATGAGTTTATAGATATGGTCATGGCGTGCGGCCCGGTTACGCTGGGCCATAATTGCGAGCCTATTAACGAAGCTATTAAAAAACAGATGAATAACGGCATACTCTTCAGCCTGCTTAATCCGCTGGAAGTAGAGGTGGCTGAGAAATTAACAGCACGCATACCATGCGCCGAGATGGTCAAATTCTCCAAGAATGGAAGCGATGTGTGCGCCGCCGCTGTTAGGCTGGCAAGGGCTGTGACCGGCAGGGAGATGATATTCTGTTATGGTTATCACGGCTTTCAGGATTGGTATATCGGCTCAACCGACCGAAATGCCGGTGTGCCAAAGTGCGTCTGCTCGCTTACGAAACCTTTTGAGTATAATAATATTGACGGCCTGAGGCAGATGTTCGAAAAATACCGGGGACAGGTGGCTGCGGTGATCATGGAGCCGGTGATTGCGGAGAAGCCAAAGGATGATTTTTTGAATAAGGTAAAATTATTGGCCCACGAACATGGCGCCCTTCTCATATTCGATGAAATAATCACAGGTTTCCGTTTCCGCGTGGGCGGGGCGCAGGAGTTTTTCAATGTAACGCCCGATCTTGCGACATTCAGCAAGGGCTTAACCAATGGCATGCCTCTGGGGGTTATAGCCGGTAAGAGGGAATACATGAAAAATTTCGATAAAGCATTTTTATCGTCTACCTATGCGCCGGAGACCCTTACCCTGGCCGCGGCATCCGCGGTTTTAGATTTCTATAAGGAGAACGATGTCATAGGAAAGCTGTGGGAGAAGGGCGAATATCTAGAGAAAGGTTTTAAGGCGGTCATCGATAAACATAAGGTCAGTAAGAATGTCTCGCTGGCCGGCTATCCGGTGAGATTGATGGTCAATACTCACGACGACAAAGGCATTCAGCATTATAACCTTGCGACATTATACCAGCAGGAGATGTTCAAAGAAGGCATACTTTGCTTTGCAGGCGTTCTTATGCTCTCATATGCGCATTCGCGCGAAGATCTCGATTGCCTGATAAGCGCTTTTGATAAGGCGTGCGGTGTGATCAAACACGCCGTAGACAGCGGCGAAGATATTGTAAAATTTCTGCGATGCAAACCGGGCTCACCCGTATTTAAAGGCTTAAGGGAACGTAATGCCGTATCAAATTAAGGAGGAAGGTAAGAATGAAAAGATGTAATGTGGTTGCGGTGATCCAGGCACGCGGCGGATCCAAAGGGGTGCCCCGGAAAAATATCAGGAAGCTTGGAGGATTTCCATTAATAGCGTATTCTATCGCGGCATGCAAACTGGCGCCTTCAATCGAAAGGACGATAGTCTGGACCGATGATGCGGAGATAGCCAGCATAGCGAAATCATTCGGCGCGGATGTTCCGTTCATGAGGCCGGCCGAATATGCGAGAGATGATTCCACCGATAAGCAGGTATTCGACCACGCCCTGAGCTGGTTCGAAAAGAATGAAGGTTATGCCCCGGATTACTGGATACAGATAAGGCCGACGACCCCGCTTCGCGAACCGTCGCTCCTTGATCAGGCGATCGCGACGATCAAGGCCAAGCCTGAGGCAACGAGCCTGGTCTCTGTGCATGAGATCGAAGAATCTCCCGGAAAGATGTTCGGGATGTCGGACGGTTACCTCCATGGCTTGTGCCCGATGGATCCCAGGCCGGAATATTTTGCCCTTCCGCGGCAATCGTTTCCTCCGGTCTATTGCGGCAACGGTTATGTGGATATAATCAAGACACACACTTTGAAATCCTATAAATCATGTTACGGCCCCAGGATGATCGCGTTCCTGGCCCCCGATACCGGAGAGGTTGATGCCGAGGGCGATTTCAGGAAATTGAACTATTTCCTGGATAACGGCAAATTTACCGTATACAACTACCTGTGCGAAAAGTTCAAGGATATGAAAAGCGAATGAGCGATATAACGACGAAAAACGATCTTCTTGCCGTATTCCGCAAGCTGGGCATCGAAAGAGACATGGACGTAATGGTCCATTCATCTATGAAATCCCTCGGATTTGTGGTAAACGGTGCGCTCGATGTGATAGACGCATTGCTCGAAACCGTAGGAAGGGACGGGACGATCTTGATGCCTTCTCATACAGGCCAGCTTACCGATCCGGCCGGATGGAAGAATCCTCCGGTGCCCGCAGACAAGATAGAGGCGGTGCGCCTGTCAATGAAGCCATTCGACCCGAAGACGACGCCTATCCGCAATCGCGGCGTTATACCTGGGACATTTCTGACCTATGATGGGATACGCCGCAGTATTCATCCTCTAAATTCCGTAATTGCCAGAGGACCGCGGGCCGAATATTTTACTGCAGTGCATGAATTGCATGGCTCCGAAGGTATGCAAAGTCCTATAGGCAGGCTATACGAAAATAACGGCCATGTCCTCCTTATAGGAGTGACGCTGGCCAGATGCACGGCAATACACCTTGCGGAATTTATTGCGGACGTGCCTTATCTAAAAAAGAACTCTATGAAAGTTCTTGTTAAGGGCAAAGAGGGGAAAAATAATTTTGTGCATCTCGAGCGCTATCCGGGCGATTCCGAGTATTTTGATAAGGTAAGGCACGACCTTGCCGGCAAATCAATTTTTAAAGAAGCCGATTTCCGGGTCGGCAGGATCACATTCTTTCCAATAAAACCGGTGGTAGATTTTGTGGTAAAACGCTTAAAAGAAGACGCGGATTATCTAATAAAACCGTAAGGGGGATTCATGAGTGCTTTTAAATTTAATTTGACGCCGCGTGCGGTACCAAAAGTACATACCGCACATCGGTGCATTGCAACGAAAATTCCGGTACCGCAATCATTGAAGATCCTTCAGAAGATAAAAAAATATGAATCTTCGAATGTCATGGATCAGCTGCCCGTGATATGGGATCATGCCAAGGGTTATCAGGTATTTGATTCGTGGGGCAACGCATGGATAGATTTCACATCTTCCATATTTGTGACAAATTCGGGACATGGCAACGCCCGCGTCATACGGCGCATAAAGGAGCAGCTGGATAAGCCTCTTCTGCACAGTTATTCTTATCCGACTCCCATAAGAGCGGAATTCCTTGAAAAGCTTATATCGATGATGCCGTCTTATCTCGAGAAAGCTTCGCTCTTCAGTACCGGGACAGAGGCCACCGAGAGGGCGATAAAGCTGTCCCGTTACCACGGGATGGGGTTTTCCCCCCGAAAGAAGGTAATAGTCGGATGGGACGGTAATTTTCATGGCAAAACCATGGGCGCGCAGATGGTGGGTGGCCAGCATGACGGCAAAAAATGGATAGGCTATCTGGATCCCAACATGGCACATATGCCGTTTCCTTATCCGTGGGTGATGGAGAATACGGGGATGAGTGGAGAAGAGCTCTTCTTTAAACATTTAAAAGATCTGGAAAAAGGCGGTGTCAAACTGAATGAGATAGCCGCTTTTTTCGTCGAATCATTCCAGGGCTGGGCCGCCGTATTCTATCCGGTCGATTATATAAAAGCGCTAAGAAAATGGTCGAGCCGGAATAGGTCACTTCTGGTCTTCGACGAGATCCAGGCCGGTTTTGGCAGAACGGGCAAATTTTTTGCATATGAGCACTACGACGTAAAGCCCGATATGGTGATATGCGGGAAGGCGATATCATCGAGCCTGCCTCTTTCCGCTGTCCTTGGCGGAGCAGAGCTGATAGAGCTCGATCCGACCTATACCAGCACTCACGGCGGCCATCCGGTCGTATGCGCGAGCGGCCTCGGTAATTTGGAGGCGTTTGAAAATGATGATCTCGTGGCTGTATCGAAGAGCAAAGAATCTATCATCATTGGTGAGCTTAAAAGATGGAAGAAGCGCTTTCCCGGCCGGGTCGGGCGAATACTCGGGCGGGGCATGCTTTTCGGGGTCCTTGTCACAAAGAAGAATTCCGAAGAACTCGACATAGATTTTACAAACCGTATCGTTGAGAAGGCCATGGAGAAAGGTGTTTTTTCGATATGCACGGGACGGGGATCGATAAAACTGGGCCCACCTTTAACGATACCAAAAAATGCCCTGGTGGAGGGCTTACGGGTATATGAAGAGTGTTTTGAAGAGCTTTCTTAAAAGCGTTCAGATTGAAAGGGATCGTTATGAAGACTCTTGATAAGTTCAAGCTAAATGGCAGAATAGCTATAATTACCGGCGGCGCCGGATTCTTAGGCCGTAGACACGCGAAGGCTATAGGCCAGGCAGGCGGGATCCCGGTCCTGTGGGATATAAATAAAAATGCCGTCGTTAAAGCCGCGTCGGAACTCAGCCGGTCTTACAATATCAGGGCTTACGGTTTTGCTGTGGACATCACCGATAAGGCATGTGTCGCAGACGCCTTATCAGCGGTAATTCGCAGATTCAAAAAGGCCGATATACTTATAAATAATGCCGCGCGTAATCCGGCGGTTACGAAAGACGATCTTCCGGCCCATAGCAGGTTAGAGAGCTTCGATATTGACTTGTGGGAAAAAGACATTTGCGTGGGGCTTACCGGCGCATTTATCTGCAGCCAGGTGGTGGGTGCCTATTTCGCCGGGCATGGCGGCGGTGTGATCCTTAATATCGCCTCCGACTTGGGCCTGATAGCGCCGGATCAGAGGATATACCGTAAAAAGGGTATTGCGGAAGACACCCAAGCCGTCAAGCCGGTTACCTATTCGGTAGTTAAACATGGCCTTATTGGGCTTACTAAATATTGCGCAACCTATTGGGCGAATAAAAATGTCCGTGTAAATGCGATATCTCCCGGGGGAGTATACCGGGATCAGCCGGAGGAATTTGTGAAGAAACTGGCCGATCTGATACCTATGGGCCGAATGGCCAGAGCCGACGAATATGAGGCTGTCGTAGTTTTCCTGACGAGCGACGCCTCTTCTTATATGACCGGGACAAACGTTGTGATAGACGGTGGGAGGACATGCTGGTGAGAAAGACAGAGCTTATCGTTTACGATTTTGACGGAGTGATGACCGATAATAAAGTGATTTTTATGGAAGACGGTTCCGAGGGAGTGGCAGTTAACAGAAGCGACGGCCTTGCAGTAGATATTTTTAAGAAACGCGGCATATCGCAAGTTATCCTGTCCACGGAAAAGAATAAGGTGGTAACCGCAAGGGCAAGGAAGCTTGGCATACCGGCCCTGCAGGGTATTTCAGATAAAAGCAGTTCCCTTAAAAAATACTGCCGGCAGAATAAAATTAATGTAAAGAATGTTGTCTACGTAGGGAATGACCTTAACGATCTTGAGGTAATGAAGATCGCGGGCTGTCCTGTCTGTCCATCAGATGCGTGCAGGCAGGTGAAGGCCGTAGCCAGGATAATATTAGATACAGCGGGAGGAGATGGTGTGGTGCGGGAGCTTCTGGAGCATATAAAATAAGGAGAGGGTATGTCGATATTCATAATTGCAGAGGTCGGGATAAACCATAATGGCGATATCGATATCGCGAAGAAACTTATTGACGGGGCGATCTTTGCGGGTGCCGATGCCGTAAAATTTCAGAAGAGGACGGTTGACAAGGTATATACCAAGGCTGAGCTCGATAAGCCCCGCGAGAGCCCATGGGGAACGACTACGGGAGATCAGAAACGCGGCCTTGAATTCGGCAAGAAGGAATATGACGAGATCGATAGATACTGCAGAGAAAAAAAATTTTCCTGGTTCGCATCGGCGTGGGATATAGACAGCCAGCATTTCTTAAGAAAATATAATTGTAAATATAATAAGATAGCCTCGGCGATGCTTACGGATCGAGAGCTCCTTGAGACGGTTGCAGATGAGCGAAAGCATACCTTTATTTCTACGGGCATGAGCACGATGGAGGAGATCGGGAAGGCGGTTGATATTTTCAGGAAGAAAAACTGCCCATTTGAACTGATGCATTGCAATAGCACCTATCCAATGCCTGACGAGGAAGCCAATCTTAAGGCGATGGTCACGCTGAGGCAGAAATTCGGCTGTGATGTGGGATATAGCGGGCATGAAGTAGGGCTCATAACTACCTGTGCGGCCGTTTCTTTCGACGCAACCTCTATCGAGAAGCATATAACGTTGGACAGGGCAATGTATGGCTCGGATCAGGCGGCGTCCGTAGAGGTAATGGGTTTTTGCAGACTCGTTAACTACATAAGAACTATTGAAAAGGCCATCGGCGACGGTATAAAAAGGGTTACGCCCAGCGAAGAAATAATTATGAAGAAGCTAAGGAGAATCAATACCCTGTAAATTAATATGAAATATTATTTAGCGACAACAGCTATTTCCGACATATGGGATGAGGAACGCGAACTTCTCGTCCTGGGGCCATGGTGTCTAACCGGTACTGGTAGGAAAAAGATCTTGCGTTATAAGAATTACACGATAATAGATTCGCCGTGGCGGCCTTCTTTCAGGGTAAAAGAAGCTGAAGACTATTGCCGGGCTTTATATGAAAAGACGATGCCGCTCTTGTCAAAGGCCATGAATTCGATCCATGGCGTAGATCATCCGGATAGATACTGGAGGATATTAGTAGGGCCGTGGCTCGTCTTTTTTATCGAAGTATTCTATGACAGGTACAGGAGGATAGAAAACGCTATCGCTCTTTATCCGGATCTCTATACGCATACCATTCCCGCGGAGGGCATTAACATCGCCTGCAATGATATGCGTGACTTTTTGGCCGCGAAAGGCGGGGCGATAGATGACTTTTATAATTTGAAATTGTTCAGCCATATCGTACACAACTTGTGTCCGGAAAGATCCGTAAACATAGATATAAAAAACGCGGTTGAAGATGTGAAGACTGACGTCGAGAAGCAGGGCTTTAAGGCCGTTATGGAAAATGTGTTAAAAAATATCAAAATGCTTTTCCGCTCCCCTTCGGTCATACTGACGGATATGTATCATATAGCCCCATCCCAATCTTACGCGTTGATGGCAGGGTCCCGGGGCAGGGTGATGTTCGGTAATTTTAAACAGACCCCCAGGGCGGATCTCAGCGGCGCCTATTCTGCCGAGATCAGGGAGAAGATCGGATTGGGCCGAGGCCAGGATGCTTTTCATGAGCTGCTGTGCAGGACAATCCCTCTTGCCATCCCATCCTGTTATGTGGAAGATTACAAAATTTACAAAAGCAATGTCGGGGCGAAGCGGCCTGTAAAATATATCGGATCCGCCGTCGGTTGGTATTTCAACGATATCTTTAAGTTCTTTGCCGCCGAATCGTTGCTGGGAGGAGCAACCCTGCTTGATTTCCAGCATGGGGGAGGCTACGGAGTATCGCTCTCTTTTCCGGCAGAGGGCATATCTATGGAGAAGGATATTTTTTATACTTGGGGATGGGTTGCCGATGACGGCAAAAAGACGAAGCCTCTTCCGAGCCCCTATCTTTCCAGGCTGAAAAATTCCCACAAGCCCGTAGATAACAGCATATTATTTGTTAGCAACAGTATTTATAAGTATCACGTCGGGTTCCATAGTTTCCTGTCGCCGGATGATATGCCTAAATATCATGAGGATAAAAAAATATTTTTTAATAGCCTTGATAAGAGGCTTCTCGATAAAGTGATATACCGGCCGTATCCCATAGACCGCTGGGAAGAACTGGAGGCGTTGAAAAGATCAATACCTCGGCTCAAGCTCCTGCAGAGCTCAAAATTGGTCGATAAGATGAAGGGGTCGAGGCTGGTTGTCATAGACCATTTAAGCACGCCGTTTATCGAAGCCCTGACCATCAATGTTCCCTGCATATGTTTCTGGGATCACGACGTTACCCTGATCAGGCCCAAAGCGAATAAGTATTTTGAGATGATGAGAGAGGCGGGAATATTATACGATAATCCGCGGGATGCCGCCAGGAGGGTCAATGAGATATATGATAATGTCGAATCGTGGTGGCGCGGAGACAAGATCCAGATGCTGAAGGATGAGCTATGCAGTAAATTTGCGCTAACTTCCGGAGACTGGCTGGCAGAATGGAAAGAAGAGCTTTGCAGCCGGGAATAGCCTAAAGGGCCGGGTCATATGAATATCAAAGAAGAATTGCGGGGATGCTCCAAGGAAGTCGAAGGTAATCTCTTTACCCTGGGAGAAGAGGGGTATTGGTCTAATCTTAACAGGGATGAGGGGAAGAAGCTGGTAGGCCTTCTGCAGCGCATGACGACTAAAGAGGCCATCAGTAAATATCATCCCGATCTATTTGATGTGATATTTTCCGCCAAAAGACCGGCCGGCCTGGAGATGCTTGGATTATCCGGAGATGAGGCGTGCGTAGATTGCGGATGTATGTGGGGTGCGCTCACGATCCCTCTTGCCAAGAGATGCCGGCATGTCCTCGGGATCGATCAGACGATGGATTCCTTAAAATTTTTAAATAAAAGAGCCGCGGAAGAAGGGCTGGATAATATCGATCTCCTATGCGGCGACATAAGGAAGGTTGGGATTTTTAAGAACAGGTTCGATGTGGCAATCGTAAACGGTGTGCTCGAGTGGATCCCGGAAGAGGGAAGCATAGAGTTGAAGTCATATTTCGGAAAATTTTCTCAAAAACGGTATGCGGCCGATCCCGGACGGCAGCAGATGGAATTCCTGAAAAAGGTGCATCAAAATCTGAAGGCCGGCGGGAAGCTCTATCTTGCGATAGAAAACAGGTTTGACGCCAAGATGTTCCTGGGCATAAACGATCCACACGCGAATATGCCATTAGTTTCGGTCCTTCCGCGGGCATTGGCCAGCTGCGTATCTTTCATGATGCTGGGAAGGCCGTATGTAAATTGGCTCTATTCGTTTAATGGCATAAGATCGCTACTGAAGAGATCAGGTTTTTCGGCAGTTGAATTATATATGTCTTTTCCGGATTACCGGTTTCCTGAACGGATCATACCGTATACAGGATCATTGAAAGATATCCCGGAAGACCTGATATATCTAAAATCCGGGAATGCAAATAACAAAAAGCCGTTCATAAAGAAGGCGGCCAGGAAAATTTATAACGGTTGCCAGTGGCTAACCTATAAATTCCTGAATATCAGGCGGGCCGCACCGTCGATCATAGCGATAGGGTACAAATGATAGAGTTGATCAGGAACTGTTCGCATGGGAGCGAAATCTCCACTTATCTTGCAGCCGGCGGCGCCGGGGAAAAGAGGATATTCAAAACCGCTTCGACCCCGTGTGGTATTGAAAACCTGAACCGGGAAATAGAAGGATGGGGTTGGTACCAGGAAGCAATCGGATCTTCCGCGGGGCATCCGTTGTGCAGAATAGCCGCGCAGGGGAAGGGGTACCTTAAGATCGAGATAAAATTTATTGAAGGCAGGAAGGCCGACTATAGATGCGGTCTGGAAAAAAACGTCGATATAATTCGAAAGGCGGTCAGCCATTATTGCGAAACATGGCCCCGGTCCTCAAGCGCCGGCTTCCCGTTACACGGCGACCTCTCGATAGATAATATTATTGTAAATGCCGGGAAGGTCACCATCATAGATTGGGAACATTTCAGCCGGGACGGCGCACCATGGGCATACGATGCCCTTCACCTTTTATTCGAGACGTTATGGTTCGGCATGAGGCGGCGAGGCGGACGGATCACTCCGCAAGAGGTGGATATCATCGCCGAAAACATAGATCGTCTCAATGCCGATAATAGATCAGATCCCGGGTTGACGAAATTCCCTCTTAGGTTTACGAGGGGTTTTATAGATGGGAATGCCGAGAGATGGGGGAACCAGATATCGGTATTCCCGTGTAAATTCCCGGTATGCGATTTCACGGCTGCCGAGATATCGGAAATAGACGGCAAGGTTTCGGAGGCATTAAAACGGATATGAAGAAAATTTATCAGTCAGAGTGGCACGCCATTCCTTTCAAGACATTTTCGAAACCGTCCTCGTCCAAGATGGCCGATGCGTCTTTCTATTCATCTTTCTATAAGGCATTTTTTGAAAAATATAAAAAATGGGATGACCTCGACAGAGAGTGGATGGATTTGAAGCGGCAGGTCGGTAGTTTTATCGTAGACCGCCACAGCGAGGATAAAGACGGCAGGATCCTTTCGATCGGATGCGGCCTGGGAGTGGTGGAAAAAGTGCTGATAGATGCCGGATTTAATAATCTGGAGGTGACGGAAGTTTCGCAAGACCCTTTACGCTGGATATTGCCGCACATTGCCGCCGAGAGGGCGCATATAGGCCTCTTCCCGGAATGTCTGCCGAATGACCGCCTTTATCGGTGTATATATCTCTCGGCCGCGGAATACTTCTTCAACCAGGAGCAATTGTCTGATGTATTGAAATCGGTAAAGAGGTATTTATTGCCGGGCGGCACCTGCTTGATGATAAGCGTGTCGTTCGATTTCGAAAAAAATGCTGACAGCCTGATTAAAAAAATAGCAAAGCCGGCGAAAGACCTGGCGGCCTCGATATTCGATGCGCTCGGCATTAAAGAACGCGGGCAGTTCTGGGGATATTTGCGCAATCGGCATGATTTTGATCGTGTTATGAAGGCCGCGGGATTTCCCCGGATCAGCGAAGGTTTTTTGGAGAAAAAAACGAGATGGGACGTATATTGGTGTGAGGGGGTCAATGCCTGATGAAAAAATACTCTAATATTCCATGTGCCAAACCGTATCTTGATGCGAAGGAACTTGCCTGTGTGAGGCGGGTCTTCGATACCGGGTGGCTCGGAATGGGGTCAGTGGTTCACGAATTTGAAGAAGCCCTGAAGAATTATCTGGGCGTCAGAAATGTCATAGCGGTTAACACGGGAACCTCCGCTCTTCATATCGCTCTGGAAAGTTATGGAATAGGCGCAGGCGATGAGGTGATAGTCCCCTCACTGACATTTGTCGCGACGGCGCACGCGGTCTCCATGTGTGGCGCAAAAGCGATTTTCTGCGACGTCGATGAGGATACCCTCAATATCGATATAGATGACGCGGCCGGAAAGATCACGAAAAATACAAGAGCGATCCTGCCGGTTCATTATTCGGGCCTGCCCTGTGATATGGATGCGCTTTTGAACCTGGCTCAGGATAAGCATATGCATGTTATAGAAGATGCGGCCCACGCATTCGGTTCCGCATATAAAGGTAAGAAGATAGGTTCGTTCGGCGACGCGGCCTGTTTTAGTTTTGACCCGATAAAGGTTATCACATGCGGAGAGGGCGGTGCAGTCGCGACGAATGATGACGATCTTGCCAGGATAATTATAAGGAAGAGGATCCTTGGCATAGATAAGGACACCTGGTCCAGATATAAGCATAAAAGGTCGTGGTTTTATGAGGTAAAGGAACTTGGATACCGGTATCATATGAGCAATATGAACGCCGCCATAGGATTGGAGCAGCTCGGGAAAATAGATATCTTTCTGGATCGGCGCAGGGAGATAGCCGCAATGTACGATAAGGGCTTGAAACGGATAGGCGGAATAGGCCTTATCGAAAAGGACTATCGAAAGATCGCTCCGTTCAATTATATCGTTAAGATAAAGGATCGCAGAAGAGTCCTCCTGATGGCATACCTGAAAAGAAGAGGCATAGAAACGGGCGTTCATTACTTACCTAATCATATGCAGCCGTTTTATAAAGCCGCAAGCGGCAAACTGCCAGTTACCGAGAAAGTGGCGCTCCAGATACTTACGCTGCCGCTTTATTATGGGATGAGCGACGAAGATGCGACAAGGATCATATCTTCGATAAAAAATTTTTTTAAGGGTGTAAGCAGGTAATGCCCAAGATAAGCGTTGTCATACCGTTATATAACGGGAAAAAATTCATAGTCGAGACGATCGACAGCGTTCTTGCTCAAACCCGCAAGGACTACGAGATAATTGTCGTCGATGACGGCTCTACTGACGGCGCTTACGAAGAGATATGGAAGCTGTACGGGGAGAAGATAAGATTATTCCGTCAGGAGAATCAGGGTATAGCTGCCGCCCGCAATAAGGCAATCCTGGAGGCCCGGGGCGAGTTCATCGCTTTCCTGGACCACGACGACATATGGCTGCCTACAAAGCTGGAAAAACAGATGCGTATGTTTGAGGCAAACCCCGGCGTTGGCCTCGTATATTCGAACAGCGTCATATTGGACGAGGGCGGGATAAGGAACCGTACCATTTTTGATATTGAGCCCCCGAAGCGCGGCCATGCGTTCTACGATCTCCTGAAGGCGGATTTTATTCCGGTCATGACCGCAATAACCAGGAAGGATATCCTGCTGGACGCCGGACTTTTCGACAAGAAGTTTATAGTGGCCGAAGACTGGGATCTCTTTCTGAAAATAGCCAGAAAGCACGAAATCGATTATATAGATGAAGTCCTTGTGAAATACAGGGTTCACGCCGCAAGCCATAGCAGGAAGAGGACCCTGATGTTGAGAGAGCTGAACGCGATAATGGATTCATATCTTGCGGATGTTGAGATAAAAAAGGACAAATCCGCGTTGAGCAAGATAGCGCATATGTCGGCGAGTTATAAGTGCACGATGGTATTAGCATACTTAAATGAAGGTGATAAAAGAAGTGCTTTTGATGCCCTCAAGGAGTGCGCGGCGCTTCGTAAAAATATCTTCAGGCTCTGCCTCGTCTCTTTCATTGCGATCCTGCCTTTAAGAGCTTCCCGATGGATAATTGGTAAGCATACCAGCGTGGCCGGCATGCACTTAGAGGACGGGCAATGTGTCTCCTCCGCAAAAAGACTGAAAATATTATATGTTATCGATTCCTCCGAAATAGGAGGCTCCGAAACCGAACTTGCGCGCCTGATGAAGTACATCGATCCGGATAAATATGAGCCATACCTCGTATGCCCTGCCGGCGGGAAGATGGTCGGAATATACAGGAGATATGCAAAACAGGTCTACGAATTACGCGTAAAGACATTTTTCAGTATCAGCGCGATAAGGGCTGTGGCATCCATTATAGAGAAGGAAGATATCGATATTGTGCATTCAAAACTCTTCACGAGCGATTTTTGCGCTGCGATAGCGGCTATCATAAAGAATAGGATATATATAGCCACCGTAGTCGGTTACAATTTCTTCAACGACGGGAAAAATATCATAAAGCGCGTCAGAAAATCCATACTATCCCTTATTTATAGAGCTGTTTATATTTCCGCAAGGCATGTGATAGCAGTCTCATCGGCTGTAAAAAATGATTTACATGAACGGCCCGGAATAAATGTAAATCCAAAAAAGATAAAAGTTATTTACTGCGGGTTGCCGGAAATAGAGGTGAGCGGAACGGAAGATGCCCGGCGACGTTATTTGATAAATCCGGAAGAAAGGCTTGTAAGCTGTATAGCCAATTTATATTCCATAAAGGGACTGATCTATCTGATAAGAAGCATACCCTTTGTACTCGAACAATTTCCAAGAACAAGATTCTTTTTTATCGGCGACGGGCCGGAGCGAAAAAGCCTCGAGAGCGAAGTGAATCGTTTAGGGGTAGATAAAAATACGCTTTTTACGGGCCATTTGGGAGAGGAAGAAAAAAACGCGTTGTTATATTTAAGCGATATGACTGTGCTTCCTTCTCTTTCGGAAGGGCTGGGCCAGGTGATAATAGAAGCGATGATATTAAAAAAACCTGTCATAGCAACAAATGTAGGCGGTATACCGGAGCTCATTACAGATAAGGAGAACGGCCTTTTAGTAGAACCCAGAGATCCGCGTGCCATGGCTGACGCTATTATCGTATTGCTGAAAGATGCGTTATTTGCCAAAAGGCTCGGAGAAAACGGCCGCTTGGTTTATGAAAAGAAATTTTTTGTAAAACAGATGGTGGATGCCGCCTCCAGCATATATGAAAGCGCGGTAAAAAAACCGCGCGTATTTAATTAAAGGATACGTATAAATACAATGAACGTGCTGTTCATTTATTCGCTTAAAGACGCCTTCTCTCCGGATAAGCCTCTGCTTACCCGCGCCGACATACCGTTCGGTATTTCATATATATCATCTTTTTTAAAAAAAGAAGGGCATGATACCGAGCTGGCGGTGCTAACAAAGAAGACGCGATTCATAGCCATAGACAGAATTATCAAAAAAACCTCCCCGCGCCTAATATGCTTTACGGCCGTATTTTCAGAATATGCTTTTATTACTGATGCGGCAAAATATATAAAAAAAAGATATCCCGGGATATTTCAGTTAATAGGAGGCCCTCACGTTTCTCTAAACCCGGAAAGCTGTATTGCGGCTCCTTTCGATGCAATATGCGTCGGGGAAGGGGAAGAGGCGACTCTCGAACTGGTAAAACAGCTGGAGGGCAATATTGCGCCGTCCGGTATTTCTAACCTTTGGATCAGGAAGGGTGGGAATTTCGAAAAGAATATAACCCGGCCATTTTTAAAGAAGATCGATATACTGCCTTATCCCGACACGTCATTATGGGACCGATGGATCGAGAAGCCGAAGGAGTTTTTTACCGTTTTACTCGGACGCGGGTGCCCTTTTTTGTGCGCATATTGCTGTAATCATGCCTTAAGAAAAATAGCAAGCGGCGATTATGTGAGGCTGAGATCCGCGGATAATATCATACAAGAGATAAGAGATACGATCCTCGTTAACAGGGATGTGAAAAAGATATACTTGGAGGTAGAAACTTTTGGCCTTGATATAGAATGGGCCAAGAAGCTTTGCGCGAAGCTTGAGGAATTGAATCGTGAATTGATCGAACCGTTATCATTTGGTACAAATTTAAGGATCACGCCCGGGATAGATGCGGAAGACCTTTTGAGTACAATGAAAAAATGCGGGTTCGATTTTATAAATATCGGACTTGAGTCCGGGAATGAAAATATCAGGAGAGGCGTATTGAAAAGGAATTATTCAAATGAAGATATATTCAGAGCCGTCCGGTCAGCCAAAAAATATGGCATAAGAGTCATATTTTATATTTTAATGGGTATTCCCGGCGAAACGGCGGAGGATTTTAAAGATACCATCCGTGTTTCCAGAATATGCCAGCCGGACCATTACATGCTGAGTATTTTTTTCCCGTATCCGGGTACGGAGTTATATAAGTCGGCGGAGGAAAGAGGGCTGATTAAGCGGCCTCTCGATATTAGAAATGAGAGGGCGAGGGCTGCGCTGGATATGCCCGAGTTCACGAAACGCCAGATAATTTCAAATTATATTTGGTTTGAATATAATGTTTATAAAGGCCTTAAGCCGCTATATAAAATATTGGATACCGTATTTACCTTGAAAATAAAATCCATTCCGGTATTCTTTTATATTTTAAATATCGTTCTCGGAAACAAGATGATGAGAAGCTTGAAGGAATCATGGAAAAAGGCGGTTCATAGATCATTTGTTTTCATGCTTACCGTGTAAAAGTTTATTCTCAGAAAATATTTTTTCAATAAATGACGCTATGAACTGCTGGCCATTTTTATTCCAATGGGCGTCGTATTTCCAGTCGCAGAACAGCTCTTTGCGATCATCGGGATAATAGAGAAGAAGGTCGTAGTACAAAAATTTTTCTTCCTCACAAGCCTTCACCAGCAGGTTCTGGCGGGCCCTGCTTCCCGAAGGTTTTTTGACCTGATTTATGGTAGGAATATCTATAACTATGACCTTGATATTTCTTCGACGGGCGATACCCCCTATCTCGCTTAAGATTTCTCTCATTGTTTTCCAGACAACGGAATTTTTACCCCTTATCCCGAAATCCAGCCTTTGAATAAAATATTGTAAGTCCATTCCCTGCAATATTCGCTTATCGAGCAATCTGTAAAAATTGGAGCGTTTATAAAAAGCAGTCCCGCTATGTTTTTTTACACCGGCTATAGCCAGCCTGCCGTTACTCAAATATGCCTTAGGGTGAAAACAATCATTCCTGCAGTTTTCCCATATATCGTTCGCCTGATAATAGAAAAGGATAATTATTTCGGGTTTTATTATATCAATATATTTCTTCAACGTCAGGTATTCTTGCGCCGTAGTATAACCGATAACGCTGGTATTGACGAAATCAAATCCTATATTTTTATCGTTTAGTATTTCGGAAAAAACGTTTTTCTGCTCAAGCCTATACCCGAACGCCATCGAGTCGCCTAATATCATAACGCGTTTGCGCTGCGCATCCTTGAAATCAAAATCACGCGAGCTTCTGAACCCCATGGAATTTGTTTTTATATTTTTATCCGAGTAAACAGGTTTTAATCTGTAACCTACCTCTCGGTCGAAAAGATGGGGCGAATCAGGCGTTTCGGCAAAATCTTCAGTCAATGGGGCTAGCTTCGTCGAAGACAACTTAATATATATAGCGGCGCCTGTCTCCAACAGCGCAAAAAATAGTATCAGGCTGATAACGATTAATATTATATTTTTAAGCATCGATAGCTCTTTCTTGCTTACGTACTATTATTTTAGTATAATATAGCACACAGCGGCCTCGTTGACCAATAGAACTTAACCGGCAGGTGTCCTTATGCTTCAAAATGAAAATATAATATGCATTTCCAGCATAGACTGGGATTTTATATGGCAAGGGCACCAGGAGATAATGTCGGCACTGGCGTCAAATGGCAACAGGGTGCTTTTTGTGGAAAATACGGGCGTCAGGCCTCCGAACTTAAAAGATCTGTCAAGGTTGAAGAAAAGGGTACGGAATTGGCTTCACAGTGTAAAGGGTATACGGAAAGAAAAAGAAAATCTCTACATTTATTCGCCGCTGATACTGCCGTTTCCTTATTCAAGGGTTGCGCGTAAGCTTAACGGCTATATGATGTTGCCGGTGCTGCGGCGATGGCTTAAATCCGTGGGTTTTTCGAATCCCATCATTTGGACATTTTTACCTACCGGCATTGTTCTCGATATCGTAGATGCCATTGATAACAAGCTGATCGTCTATTACTGTATCGATAATTTTATGGCGAGTTCACCCCAAGCCAGAAATATAAAACGCACCGAAGACGAGCTCCTCAAGAGAGCGGATATCGTATTTGTAACAGCCAAGAACCTTTATGACCGGTGTTCAAAATACAATTCTAATGTTCACGTCTTTCCCTACGGCGTCAATATGGACGTTTATGAAAAAATAAATGCCGGAGGGGTAAAAATACCGGAAGACATGACGCCGATAAAACATCCCGTAGTGGGATATATCGGTGGAATACATAAATGGATAGACTTTGAGCTTGTGAAGTTTCTGGCCAAAGCGCACACGGATAAGTCATTTGTCTTTGTCGGGCCTTTACAGAGAGATATAAGTGAGTTCAGATCCATCCCTAATGTTTTTTTCCTGGGCCAGAAACGTTATGAAGAGCTGCCTTATTATGTTTTTCAGTTTGACGTATGCGCAATTCCGTATCTTTTGACGGAATACACAAAGAATGTATATCCGACTAAAATTAACGAATACCTTTCGTTGGGCAAACCTGTCATCTCTACGGCGATATCGGAGGTCGAGGCGTTCAATAACAGGAACGACGATGTGATTTTTATAGGCAGGACGAAGGAGGTTTTTTCGTCACTTATCGATGAAGTTATTTCGGATGCAAAGAATGAAAGCCTGTGCAAGAAACGAGCGACGATCGCTAAAGAGGAAGGTTCCTGGGATGTCAAGATAGAGAAGATATGCGGTCTTGTCGAGGGCAAGATTAAAGAGAGAGAGAAGGAGAAATCCCTCAGATGGAAAGAGAATATACTTAAGCTTTACAGGCGGTCTAGAAGGAATCTTGTCCCGGCGCTTGCGGCTTTATTATTGGCATATCTCATGCTATTCCATACGCCGTTGGTATGGATTATCGGCCATCCGCTTAAATTGTCGAGCCCTATTCAAAAAGCCGATTCGATCATTGTGTTGGGCGGCGGCGTCGGAGAGTCAGGAAAGGCCGCGCAAGGTTATGAGGAAAGGGTTGAATACGGCGTAGAGCTATATAAGAATGGTTATGCCCCTAACATAGTATTTTCATCCGGCTTCAAATACGCCGTTAAGGAAGTTAGCATAATGAAGGCCTTGGCTGAGTCGTTGGGAGTTCCGAAGGAGGCCATTGTCCTGGAAGAGGACGCCAGAAATACTTATGAAAATATTAAATTTTCGCATTCGATCGCGCTTGCCAAACACTGGAAAAAAGTCATAATAATAAGCTCACCCTACCACATGTTAAGAGTTTCGCTGGTATGCAGGAAGAATGCCCCGGATATTCAATCTATCTATGCCCCGATACCGCATAGCTTATTCTACGGGGATGAAAAACAGGTATATCTAAGGCATGTTGTTGCTATTCTTCACGAATATATGGGCATAGCATATTATTACATCAGGGGATGGATATGAGAATAAAAAAATATCTGGCACTGATATTGTCTCTTGCCTTTGTTGTCAGGGTTATAGCTATTTTTTTGCTGGGACGCCATATCAACCCGGAATCCTGGGAATTTAATGACATTGCGTTAAACATTATTCATGGCAGGGGGTACGTTTTCGATTGGCTCAACACGCAGTATCATTCTTTCGGTTATCCGCTATATCCTTTTCTGTTAGCGATATCTCACACGATTACTCATGAGAATTATTTTATCCTTGAGATATTCAATGCCGTGGTATCATGCGCGACTTGTTATGTCATATATCTGATAGCCGGACGAATATTTAATAAGCGTGTCGGGCTCTTATCCGCTTTCCTGACCGCAACGCATCCCGGATTGATAGTATATGCGACCAAAATACACGAATTCACCCTTGTTACCTTCCTGACAGTGCTTATAATATGGTCTATGATCAGGTTAAACACCAAAAAGGCGATGCATAATTTTTATATCGGATCTATCATAGGTATCGGGGTTCTGACACGGCCCACTTTTATATTCTTTTTCCCGGCTTATTTTGTATATCTTTGGGTTTCTTCAAGAGATTTTAAAAATGTATCGAGAAATGCCGCGATCGCTTTTCTCGCGATAATGCTTGTGATATTGCCATGGACGATAAGGAATTATAGTACACACAAACGCCTGATATTCATAACCACCAATACGGCAGAGCACTTCTGGCGGGGGAATAATCCAAATGCTTCGGGGACCGCCCTGACGACAGACGGTAAGCATATGTTGGAAGTCGCGCCGAAGGAGTTTGTGGAAAGGCTTTTCAAATTAGACGAGATGGGGCAATATGACCTGTTTTATGGCGAGGCCCTAAAATTCATCAAAGCGAACCCTGCCTTGTCTATAAAAATGTTTTTCAGAAAATTTTATTATTTCTGGTGGTTTTCCCCGCAGACAGGGTATCTTTATCCCGCCCAGTGGACTGTTATTTATAAGATATATTATAGTTTGATCTTCGGTTTATTTTTATTCGGCATATATTTGAGCCTGGTTAAGCCATATCCGCTTGATAAGTCGCCCGTCATACTAATATTAACATTTTTTATAGCACTTTCGATGGCCCACAGTATTTATTTTATGGACATGAGGCATAGGTGGGCGATCGAGCCGCTTATGATGATATTTTCCGCTTATAGCGTTGTCTTGCTACTGGAAAGGAGAAAGACGGGATGCCTTTTAAAATCAAATCTTATCTAGTCATTTTTCTTATTGGAATCATCGTGCTGATCTTGCCGCCTTTATTATTCTACGTACCTAAACTCACAAAAAATCCTCCTGTTTTTGACCCTGTTACTGCGAGATATATGACTATTGAAGTCATGACGACATTCATGACCCCTCAGGATATAGCGCTGATACACTCCGGAGATATACAAAAAGATGATAACGGCGAAGAGACCGCGCGGATAATTTCAGTGCTTGGGGTGGAACATGGAGTTGTCGGTACGGCATTATTGGAAAATGGGAAACGTATTCGTATAATCTCTGAAAAGAGGGCCGTGAAACTGCTCTTAAGGATACGCTATAATAATATCGAGAAGATCATGACCATTCATCCAATGAACACAGAGTTGATAGTAGGGACAAGGATGAGCCTGCTATTTAATGACCCCGCAGATACCAGAAGATATAATCTCAATGTTGGTATTACCAGGGTGGAAATTCCTAATGACAAAGGTCATTAGGATCATAGCCCGCCTGAACGTCGGCGGGCCGGCTATCCACGCGATATTATTGTCGGCTTCGCTTAACAAAGCCGGATATCGCGATATACTAGTATGCGGAGAGGTTGGTGACTCTGAAGGCGATATGAGTTATCTGGCTAAGTCATACGGGGTGGAACCTGTATATATACCAGAGTTAACGAGAGAAATATCGCCGGCCAAAGACTTCAAAGCATTCCTGAAATTATACTCACTGATAAAAAAAGAGAAACCGGATATCGTGCATACGCATACAGCCAAGGCTGGAGCCCTGGGGCGGCTGGCTGCGATCTTGGCCGGTGTACCGATTAAAGTCCATACGTTTCATGGACACATCTTCGATGGATATTTTAGCCCCGCCAAGGCAAATATATTTCTTATAATAGAAAGGTTTTTGACAGCTTTTACGGATAAAATTGTAATTGTGAGCAACCGTGTCAAAGAGGAGATGGTACATAAATTAAAAGTCGTTGAAGACGCTAAAAGTGTGGTTATACCGCTGGGCTTCGAACTCGGCAATTTTTTAAATTGCGAAAAAAAGAAAGGCCTTTTTCGGAAAAGACTTGGTATAGAAGAAGATCTCCTACTCAGATCGGAAGAGCACACGTC
>JBAZUO010000005.1:0-80163 GCA_041661345.1 Candidatus Omnitrophota bacterium | reverse complement strand
TGATGCTATCATGATCCGTGATATGGAGTCTTACCAGACGGTCGATGTCAATAAGGCCGCGTGTGAAATGTTCGGCTATACAAGAGAGGATATGATAGGCCTCTATATCAGGAATTTCATGACAACCCAGGTGCCTTATTCATGGGAATATGCCAGGCATTTTTACGAAGCGGCTGCCGCGGGCGAACCGCAGCTTTTCGAATGGCTCGCTGTCGGCAAAACCGGCAGGTTGTTCTGGGTCGAAGCCACCATAAAACGTATCATGATAGGGGGGCAATATCGCCTGATGTCTATCGTACGGGATATAACTGAACGCAAACGACTGGCGAACATGAAAGATAATTTTATGAATTCAGTTTCTCATGAGTTGCGTACTCCGCTGGCCGCGATCAAGGAGGGCGTATCGATAGTTCTCGAAGAGATCATGGGAAAATTAGGAAAAGAAAATAAAAAGATCTTAAATGTGGTCAAGAAGAACGTGGACAGACTCAGCAGGATCGTAAGCGATGTGCTGGATTTTCAAAAACTGGAATCCGGCAGCGTAGTGCTAAACCCCAAAATGCATGACATGAACAGTGTGATAATGGAATGTTACAGGACCATGTCTGTTGTCGCCAGCGAAAAAAAATTGGATTTTTTCACTGACTTAGATAAAAAGATACCTAAATTATTGTTCGATAAGGATAAGATCATTCAGGTGCTCATGAACCTGATCGATAATGCAATGAAGTTCACAAGAAAGGGCGATATTACAATATCGACAAAAGCGCAGGGTAATACTGTAAAGATTTCGGTTGTAGATACCGGTGTTGGCATTAAAGAGGATGATTTACCGAAATTGTTTGAAAAATTCGGGCAGATAGACAGTAGAGCAGAATCGAAGACCGGGGGAACCGGCCTTGGCCTTGCCATTTCAAAAGAGATAATAGAAAAACATAAGGGCAAAATTTGGGCAGAATCGGAATTGGGTAAAGGGTCGGTGTTTTCCTTTACTCTTCCGGTCAAAAAAAGAAAAGGATAAAAAGTGAAGAAAAAGATATTGATAGTGGAAGACGAAGAGGATATATTATGTCTGGCAAAGGTCAGGCTGGAAAGCGCGAACTATAGGGTACTGTCCGCGAACAACACAAAGGATGCAATGAATGTGGTGGTGAAACATAAGCCGGATCTCATACTTCTGGACCTCCTTTTGCCGGGGGAAAGAGGAGAGGAGTTTTGCAAAAGGCTTAAAGCGGATATGGAGCTTAAAAAAATTCCAGTTATATTATTTACCGCAACAGCGCATAGCGTGGAGGATAAAATAAAAGAGACCGGCGCGGACGATGGTATCATGCAGCCTTTTAATCCTAAAACCCTACTTAGAAAGATAGATAAATTAATAAAGTGATATCTACCGTACGTTTGCTGCCTTGACAAGCATCGAATACATGCTATACTTACCTCACAATTAGGATCCGTCCCGAGTTAGGAAGGGGTAAATCCCGGACGTTAAAAAAAGTAAAACCTTCATTGGTCATATTATGGCCGATGAAGGTTTTTGTCTTATAGAAAAAAGGAGAGGATATGCGAGTATTAAGCTTAGCTGTTATTTGAGAAAAGGAGAGTGCCAAGGTTATACCGTTAAAGAGCCGATAAAATATATTTTGTTTCGGACGAATAAGAAAAACCAAAGGAGAAAGAGTCATGGAAGGCGGAAACTTTTTGAAGAATTCACAGATCATAGTTCTGGGTATCTGTATTGCGGTAGCGACAATAGTATCAAGCGTTATTCTATCAAGCGGGTTCTTGAAGGTGATGAAGTTTACGAGAGAGCAGATCAGCGTTACCGGCTCTGCGACAAAAGAGATCAGAAGTGATTATATCGTATGGAAAGGCGATTTCTCAAGAAGGGAGACAGACCTTAAGACAGCTTACACTAATCTTAGGTCAGACCTAGAAAAGGTTAAAACGTATTTAAATGCGAAAGGTGTAAAGGATGATGAGCTTACAATATGCCAGGTTGCCACAGAAACAGTATATAAGAAGAACGGAAAAGGTAACGATACAAACGATATTCGGGGCTATCGTTTAAGTCAGGGTGTTGAAATAAGGTCGTATGATGTTGGTAAAATCGATAAGGTGACGCGCGAAGTTACAGAGCTGATAGATCAAGGTATCGAGTTTACCTCTCCGGCACCGGAGTACTTTTATACCAAACTGGATGAGCTTAAGATAGAAATGCTAGCCAAAGCCACAGAAAATGCCAAGCAGAGGGCTGAGAGCATGGTTAAAGCTACGGGCAATAAGATTGGTTTTATGAGAAACGCCAAGATGGGCGTATTTCAAATCACTCCCGTTACATCCACGGATGTTTCTGACTGGGGCGTTAATGATACCACGTCACTTGATAAGAAGGTGATGGCTGTGGTAACTGTAAGTTTTGCCATAGAATAAATTACTAGTAGGTAAAAGGTATTAAGATACCGATCAATTACTGATATATGCTAAATTGGTAATTAGCTTGACGAAACTTCACGAACAGATTTATTAAATCTCGCAACGAAAAAGCTTATTATTATGAAAAAGAAAGGTAGGAGATTTTGTTTTTTGGCATCGGAGAATTTGACAAAGGAAATAAAATTCACCATATACAGACCGGATAGAGAAGTATAACAGGCTTGCTAAACAAGCCCTTACAGCAGCATAATCATGTGGTATAATTATTAATTGTGAGCTCCATTATGAGACCGGACAAAGAAGAGGTTTTAAGGGCGAAGATGGCTTCCTTGAGTGTGAGGGAATCCGACATCGTCGAGCTATTTGTGCTCGCTAGTAAAAAGGGCGGCCAGAAAGTTAATAAAACATCCTCAGCTGTCTATCTGAAGCATATGCCTACCGGTATTCATGTCAAATGCCAGCAGGAGCGTTCTCAAGTGCTGAACCGGTTTCTCGCCCGCAGGATCCTCATTAATAAGATCGAATCGCTGATTCGCGGCAGAGAGTCGGAAGAACAGAAGCGATATGAGAAGATACGCCGTCAGAAACGCAGACGTTCCAGAAGGGCCAAAGATAAGATGCTCAGGGATAAAAAACTCCATTCCGAGAAGAAGGCACTCCGAAAAAATGTATCCGAATAACAGCCGCCGTAGCGTGCCTCACAACATTATACGCACGATATCCAAATCAGGGCTCTGTTCCCGCAAAGAGGCTCTTGGCCTGGTTATGGCAGGCAGAGTTAAGATAAAAGGTAAAACCGTACGCGATCCGGGCACAATGATAAGCGGCTCCGGAAATGTTTTTGTTGACGGGAAAGAGCTGCCTAAAATTAAAAAAAGATATATTTTATTTCACAAACCCGGAGGCTACGTAACTACCCGCAAGGATGAGCTTGGGCGTCCTACAGTTTATGAGTTACTTAAAGATATCGATGATTGGATATTCCCGATAGGTAGGTTAGACCGCGATTCCGAGGGTTTATTGATATTTACCAATGACACTAAATTCGGCAATGTTCTTACAGAACCGCGCTTTAAGATCGAACGTACATATGAAGTCCTTATAGACGGGCCCATTTCAAACGACGAGATCCTGCGCATGTTAAAAGGCGTTGATATAGGCCGTGGTGAAAAGGCGCAGCCTGTCAGTGTCAAAATACTGGATAAGAAGGATAATTGCAGTTGGGTCAGGATAAGCCTGGAGGGCGGCAAAAATAGGGAGATCAGGCGGTTATTTGAGCGCTTTAATAAGCCTGTAAAACGCCTTATCAGGACAAAATTCGGGCCATTTGTCCTATCCGCCATAAAGCCAGGACGATGGATAGAATTAAAAGAGATCCCGCCGGAAATATCAAAGCTGATCAGATAAGCCAAGAACGCAAAATGCAAAGAAGTTTTAATTATCGGCAATAATATGATAAACTATAGGCCGAGGATACGGTGTGAACACCGTTGAAAAAATAACAAAGGAGGAAGATATGGCGGATAGCGAAGAAAAAGATGTGGCAGGTGAAAGCAAGAGCGACAAGTTTAAGAGGCTGGCTTCAAAGAGGGTAGTAAATGCGATATCCAAGATCGAACTTATAGCAAATTTATCGGCGTCAAGTTACGAATCTACCCCTGAGGAAGTTGCGAAGATACTGGCTGCGCTGCAGGGTTCGGTGGATAAAGTCAAGGCGGCGTTCTCCAAGCAAAAAATCGACAAAACAGTATTTAAACTGTAACTTATCCGGCGCAACCCGAGGGCAATCCAGAATTGTCAGTATATAAAATCAAGAATGGTGATGGGCGGGGCGTTCTCTATGAGTGTTGGAGAGCCCCATCGCCCAAAGCTGTTCTGCTTCTGGTCCACGGGATCGGCGCGCATAGTTCCTGGTGGAAATCCTTCTCGGAATTTTTTCTGCCGAGCGGGATTTCCTCTTATGCTATAGAGCTTGAGCCTGCCTCGTTCGGCGTATATTTCAAAGATATCATTTTCCTTCGCGACATAATCAGGAAGGAAAATCCGGGTAAGAATATTTTTCTTATCGGGGAAAGCATGGGGGCCCTTATCCTGCTTTCGATACTTTCGAAACATCCGGATCTCGCCAGCGGCCTGGTGTGCCTGTCGCCGGCTTTGAAGAGTAAATTAAACCTTACCATTTCAGATTATTTCGCGATATTCGCGCCCCTTTTATATAATCCTCAAAAAAAGTTTACCATGCCTTATGACATATCGATGTGTACGCGTGATGACAGCCGTATAAAAAAAATCAGAGAAGAGGGTTCGGACGGTATGCCGGCGACATCAAGAGTATTGCTTGATATTATCGTCGCGCAAATAAAATTGAGAATGTCGAAAAGTAAAATTAACACCCCGGTTTTATTTTTAATTCCCGGCAAAGACGCTATAATGGATTCCGATGCGGCGAAGAGATTCTTCGGAGACTTAAAAACGCAGGATAAAACCTTAATAGAATACCCTGATATGTACCATTCCATATCTATAGATGTAGGAAGAGAAAATGCGTTTCGCGATATCCTGAAATGGCTGGAAGGCAGACTTTGACAGCCCCGGTAAAATTCGGAGGATTTTTATGCAATACATATTGGCCATAGACCAGGGCACAACGGGTTCCAGGGCGATCCTTTATGATAAAAACGGGAAAAAGCGCGAAAGTGTCTATCGCGAATTTCCTCAGCATTTTCCGAAACCGGGCTGGGTAGAACATGACCCGGAGGAGATATGGCAAAGCGTCAATAAGTCGATCCAGGAGATCCTTCGTAAGGCGCCCGGAGCCAGGATCGCGGCGATAGGAATTACAAACCAGCGCGAGACAACGGTCGTATGGAACAGAGATACAGGGCTACCCGTTTACAACGCGATCGTCTGGCAGTGCAGAAGAACCGCCGCCAGGTGCGATGAGCTTAAGAAGATCAAGGGTGAGAGCGAATTTTTCAGGAAAAAGACGGGACTGCCGATCGATGCCTATTTTTCGGCTACGAAATTGGAATGGATTTTAAAAAATTTACCCGGAGCCGCGTCCGAGGCAAAACGCGGCAAGCTATGTTTCGGGAATACCGATTCGTGGATCCTGTGGAAGCTGACGGGCGGGAAGACGCATGCCACCGACTATACGAACGCTTCCCGCACTATGCTTTTTGATATAAATAAAAGAAAATGGGATGAGGAGATCCTGAAAAAATTTAAAATACCGGTCGGGATGCTTCCCGAGGTCAGGAGTTCATCCGGGATTTTTGGCCGCACTATTAAGATAGGCGGTCTTCCCGCCGGCATACCTATATCCGGGATAGCCGGTGATCAGCAAGCGTCGCTTTTCGGGCAGGCATGTTTCGAGCCCGGGACGATGAAGAATACCTACGGAACGGGATGCTTTGTCCTCTTAAATACCGGGCGGAAGAGGCCTGTCACAAAACACGGGCTCATTGTCACCCTCGGCTGCGGCCCTTCATGTGAGCCGGTGTATGTGCTTGAGGGCTCGATATTTGTCGCCGGTTCCGCGATCCAGTGGATGCGTGACAAACTTAAATTTCTGGATACCGCGTATGAATCCTCGGAAATGGCCTCCGGGCTGGATACGAATGACGGCGTTTATTTTGTGCCCGCGCTTGTCGGGCTTGGCGCGCCTTACTGGGATCAGGACGCCCGCGGCGCAATATTCGGCCTTACAAGAGGAACGACGCCGTCGCATTTGGTAAGGGCGGCCCTCGAGGCGATGTGTTATCAGACAAGAGACGTTTTGGAGGCTATGCGTAAGGATTCGAAATTAAAGATCAGGAGTTTGAGGGTCGATGGCGGAGCCGTTGTAAATAATTTTCTATGCCAGTATCAGGCGAATATTCTCGGGGTCGCCGTCGTCCGGCCAAAGTCGATAGAGACTACCTCTCTCGGCGCGGCGTATCTGGCGGGGATAGGCGTAGGTTACTGGAAGAATACGGACGAAGTGAAAAGATGCTGGAGTGTAGACAGGATCTTCAGTCCGGAGATATCCACGGGTATGGCCGAGTCTCTTTATAAAGGCTGGCAGGAAGCGGTTAAGAGGACGCTTACGAAATGAATCAGTACGATGTTGCGATAATAGGAGGAGGTATAGTCGGGGCCTCTATTGCCAGAGAGCTTTCGCGGTATAAGCTTTCCATAGCGCTTTTTGAAAAAGAGGTGGAACTCGCCTTCGGTGTTTCGAAATCCAATAGCGGTATAATTCATTCTGGAACACAGAATCCTCCGGGATCATTAAAGGCGAAACTTTGCATTCAGGGAAACATTCTTACGCGCAGGATATCCAGAGAGCTCGGTGTTGATTTCAAGGAAGTGGGTTCGCTCATAGTCGCGTTTACGGAAAAAGAAAGGCTGGAGCTTTTACGGATCAAAAAAGAATCTGAAATGCTGGGTGTTCCGGGATTAAAGATGGTCGATAATGCCTGGCTTAAAAAGCACGAGCCGAATCTTTCCGATGAAGTATGCGCTGCGCTTTATGCCCCCACGACGGGCATAATAAGCCCTTACAGGCTTGTCTACGATCTTTGCGAGAATGCGGCGCGGAACGGCGTTCAATTCCATCTAAGCTCAAAGGTGGAAAAGATATCGGCTTTTTCCGCTTCAATGCCCGGGTCCGTACCACGCTTTGAAATATCTACGCCGAAAGAAAGTTTCAGAGCGAGATATATAATCAATGCCGCGGGCCTTTACGCCGATGAGGTGTCGAAGATGGCGGGTGTCGGCGATTTCGAAATAAAGCCGCGCAAGGGAGAAGAATTTCTTCTCGATAAGAAAAGGGAGCATCTTGTCAACCATGTGCTATATCCGCTTCCCACAGCAATTTCTAAAGGCATACTTATTATAAAGACATCGGACGGCAATCCGATGATAGGCCCTACGGCGCACGATACCGCGGACAAGGAAGACCTGTCGACTTCAGATGAGGGATTGAAGGAAGTTCTTACAAATGCGCGAAAGATGATCCCGACCATAAGCGAAGGCGATATCATCGCTTATTTTTCGGGACTGCGGCCCGTGGCCGGCCACGATTTTATCATCCGGCATGAAGGCGCTCTGCCCGGCTTTGTGAATGTCGCTGGTATTCAATCGCCCGGGCTTACATCCGCCCCAGCCATAGCGCTTATGGTTTGCGGTATTCTGAAAGATAACGGCCTCACCTTAAAAAAGAAAGCGGTTTTTTACAGGCATCAACGGGAAGAAAGCCATCTTTTTGCCATACCGCTCGACAAAACAAAAAAGCTGATAAAAAAAGACGCCTCCTACGGGGATATCGTCTGCAGGTGCGAGATGGTTTCCGCCAAAGAAGTGACCGATGCCATAGACCGGGGCGCGACGACGCTTGACGGAGTAAAATTCAGGACCCGCGCGCAGGCGGGCCGGTGCCACGGCGGTTTTTGTACGACAAGAATCATGAAGATCCTCGCCGAGAAGACTGGCAGGCCTCTTACGGAAATGACGAAGAGAGGCAAAGGCTCCGAGATCATAAAAGGAGAAAGAGGCAATGGCTGAAAGAGATCTAGTCATAATTGGCGGAGGGCCGGCAGGTATGGCAGCCGCTATTGCCGCACATGAAAATGGAGTAAAGGATATTCTCCTTATCGAGCGCGATCAGTATTTGGGCGGTATATTGAACCAGTGCATACATACGGGATTCGGACTTGAGCACTTTAAAGAGATCCTGACGGGGCCTGAGTATGCCAGCCGCTTTATAAAAAAAGTGAATAGCATATCCGGGATAGAGATCAGCATGAGATCTTTCGCGGTGCATCTTACAAAGGATAAGGTGCTTACCTTCCTGACTCCCGGCAAGATGGAGAGGGTGAAAGCTAAAGCCCTCATCGCGGCCACAGGATGCAGAGAGAAGACACGCGAGATGGTGCATATAACGGGGACGAGGCCGGCCGGCGTATTTCCCGCGGGGCTTGCCCAGAAACTTATAAATATAGAGGGCCTGTTGCCTGGCAAAGAGGTTGTGATCGTCGGTTCCGGCGATATCGGGCTCATCATGGCGCGCCGGCTGATCATGGAAGGCGCGAAGGTCAATGCCGTCGTCGAGATACAGGCTAAGTCGCGCGGTCTTGTCCGTAATATTGTCCAGTGCGTAGAAGACTTCGGTATCCCGTTATATTTTAATCATAAGATCTCAAAGATTTACGGCCAGGACCGCGTCGAGAAGGTCGATGTTGCCCGGGTGGACGGGAATTTCAATGAGATCCCGGATTCGAAATTTGAAATAAAGTGCGATACGATCCTTATATCCGTGGGCCTTATTCCTGAAAACGAACTTATAGAAATGGCCGGTGTGACAATTGATAAAAAAACAAACACACCCGTATCGGAAGAGTTGAATGAAACATCGATACCCGGGATATTTGCATGCGGGAATTCTTTTAAGGTATACGATATCGTCGATTCTGTTACACGAGATAGCCTTCTCGCCGGCCGTCTCGCGGCGGAATATCTTAAAGGGTTTAACAGATGAGAAAAAAGATGATATGCATAGAGTGCCCCAACGGATGTGTTTTGAATGTCGATACGGATTCGAAACCGCTCAAGATAACCGGCAACAAGTGCCCCAAGGGCATAAAATACGCCATATTGGAAATAGAAAACCCGGAGAGAGTGCTGACATCTTCGGTCCTTACCGAAGGGCTGACATTGAAAATGGTCCCGGTAAGAACAGACAAGCCCATACCTAAAAAGGACCTGTTAAAGGCTATGGAAGAGATTAAAAAGGTAAGGGTGAAAGCTCCTGTCAGGGTGGGGGATGTTATCATCGAAGATCTGCTCGGGCTCGGGGTAAAAATAGTGGCTACGCGGGATAGCGACCTTGTGTAGATTCAGGTATCAAGTCGGGTAAAACAGGAGGTAAGGCATGAGTGTTTTAATTTTTGCAGTTCTGGTTGTGGTTATAATATTTCTTTTTGGTATCCGGATCGTGCGTCCCACGCACAGGGGGTTAATTGAAAGGTTCGGCAAGTATGATCGTTTTGCTCTCCCGGGATTTAATTGGATCATCCCGATAGTTGAAAACATCTATCAGATCAATATTACTGAGCAGATGGTGGACGCTGAACCGCAGGAAATTATTACTAATGATAATCTGAATGCCAAAGTAGATGCCCAGGTATATTTCAAAGTGAAGGCGTCTGAGGCGGATGTCAAGAGCACGCAGTATAATGTGAATAATTATCAATGGCAGATTGTGAATTTGGCGCGTACAACTTTAAGAAATATTATCGGTACCTTGACCTTAAAGTCCGCGAATAGCGAAAGAGGAAAGATCAACGCGGAATTGCATAAAACGCTTTGTGAAGAAACGGCCAGCTGGGGGCTGGAGATTGTAAGAACCGAGTTGAAAGAGATCGATCCTCCTAAAGATGTCCAGGAGACGATGAACAAGGTCGTAAAGGCCGAGAATGAGAAGATCGCAGCAATCGATTATGCCACAGCGACCGAAACTGTCGCTGACGGACAAAAAAGAGCGGAGATTAAAAAAGCCGAAGGCATAAAACAGGCGCGCATTTTAGAGGCAGAGGGCGAAGCCGCGGCGATAAAATTGGTTAATGAAGCGGCGGAGGCGTATTTTGTAGGCAACGCGCAAGTGCTGCGTAAGCTGGAGGCAGTGGAGAAGTGCCTCCAGAATAATGCCAAGGTTGTGATTCCGGCGAATACTGAGCTGGTAAATGTGATCGGTGAAATGGCCGGTTTTTTACCTATAAAGAATAAAGAAGGCAAGTCGACTTAGAACGGAATTCTATTGAATCTCATACTCCTATCAAAAGAAGACCTTACCGGTTCCGGAAAGCGCGCTGTTATCACAGGAAGGCGGTATAATCACATCTCGGAGGTGCTGAAATCGTCCGCCGGAGACGAGCTGTCTGTAGGCGTTATCGGCGGCAAGATCGGGATCGGCCGGGTAATTGAGATCGACGATAGATCGGTGAATATGGAAATATCTTTTCATAAAAATCCGCCGCCTCCGGTAGAGGGCACATTAATACTTGCCATGCCGAGGCCGATAGTATTTAACCGTATTCTGGGCCACATAACGGCTCTCGGAATAAAAAAGATAATATTGATACACTCAAAAAGAGTGGAGAAGAGTTATTGGCGGAGCCCGGTTTTGAAGGAAGAGAATATAGGAGCCCAGCTAACCCTGGGGCTTGAACAGGCAAAAGATACCATTATGCCTGAGGTTTTGTGCCGGATGAAGTTTAAGCAATTCGTAGAGGATGAGCTTCCCGGAATTATAAAAGGTACAAATGCCTTCGTGGCGCATCCGGAAGGCGGCGCAGGTGCGCTGCCGTTCTGTGTCAAGGGTGCGTTCACACTCGTGATCGGCCCGGAGGGCGGATTTCTACCCGACGAGATATCGGCGTTTAAACGAGCCGGATGTAAATGCGTCAGCCTGGGAGACCGCATACTGCGTGTAGAGACGGCTGTTGTGGCGGCCCTTGGGCGGCTGACATGATATCGATAAAAAATCTGTCTAAACAATATGGTACCCGCGTCTTATTCGACGACGTGAGCTTTGATGTGCTTGCCGGCGAAAAGATCGGCCTCGTGGGCCGTAACGGCCACGGGAAGACTACGCTATTCAGGATAATAACCGGAGAAGAAGATCCGGATGAAGGCAAGGTCTTCAAGCCCAACAATTATTCCATAGGGTATCTCGGGCAGCATCTGAATTTTACCAAACCTACCGTGTTGGAAGAAGGCTGCCAGGGGTTGGGGCCGGAGGACCTTGGTGCTGAATGGAAGGTAGAGAAAGTCCTCTCCGGGCTCGGTTTTAGTGAAGCGGATTTCAGCCGCAATCCTTCGGAATTTTCCGGAGGATTCCAGATGCGTATCGCTCTGGCCAAGGTTCTTGTCTCCGAGCCCAACATGCTGCTTCTCGACGAACCTACGAACTTCCTTGATATAGTTTCGATACGATGGCTTGAAAAATTCCTGCATTCGTGGAAAGGCGAGCTTATCGTAATAAGCCACGACAGGGATCTTGTCGACAGTGTCACGACGCATATTGTAGGTATACATCGCGGCATGGTAAGGAAGATCAAGGGGCCGACCGGTAAATATTACGCCCAACTCAGTAAGGACGAAGAAGTACATGAGAGGCGACGCCTGGAGGATGAGAAGAAGCGTAAACAGATGATGGAGTACATAAATACGTTCCGTGCGAAGGCAAGTCACGCCAGAACCGTCCAATCGAGTATTAAAAAGCTCGAGAAGATGGATAAATTGGACAAGCTCGAGGAGATACGCACACTATCGTTCTCTTTCAATTATGAATCGTTCCGCGCCGGGCAGATGATGGATGTGAACGATCTCACCTTTTCATATGATGGCAAAGAACCGTACCTGATAAAGGGGTTGAACTTTACCGTAAATAATAATGATAAGATTTGTATCATAGGCAAGAATGGTAAAGGCAAGACTACATTATTAAAATTACTTTCCGGAAGGCTCAAACCTGTGATGGGCAGTATCAAGACGCACACGGCCGCGCTCCCGGCTTATTATGAGCAGGCGAATACGGCCGATCTTAATGATGATCTTACTGTGGAGGAAGAGATATCCTCGTGCAAGGCCTTTATAGATAAATCGCGCGTACGCGGGATATGCGGCGCGATGATGTTCTCAGGAGACGACGCCGAGAAGAAGGTAAAAGTCCTTTCCGGCGGCGAGCGCAGCCGCCTGTTACTGGGAAAACTCCTCGTAGCGCCTTCCAATATTCTTTTTCTTGATGAGCCCACCCACCATCTTGATATCGAATCCTGCCAGGCGATGATGGATGCCGTAAGGGATTTCGAGGGCGCGGCGCTCGTGGTAGCGCATGACGAGCACTTCCTGAATGAAGTAGCGACGAAGCTTATTATTTTTAAGGATGACAGGGTATTTTTATATCCGGGTAATTATAGTGAATTTTTGGATAGCGTAGGGTGGGAAGAGGACGATGGAGATAAATCTTCTTCGATGCTGCAAACTCCGCCGATACCCGAGCCTTCCGTTTCGCAATCTCCATCCGAGGGATCTGTTACGCCGAAGGCCGTACCGCTGCCGGCCCAGTCTAAAGGGTATAGCAGTAAAATGTCAAGAAAGGTCCGTGCGGAATTTAACGCGATGAAATCGAAAGTCTTAAAGCCTCTCGAGGAGAAGATAAAGCGCCTGGAGGCCGATATAATCTCAGCCGAGGATAGGGTAAAGGCAATAAATGAGGAGTTGGCGGGGGCTTCAGCGCGAGGAGGCCTCGGGGCTATCCGAAGGAGCGAGCTTTCAAGAGAGCTTAAAGCGCTGGCGGAAAGGACAGATTCCTGTTATACTCAGCTCGACGTGACGATGAAAACGTATGATACCGAGAAGCGGAAATATGCGGATCTTTAGTTATTAGACTAGAATTCCGCACCGGCCATGTTATAATGTAAACAAAAAATAAGGAGTAAAATGAAAAAGCAGTCGAAGAAGAAAGGCGTTTCCGCGTCGCCTGATGCCGGGCCGGATATAGCGGAGCTCATTCTTAAGGTACAGCAGCAGATATCTTTTTTAGAGAGAAAAATAGATACCCTGATCAGCCAGTCTCAGGTAAAGCCTTTTGAAAGAAAGAGTGGTCCGGAATCTTTCCAGCGTTTCGATCCCTCCCGCCGTCCGCAAGAAGCGCGGCAGGGTAATAATTACAGAGACAGGGTGCTCCATAAAGCGATCTGCGCGGATTGCAATAAAGAGTGTGAAGTTCCTTTTAAGCCCAGCAATGATCGTCCGGTATACTGTAAAGACTGTTTTTCGAAACGTAAGGTTGCCAGCCCATTTAAAGATAGGGCCGATAATAGGCCCCGCGAGGAAGCGCGTCCCCATATGAGCCATATCGACAGGCCGCATGGCGTAGAGAAGAAGAAGTTTTTTGGGAAAAGGAGCCCGGTTGCCAAAAGGCGAAAACCCCGTGCTTAAAGAGTTGCTATATAAACAAAACAGACCTTCTAACTTCGAAGGTCTTTTTGTAGGTGATAGGCCTGATGGCTCTCGCTATCGTTCCATCCCCTCCAATATCTCTACTAGAAGTATGCCATACAATTCCGGTTTTGGCAAGGCCTCCGGCCCTAATATATGATGGTAACGAAACGACTTTGTGTTATAATAAGACAGCTTGATAAAAATAATAGAGAGGAGATCTGTAATGGGGCTTTATAAAGATTTTTGCGGATTTGGTAAAAGAAAGACCAGTGTAACGGAAAATAAGCTGATTAAGCGTAAAATGGTACAGGCTATGGTAAAAAAACTTAAAGCCGCAGGCAAGCCGGTCGATCGGCAGGCTATCAATAAGGAAGTTTTCGATAAGGTTCGCAGGAAACATCAATCACAGCGTAAGGGGCATAAATAGAAGGACTGTTGTAACCTTATAGGGATCATTCATTTTGATAATATCAAAGCGTCACAAAAGAACGGCGTTAAGGACCAGGGTAGTAAGGCGGATATCCGAGTTGCCGGCGGGTGACTGGAATAAGGTATATCCGGACGTACTTGAGAGCTATGATTTTTTCAGGGCCGTCGATGAATCAAGCCTGGGGCAATTTTCCATCTATTACGTAATGGTTTATAAGGGCAGGGCCCCGGTTGGCGCCACGGTATTTTTCATGACGGATTATTCGCTTGATACAACGATGATGGGCCCGCTCAAGCGCCTCACGAATTCCATTAAAAAGATCAAACCTAATATTTTCAATCTCAAAATAGTGGTATGCGGTATGCCTATGGGGCAAGGCAGGATGGGCATTGCCGAGAACGGCAGTGACGTGTTAAAAGTGATCCTTCGGCGCCTGGAGCAGGTAGCAAAAAAGAATAAGGCCGCCATCATCGCTTTCAAGGATTTCGATCAAACCTACACGAAGATGCTTGATCCACTCCAGAGAGACGGTTTTACAAAATTCGACAGCCTTCCCAACACAGAGCTGAACGTCTGGTACAAGGATTTCGAGGAATACCTGAAGACGTTAAGCGGCGCTAACCGGTACGATCTAAGAAGAAAATTCAAGAAGGTGGAACAAACCGTTAAGATCGATATGCAGGTCGTAGATTCCCTGGATGATGGAACATTATGTGATGTCTACAAGCTCTACCTCGATATCGTAGCCAGGCATGAGATGGGATTTGAGATTCTGCCTATAGAATTCTTTAAAAATATATCCGGATATATGCCCGGCCGCATTAAATTTTTTCTGTGGAGGATAGACGGAAAGCTTGTTACATTCCTGTTTGCCATGGTCTCGAAGGATCTGTTCATAGATTATTATGTCGGGCTGGATTATTCGATAGCGCACAAATATCATCTTTATTTCATGAAATTCCGGGATGCGTTGACATGGGCCATAAAGCACGGTATAAAGAAATACGAGATGGGCATAATGGGATACGAGCCGAAAAGAAGGCTCGGATTCGACTTTATTCCGCTATATCTGTATGTGAGGCTTCGCAACAGGACCCTGCGTCCGGCCTTTAACCTGATATGCCAATTTTTAAAGTTCGAGAACTTCGACCCGGATCTTCGGGCGGCGAAATCGAAAAAACGATAGAGATTCAGTAACACTGAATGATATAATATTAATCCATGACACAGAGATTGCCGTTTCTTAAAGTTAGCGGAACAAAGATAGTCGATGAATCCGGAAAGCCGGTGATGCTTAAGGGTGTTTCTCTGGGCGGGTGGCTGATGATGGAAGGCTATATGCTTTACGGCCGTGGTATAGCCGAGAGGGATTTTAAGTCATCTTTCGCTAGTGCCCTGGGGAAGGATGCGCTTGATGATTTTACGCGGTCTTTCAGGGACGTCTTTATCCGGGAAGAGGATATAGGTATCATAAAGGCATGGGGCGCGAACTGCATCAGGGTTCCATTCAATTACAGGGTCGTGGAATTCGAGGACAGGCCGTTCAGTCTCAACGAAGAGGGGCTGAAATACCTCGACAGGATCGTCAAATGGTGTGAGAGGCATTCCATCTATTGCATACTCGATATGCATGCCGCGCCTGGCGCCCAGAATACGGACTGGCATGCGGATAGCACAAATAGCAAGAGCGAGTTTTTCGCCTATGAATTAAACCAGGACAGGTTTTACAGGCTCTGGCATTTTCTGGCGGATAGATATAAAGATGTGAGCGCCGTTGCCGGATATGATGTGCTGAATGAGCCTTTATTGGCGAATGAGCATGAGTTTGTATTAAAAGGTATATACGATAACGTTACGCGGGAGATCCGCGACTCTGACAAGAAACATATAATATTTCTTGAAGGAAATTTCTGGGGCCAGAGGATTGGCTTCCTGGGTAAGCCGACCGACCACAATACTGCCTATAGCATTCATGCGTATCCGCCGCCGGATTACGTATTTAACTGGGAAACGGATCTTAAGTACCCCGGCAAGGTTTATAACCTGATGTGGAATAGAAACAAGCTCGCGTTCTTGGCGCGTCAATATGAAAGCTTCGTCAACAAGGTTAAAGTGCCGCTATATATAGGCGAATTCGGGGTTAATTGGCGCGGGGGGTCTTTCGGCGAAGCCAAGTGGGTCAAAGATTGTGTCGATATATTCGAGGAATATGGGTTCCACTGGACATATTGGACGTATAAGACGCTGTCGACCAATGTCTTCCCCGACGGCATATTCCGGTATACGAAAAATCCCGCATGGGTTAACAGGAAGGGCCCGCTTTCCGGGTGGGAGACATTCAACTCTTTATGGCCCAAGGAAAAGGGCAGTATAATATACTCCTGGCGGACCGAGAATTTCGCCAGAAATGATAAATTATTAGCGGTGTTGAAGAAATATTTTTAAGGTACAGAAGGATGTTTTTCCTCGGACGCTTCTTTTGGGCGCGTTCCCGGGATGAAATTTTTGGCAAAATTTTCAGGAGAGGTCGCCTAGTCCGGTTTATGGCGCGCGCTTGGAAAGCGCGTAGACTCAAAAGGTCTCGAGAGTTCAAATCTCTCCCTCTCCGCCAATTCAAATTTGGCCTCCGCCAAAAAGATATGTCCGGCTTTTTGGCTTCGGCCCACAGATAAAGCAATAACCGGTGGGGCTAGCGCCCAAATTTGTTTAAAGGGAAACCAAAGTTTCCCTTTAATGAATCCCTTCCTTTAAGGAAGGGAGAGATTTAAAGAAAGGGGTTACAGGGGAAAAGATTGTTTTCCCCTGTGCTAGTGGATATAAGTTGCGAAGGAAGAGATATATTAAAGAGAAACCATTGGGTTTCTCTTTAAGGAGTGAAGGCCGAATAAGACCAATCTAAATCTATTACTGGGTGGTCGCAATGAGGCCGGAACGACAATCTCTCCCTCTCCGCCAATTCAAATTTGTTTAAAGGGAAACTACGTTTCCCTTTAATGTATCCCTTCCTTTAAGGAAGGGAGAGGACGCCGCCAATAAAATTACCAAAAAGGAGGACAGCGTGAAAAAGCTTTGTGTATTCGTTATGATGGCAGTGATCTTCGCTGGCGCAAACGTATTTGCCGAAGAAATAAGCGACCTTATGCCGGTCCTTAAGCAAGTGAAACAAGGTATCAATTCTACATTGTTGGAAATAGATAAGGATCTTAAGGCCGCAGCGAAGGAGCTGTCTAGCGTAGATTTGAGGGAAGAGACAGCGCGAAAAATATTGAATAACTTACGCAAATTCCGGCCGTATGTAGTGGATTGTTCCGTAATAAACGCGGATGGGCTGAAGATCACCGTGGAACCCGAAGAGTACAAAAAGTATGAAGATGCCGATAGGGGCGGCCTGCCGTACGTCATTGAACTTTTAAAGGCAAAGAAGCCAGTCCTGAGCAATGTGTATACCTCAGCTGAGGGTATCAATGCGTTAAGTGTGGGGTATCCGATATTTTCGGACAAAGGCGAATTATTGGGAGCGGTCAGGATGCTGATAAGGCACGAGATATTTCTGAAGCCCCTCGCGGAAGGCAAGCCCTGCAAGGTATGGATAATGCAGCCGAACGGGCTTGTCATATACGACCCGGATCCGGAACAGGTGGGAAAGAATATATTTACCGATCCGCTATTTAAACCTTTTATAGGCCTCACATCTTTTTCCAGGACCGTTGCTCTATCCAATACCGGCGCCGGATCGTATGATTTTTACACCAACGGCCTCGAGGACAAGACGCTCGCTAGGAAAGTGGCAGTCTGGGATACCGTGGGATTGTATGGCACGGAATGGCGCGTGGTAGTAATGGAGATAGAAAAAACATTGGAAGAAAAACAATCCGGTAAGTAATACAAAACGAACCATATGGCTAAAAAAATACTAGTGCTTTCAGGAAGCCCGAAGAAAAACGGCAATACAGCAACGCTTGTAGGCTGGTTCGCTGAAGGCGCCCGTTCAAAGGGCGCCGAAGTCGAAGTAGTGGATACAGCATTCCTTAAATACAAATCCACAGGATGCACATCATGCAGGGCATGTCAGCGATCTGATAAATATGAATGCGCTATCGATGATGAGGCTAAACCCATTTTGGCGAAGATGGCCGATGCGGACGTGATCGTAATGGCAACGCCGCTATATTTCTTCGCGATGAGCGCGCAGTTAAAGCTTATTACCGACAGGATGTTCTCGCTCTATAAATGGGACAATGAGGCCGATACTATGGAGACACCCCTTAAAGGGAAGACGCTTATTCTCATCGCGAGCGCGTACGAAGACATCGGCCTGAAGGAGCTCGAAGCGCCGTTTAAGATCACTGCCGATTATACCGGTATGAAATTCAAATCTCTTCTCGTCCCTGATGCGGGCGAGTCGGGAGATGTAGCGAAAAAAGCAGGCATCCGCGAAAAAACTATAACGCTAGGTAAAAAATCGGTATAGCCCAAAACCTGAGAAACATAAGCGAATATGAAAAAATCTGTAGGTGCAAAAACGATTGTTTTTCCGACGCCCGTTTTTATTGTAGGAACATATGATAAAGACGACAAGCCTAATGTTATGGCCGTTGCGTGGGGCGGTATCTGTTGTTCGAACCCTCCCTCTGTCGGGATTGCTTTGAGGGAAGCCACTTATACTTATGGCAATATCATGGCCAGAAAGGCCTTTACTATAAGCATCCCTTCAGAAAAATTTGTTAGCCAGGCAGATTATTTTGGGATGGTCTCCGGCAGGACTGAAGATAAATTTGCCAACACTAAGCTTACGCCTGTAAAAAGCGGCCTTGTCGACGCGCCTTATGTTGATGAATTTCCTTTTGTTGTGGAATGTGTTCTAGCCCAGACTATTAAATTAGGATTGCATACATTATTCATAGGCGAGATCAAGAATGTATTGGCTGATGAGGCGGTTTTGGATAAGAAGGGGTCGCCTGATATTAAAAAGATAAAGCCGATGATATTCGATCCGGCAAATCATGGCTATTATGGGATCGGTGAATATTTAGCTGACGCATTTTCAGAAGGCAATAAGGTAAAAAGTAAAAGATGTTAGAATAAGGAGAGGCTGTGAAATATACCAAGGGAAATATAGGGAGGGTGTTCCTGATCAAGTTCGATGATAAGGATATCCTTCTTAATGAGATAGATAAGCTCGCAAAGCGCGAACGGATAAAGGCAGCTACTTTTATATTCTTAGGCGCGCTCAGGGAGGGCGATCTCGTAACCGGCCCGAAAAAGCCCGTAATCCCGCCGGATGCTAACTGGACGGCGTTTAAAGATGCATGGGAGGTTTTGGGTGTAGGTACGATATTCGCGAATAAGAAAGGCCCCCAGATACATATACATACCGCGATGGGCAAAGGGAACAGAGTACTCACCGGATGCGTCCGGAAGGCGACGAAGGTATTTTTGGTCGTGGAGGCGGTACTCTTCGAATTGAAAGGCATTAAAGCGGCAAAAGATATAGACCCAGCTACCGGTTTGAATCTTTTACGAATCGGAAAAACAAAGGAATGAGATTTTTAATATCTATAGCGATATGGGTCGCGGGTGTCATTATCACTGCTTCTGCTTTCTTATCAAGTCTTATCATTAAGATCATGCCATTCCCGATCAATAATAGGGAGAGGCTTGTCCACGCGCAATGCTTCTGGTGGTCGGATACGCTTATAGCGTTAAACCCGTTCTGGAAACTCAAAATCGAAGGCCTGGAAAATATCGATCACTCCAAGACATATGTGATCGTGGCCAATCATCAGAGTTTAGCCGACATTATAATGATCTATCAGACACATATGTATTTTAAATGGGTGGCGAAGAAGGAGTTGCTAAAATTACCGTTCATTGGTGGATTGCTATGGGTAAATGTCCACATCCTGCTTTCCAGGGAAGAACTGAGCAGCATAAAGGAAGTTTACCGTCAGGCGGCCGAGCAACTCAGGAAGGGCGTGTCTATGCTATTTTTCCCGGAAGGTACGCGTAGTAACTCTGATGAAATGGGTGAATTCAAGAACGGGGCTTTCAAGCTTGCGATAAGAGAAGGGATAAGCTTGCTCCCCGTGTATATAGGCGGAACAAGAGAGGCTATACCCAAGGGCGGATGGATCTTCAAAACAAAAGTATTCGGCAGGCTCGTGATACTGCCGCCGATCGATACGTCGGGCCTTAAGATCGCGGACTTTGAGGCTTTACGGGATTCCGTCCGCGGAAAATTGCAGGAGCTTGCCAGTCAGGAAATATCTGAATGATTAAGAAGGCCGATATATGCAAAGGACGCGTTACGAATTAGATCCTTACAATAGGGTTATTCTGGACAGATCCGGCGGCACAGGCGATCTGTCGAAGTTCCGGCAGGTGCTGGACGGCCGATTCGTAGTAGATGGAAATATGATCTCCTACCATGTAAAAGCGCCGCTTTCGAAAGTTGAAAAAATACCGCATCAGATTAGCCTCAAAGGCGATTGGTCTTTAACGGATGATCACAACCTACGCCTTACCCTGGATAAATCAGCGAGAAAGACGTTTGGCGATAGGATAACGCTTGAAGGCGAGATATTTGATGTTAATACGAATTCCCTCCTGTTTGCCATCACAACTACGACAAAAGAAAACACCCGCTCGACATATGTCCTCAATCTCGATGGCTCGTGGAAAGCGGATAAATTTAACAAATTATCTTTTCATGTTAAGAAGGAAAACGGCAGATGCGATATACTAACGCTGAATGGTGCATGGGAGATCGATAAAAACAATGAGATTATTTATCAATACGAAAAAGCGGATCTTATTACAAAAAAGAAAAAAACGCATGCTTTGACTTTCAAAGGCCATTGGGATATAAGGCGCAAGGGCCGTATATCTTATTTATTGGGCGGCGGTACCGACTCTCTCTTCGATTTCAAAGTATCTGCGGGTGCCTTCAAAGAAGACTATATCAGATATGAAATAGGAATAGGCCTGACCAACAGGATAAGGCCTTTAACAAAGACGGTAATTTTATACGGTAAATGGAATTACTCAAAAGACGCCGGCCTTGTTTTTGAGATTCAATACGATGATAGGAGGACGGGAAGAATTATTTTTGGCGCGGACGCCAGGCTTACGGGCACTGACACGATTTTATTCAGGCTCAAAAGCGGTATGACGAACGATGATATAGGTATTGAATTAAAATTAAGCCGTGATATATTTAATGGGGACGGTGAGGCTTTTTTGCAAGCGCTTACGTCGCGGCAGGAGTCGGCTATCTACGCAGGCGCGGCATGGAGATGGTGATGAGGACTTACGAGGGGGAGATATGAAAATACGGATAAAGATGATATTTACGCTAACGTTCGTAGCATTCTGTTTACCTATTGTGTCCGGCTGCGCTACCATGCGGCATCCTGTGCCGCCGGATCTTATCGATAAAGCCCGGATCGGCAATATGGATGAAGTGCGTATCGTCTTGGGCGAGCATAATACGAGAATGCAGGAAAGTTTACTGGTTTCGGCTAAGCAGGAAAGCGCCGAGGATTTTCCCCAGGGCCCCGATGGTGTAAGAGTCTATCCGGTGCTTGCCATCTCCGGAGGCGGCGCTAATGGCGCATATGGCGCAGGACTACTGAAGGGTTGGTCGAAGGAAGGATCCAGGCCGGTATTTAAGATCGTTACCGGTGTCTCTACGGGCGCAATCAGTGCGCCATTCGCGTTTTTGGGTAAAGAATATGACGACGAACTCGAAAAATGTTACACAACGATGTCAACTAAGGATGTGATGGCAAACAAATTGCCTTTCATGATCCTGTTCGGGGATTCCTTCGCCAGTAATGCGCCACTCATTAGAACGATATCCCGCATCGTTACCCCAGATCTTCTCGCGAAGATCGCAGCCGAGCATAGGTCTGGCCGCAGACTACTAGTCGGCACCGCCAATCTCGATGCCCAGAGGTTTGTGATATGGGATATGGGGGCCATTGCTTGTAGGGGTGATGTAGAGTTATTCCGTAAGGTCATAGTTGCCTCGGCTGCTATACCTATGATATTTCCTCCGACAATTTTTCATGTGGAGGCCGACGGCAAGATGTATGATGAATTGCACGTCGACGGTGGTACACTGACGCAGGTTTTTACCACATATAAGCTTCTGGACGGAATGGGCGAGGCTGCCAAGAGCCTGAATATAGACCCGTCAAAGGTAAAATCGAAGCTTTACATAATACGGAATGGCTACATGTCGCCTGTTTACAAGAAGGTAAAAGACAATCTTACCTCGCTTTCCGAACGGTCGTTTGATACTATCATAGATGCTCAGGGCGTAGGCGATACGTACAGAATATATACGTTCATGAAGACGAGGGGGAATGATTATAACCTTGCTTTCATCCCTCCGGATTTCAAACAGGATTGTAAGGAGATGTTCGATCCTAAGGACATGAAGCGCCTATTTGACAGAGGTTACGAGGACGCTGTCGGAGGTTATAAATGGCACAAGGCTCCACCCGGCCTTGATGTCATGCAGAGAGAAGCGACTAAGTGATAAGAATAAATTCCGCTCTAATAGCAGAGATCGCGCTTAAGTCTAAGGCCTCGCCAAGGAAGAGGGCCAATTACAATTTTCATAAGGACTACAACGCGCCGGTTCAGCGCATGCTGAATGCCGCCCAGCCAGGGACTTATGTCCGGCCCCATAAGCATGAAAACCCGGATAAGGTCGAGGCTTTTGTAATATTAGGCGGCAAGGCGCTGGTAGTTGAATTTGACGACAAGGGTCATATTGCGGAGCACATTATATTAGACGCTCGACGTGGAGAATATGCGGTGGAGATACCGCCCAAGATATGGCATTCTTTTATTGCGCTCCTACCGGACACCGTGCTGTATGAGGTAAAGGATGGGCCCTATAATAAGGACGTAGACAAGAATTTTGCGCCCTGGGCGCCGGAAGAGGGAACGACAGAAGCTCAAGATTTTAACAAAAATATCCTGGAGCAGTTAAAATTAAAATAACTAACGAGAGATCAATAGTATTTATTACCATAGCGCTTGGCGTATTTTCATTCGCCATTATACTTTCATACCACAATATCGCTGATGGCGACCTGTGGGCCAGGTTTGTGCAGGGCGCCTCGATCTGGAAGACCGGACATCTTATACAAAAAGATATATTCGCATTTACGCCCGTTCTATCGGAATATGTAGACCACGAGTGGGGCTCAGGGCTTATATTCTTTTCTCTCCTTAAAATATTCGGGCCCGGCTCGCTTCTACTGTTCAAAATAGTTATAGCATTTGGCGCTATTTTTTTCGCAAGCCAAGCGGCTAGGATTAACGGCGTCAAATGGCCCACGATCCTTATGATTGCAATACCGTGCGCTTTGGCCGTATTCCCCGGCTACATACCCGTCGTCCGCAGTCATACCTTAACATATCTTTTCTTTGCCATGATGCTACTTTATCTTGAAAAGATACGGCAAGGCGATGGCCGGCCGGCTATAAGCATAATTTTTATCATGCTGATATGGGTCAATGTTCATGGCGGGTTTGTGTCGGGGCTGGGCATAATGGCCGTATATGCGCTTACGGATTTAATATTCCGTCGCCGATCGAAGATCATGCTTGTAGCGTTGATGGGCGCTATCTTCGCCACTACCGTCAGCCCTTACGGCTTGAAATTCTGGGATTGCCTGTTCAAGGCGCTTACGCTTCACAGGGCCTCAATAGCCGAATGGCAGACGATGCCGATATTCGGGCAAGACCCGTATATCGGGTTCCGGATACTTTTCGCGATAGTCGTTTTTGTTCTTGTTTTCGGCCGTAAAGCCTTTAAAGGAAAAATATCCACCGCTCAAATGATCGTCCTGGTTATAACTGCCTTGATAGCAATGCGGCATCGCAGGCATGCGCCATTTTTTGGCCTCGCGGCACTCGCATTTCTCGGGCCGTACCTGGAGGCCTGCGCGGCCAGGCTGCGATTGAATATAACCGCCTTAACCGCGGTGGTCTTATACGCATTGATAGCCGTTATTGTCGCGATATTTATCCTTCCATCAGTTACATTTCAGGTCCTTGCGCCCGTCGGATTTTATCCCGTGCGTGAAGCGGATATTCTGATGTATTCAAAGGCCGAGGGTAACCTTGCCGTGCCGCTTCGCTGGGGCAACTACGCCATGTGGCGGCTTTATCCGCGCATAAAAATTTCCATGTGCGGAAGATATGAAGCGATGTATCCTCAGTCTACATTTGACATGAACCACGATTTTTTTTACAAGAATGGGCCCGATTGGGACCGGATGGTAAAGCTTTGCAAGGTGGATTACATTATGCTGGAGCTTAATAACACGGCGTTAAGGCCCGAAGACCTTGATGCTCTGGGATTCGAGAATATCTGGTCGAGCCGTTACTCGGCTTTGTACGCACGAAAGGGGCTCTCCGGAGCCCTGATGGATACCGCACACAACCTGCCGCCAAGGACGATTCAGCCTCTTGATGCGCATATGACCGACTCATGGAGAATGTAGATGAAAAAAATTATATTATTTTTAGCGATCCTTTTTACATGCTCCACAACCTTTGCGGCTGAAACTTACAGCCAGGCTATAAATCAAGCCATAGATAATGCCATGAACCCTTCCGGTCCTCCGGATTGGCGCGCCTCCGACAGCAGCATAATAAGCATAAATTCCAGTGACACGCACGGCCTTCAATATAATTCAAGCGGCAAGCTGATAGTTAGGAACGTGGCAAAGTCTTCGAACTTTAGTAGTAATTATGTCGGCCAGGCAGATTATGCAATATACGGCCAGCCTGCAGCATCCGCTACCTGGGTAACGACAGGTAATGATTTTACCGAATTTTATAAAGATCACGGCGGAATTACCACCAATACCGCTCTCATAAATGTCGTGGAACGTGGATTAGGTATGGATGAATATACCAATGTTACCAAATATCACAACGCGATAGTAGAATTTGCGGTAACTGCGGACAATAACCATATAATGCGGCCGTCGAAAAATCCCGACGCGACTACCTATAACCGCACGCAGTATGGCGATTCCGATACGGATTTCCCTTTTCGACAGCCTACCGGCATGAGCGATACAGTTTACAAGAACTTTAAGGATTATTACGCTTCCTGGTATGCATCGGCTCTTACTGGCGCTACTTTTCCGTGGACGCAGTTGGGGTATTCATATTTCTGGGGAAACGGCGCCTCTCCGGTCCTGACGCTTGATCAGATACAGGGGATGACCGAGTTTATACTCCCGGGCCAGACGCCTGTTACCATTTACGCTATCTATTCAACAGCATCCTATATATATACGAAAAATAAGAACGGCGCTTTTAGCAGTGATGCAGATGCGCAATACGGCAATGGTTTTCCGAATTTTAATGTTACGGGCGCATGCGATACTCTATGGGCCGGTCACAGTTTTCAGAATAATGTCAGCCGCTCCGCATCTTCTCCAAACACGATAACTATAGCGAGCGGCCAATCTGTCTCGGGCGGTGAGGGCATTCTCGTCTGGTCGCTGAACTATAAAGTCACCAATAACGGTACCATATCAGGTACAACCCGCAATAAATACAATATTGCCGGAACAGATAATATTGGAATTCTTTTTATGGGTGATACCAGTACCGATTATGGCACCCCGATAACGTCCGGAATAAATGAGCTTATCAATTCAGCTACCGGAATTATAGGGGATGTCGGCGCCGGCACTGCGGTGAAGATCGTGAACGGCGATACAACGATAACTAACAGCGGAACGATCCGCGGTGCTACAGCAGTGGAAATTGCGTCCGGGACTACGACCATAACGAATAGCGGCGCGGGGGCGATTGCCGGAGATGTAGTCCTTACTTCCTCAGGGGCCATGAATCTATCGAATGATCAACTGGAATTCACCGGTGACTATACTCAAGCGTCGACTTCCGCATTAAAGCTTGACGTTAATTCGCTTGTTTTAGATTACGGGAGCATGAATATTATCGGCGCGGCTACCCTGGGAGGTACGCTTAAAACAACAACGACCGGTTCATATGCGCTCGGCGATGTATTGACCGATTTTATACAGACGACCGGCGGTGTAACTGGTACATTCGATACACTGGATACGCCGATAACGCCCACTATAATATGGAAGCCTCTTGTAGGCGGCGACGATATCGATCTTGTTGCTACGCGCGACTATGACAATTATCCGCTCAGACAATTTTTAAATGATAACCAGAGGAATGTCGCCTCGGTTATGCAGCTCGTGCTTCCCGCCGCTACGGGAGATCTGGCGGTCGTCAAGAATGCCATAGATGGTTTAAGCACAAACGCACAGGTTGCCGATGCCTATTCTCAAACGTCCCCCGACAGATTGAGTGGTATTCCTAATATAGCTTTTACGAGCGCCACGATGCAATTCGCGAATCTGCAGAGCCATATGGAAGAACTGAGAACCGGAATCCCGAGAGGCATGTCCTTTAATACCTTCACCGGTTCGTTTGCCGGAAATCTATTGAAACAGGATCGCGTATTGATAGCCTACGACGGCGATGACTGGGCCAAGTTTTCCCGCGAGAGCAATACACATGCCGCTACGGATAAGAAATTTGGTTTCTTTATAAACGGCGAGGGAGATTTTGGAAACCAGGGCGCCTTCACCAATGAGCCGGGTTTTGACTATGTGTCCGGCGGAGTTACGGCGGGTTTTGATTATAAACTATTGAACGGCCTCATAGTGGGCGCGGATGTAGGTTATCTGAGGACCAGTTCTTCGTTGGGCGGCGCGGGAGGCAGCATAGATATAGACTCTATTTCATACGGCCTTTACTCAACATATTCGTGGAAAATTTTATACCTTGACCTCGCCGCGCAGTTTGCTTCAAATATTTATCACACCGACCGCAAGATAAATTTCGGCGGCCTTGATAGAAACGCCAAGGCGAATCCGTTCGGTCAGCAGTGGACTATCGCCGGAGGCACCGGATGCGATTTTCACGTAAAAAGCCTTGTTACCGGCCCCACGCTGACCATGAAATATTCGCAATTATGGATCGACAGTTTTCTCGAGAGCGGGGCGGATTCATTGGATCTGGATGTGTCGGCCCAGGATGCGCAATCGTGCCAGTTTGGTATCGGATGGAGGGCGGAGTACGAATTGAGAATAGATAAACATGTGTTATTCCCGGAAGCGCATATATCTTTTCAGCATGAATTCCTGAATGACAGCCGTTCTATCGAGGCCAAATTAGCAGGATCGGTTTTTAATACCTCTACGGGAGAAAACAAGTCTCCCGATTTTTGCCTATTAGGCTGCGGCATGGCATTCAGGCTTACCAATTCCGTGTTATTCAACGTCCAATACCAGGCGCAGGTTGGCCAGTATAAATATGTTGCCCAGAATGTTAATGGCAACGTGAAGATCTATTTTTAATATGCCAAAAGATAAGATGCGGCTTGGTATTGATGCCAGGATATTGTCTCAACCGATGAATGGTGTCGCGCGCTATTGTCTTTCTCTTTTGAAAGGTTTATCCGGGGACGGTCGATTCGAGGTATATCTCTTTTCCGATACACCTCTGCGTGAAGAATATAAAAGTGTTTTTTCAAAATTTCCGCTTATCTTATTTAATAAACCGAGATTGAAAAAATATTGGAAAAATTGGGTGCTGCCGTTTCAGTTGTCAAAATATAGGATCGATCTTTATCACGCAATATGGGATAAAGGCGTTCCTCTTTTTGCAGTATGCCCGATCGTGATGTCGATCAACGATCTGTACTCCATTTCCACGGAGAACACGGCCTCGACGAAGGTAAAAAAAACGCGAAGATTAATCGGATTGTTCCTCGAAGCGCTGAAAGCCAGGAAGATATTGACCATATCCGAGTGCACAAAGAAAGAGATCGGTGAAAGGTTGTGCGTCCGTACGGAAAAGATAGCTGTTACATATTTGGATTGCGATAGGCAGCATATCGGTAGTATGATCGATAAAGAAGGTGCCTGGCACCTGCCATATGACTTGCGCGACAAAGAATATTTTATCAGTGTTGCGGGAAGGCTTGATGATGTGAGGAAGAATGTCCCTTTCCTGATAAAGTCCTTTGCTAAGTTTCTCGAAATGGGGAAGCCGAGGCTTCACAAGCTTGTCATCGTGGGCAGTTTTAGCGATAAGAGCGGATCTTTTATTGAGTTGAAAAACCTCGTCCGTTATTATAATATTGAACCACGGGTCGTGTTCACGGGATATATTGAGGATCGCATCCTGTACAACCTGATAAAACGCAGCGGTGCCATGATATACGCGTCTACTTTTGAAGGTTTTGGGATACCGTTACTGGAGGCGTTCTACCTGGGAACACCGGTGATAACGAGCGACCGTTCTTCGCTGCCGGAGATCGCTTCCGGTAATAGCGCTATATTGATAGATCCCACATCTGTTGCGGCACTGGCTGACGCGATGAACAAATTGTGCGACGACGATTCTTTAAGCAATGCGCTTACAGAGAACGGACGAAAACGTCTTGAAGATTTTAATTGGGACAAAACTATAAAATATATCACTTCGGTCTATTATGAAAAATCATCTAATACTGCTTAGAAGTTTTCGCTGGAAGATCACGGCCATCCTGGTGGTATTAATGTGTCTTTCGGGAGCCGCCGGTAATTTTCTGGTGTACGATTACGCATCGAAAGCCCAGTTTGAACAGTTAAGAGACAAGCTTAAGATAATCGCCCAGACCATAGCAATGACGGTAGACGCCGATACCCTGTTACGGATACCGCTTAATGAGAACGGAGTCGAGAGCTCCCCCTATAAAGCCGTTGCGGAAAAATTATTGAAGATAAAAGAGGTCGATCCGAGCCTTGCCTACGTTTATATCCTAAAAAAAACCGAAACCCCATCAGTTTTTAAATTCCTGATCGATCTGCATCCGTGCGATGTCGAGATAAAGCTGGTTCCGGCCTTGCCGGGTGAGGTATATGATGGCTCATCTTTTCCGGAATTACTTAAGGCCTTCGATGACCCGACTGTTGACAGAAAGATCATGGCTGATAAGTGGGGTGTATTTTTGTCGGGCTATGCTCCGATCCGTGATAAAAATGGTAACGCCATAGCAGTACTGGGAATAGACATGACGGCAAGTGATGTCTATGGCGCTCAGAAAGAAGTCAGGGCGAGGTCTGCCGTCGCCCTGTTATTTGGCCTGGTGCTTTCGATAATCCTGGGATTTTTTATCTCGGCGAGAGTTACGGCGCCGATCAATAAATTAGTGGAAGGGACAAGGCATATCTCATCCGGAGATCTGCATTATAAGGTGAAGACCGGGGGTAGGGATGAGATAAGCGAGCTCGCGGATTCTTTTAACAAGATGGCGGAGAATCTGTATAAGGCAAGACACAAGTTAGTCAGTTATTTTTATCGCGCTGTGCAAACCCTGGTAAACGTTCTTGAAGCGCGCGATGCCTACACGAAAGGCCATTCTGAGAGGGTTGCGAAATACGCGGAAGATATCGCGAAGGAGATGAAGCTGCCGCACCAGAAGATAGAGCTGGTCAAAGAGGCCGCGCTTCTTCATGATATAGGTAAATTGGGAGTTCAGGAGATGATCCTGAATAAAAAATCAGAGCTTAGCGATGAGGACCGTGAGACTATAAAAAAGCATCCGGCGATAGGAGAAGAGTTGCTGAAGCCCGTTTCCCTGGATAAGGAGATCCTTGCCATAGTGAAACAGCATCACGAACGCTACGACGGCAAAGGTTATCCCGATGGGTTGGCTGGGGGGAAAATCGATATATTGGCGGCTATCGTTACCGCGGCCGATTCATACGACGCGATGACTTCCCACAGGCCGTACATGAAAAATTTGACAAAGAGGGAAGCCATAGAACAGTTAAGGCAAAACAGCGCCACACAATTCAATCCCGAAGTCGTAAGTGCGTTTGTGCGGGTATTGGAAAATAAATAAATTTACTGCAAGCCTCTTGCAAAAGTTAGATCTTATGATAGACTTCTTGTGTAAAGCGAGGTCTTGTGAAAAGGAAAAAGCTATCAGGCGTACTGGCTGTTCTCTTTTTGATCCAAGTCATTTCGTTGCCGCAGTATTTAAATGCTGAAACTTTTAGTCTTAACCCTGCAAGTAGAATTTCAGAGCCATCATTTCAGCAGATATCGACCGCAGTGTGCCTTGCGGTCTTGTTTTATAAGCAGGATGTTTTAAGCCCTGTCTCCAGACAGGATATTATCAGCGGGTTTACAAAATTAAACGGTGGTGATGTTCGTTTCGACATTCGGAAGATAGCCAGGGATGGGCTAGTCTCGCTTTATCCGGTCACCATTGCCGGCCGGGATTTCTTAATAAGAATATTTTTATCGGCCAAAGATGTTGAACCACCCCCCGTGAAGATACTTTTTGAAATTAAGATCGACAATCCTCCCGTCACATGCCAGATATTACCAAGTATCAATGATATTCTCAAAAGCTGCGAAATAAAGCCGCACAAGGTTTATTCTACCCACCAGGTTGAAATCAGCCCCTAATAGAGGTACAATGCTTTATTATAGTTTTAGGCGCCTGTAGCGTAATGGATAACGCGTTGGCCTCCGAAGCCATGTATGCAGGTTCGATTCCTGTCAGGCGCGCCAAATAACTTTTGACCTCCGCCAAAAAGTAAGGAGTACTATGTTTTTTAAATCGATAAGATTCAAGGCGTTGTTCTGGTATACGTTTATCCTCACCATAACATTACTGATATTCAGCTTCATACTTTACGAGGGTTTCCGCAAAACCCTTTACGATGATTTCGACGACCTGCTGAGTTCGAGATGCGAGGGTGTTGCCGATTCGATCAACGCTTACTGGAGAGCCGGAGCTGCCGAAAAAGATGCCTTTGCTTTTGCCGCCCAGGCGTGGGTTACGGAGAAGAGGAAGGACCCGGATCTGATGAGCATCTTCGTGCGGATACTCGATGCCAATGGCTCTCTCATCGTGGCTTCGAAATCCATGCCGAACATTTCTCAGTTACCGAAAGAAGATTTTAAAGACATAATCGACGGAGATGATAGCTTCGATACCGTGAAGGGCGAATTTGCCGACGGCAGAAAGATGAGGGCCAGGATGTATTCAAGGCCTGTCTATGAACACGGAAAGGTTGCCTATGTGGTGCAGGTGGCCGGGCCGATAGGGCTCATGTCGTTGGTCTTACATAACCTGATATTTATATTGTTTGTTATGCTCCCGCTGACTGTGATCCTGGCCGCGTTTCCGGGAGTATTGCTGGTCAGACTTACGTTGAAGCCTGTCGACACTATGATAAATACGCTCAGGCAGATCACTGCCGAGAACCTGAAATTAAAAATACACATTCCCGATACAAAAGACGAGATAAAGAAACTCGCCGATACATTCAATGAAATGATAGAGAGGATAGACAGGTCTTTTACCTCCCAGCAGAGGTTTATTCAGGATATCTCGCATGAGTTGCGGACGCCTTTAAGCGCATTGAAAACAGATATCGAAGCGGCGATAAAAAATATCAATTCGCGGAAAGAGTCGGAAGCCGTGCTGCTTAGGATGCTGAAAGAAGCGGATGCCTTCTCTAGGATCGTGGATAATCTTTCGACGTTGAGCCGTTTTGAAACAGACCAGGTGACCCTTGAGATAAAAAAGATCAATCTAACCAAACTCATAGAAGGTGCTGTGGATAATATGAGATCGCTTGCCGGCCGCAAGGGGATAGATATTTCCTTCTACTGCGATGAAACCGTTATTATGGACGCCGACGAGATCCAGCTAGGCAGGATGATGATGAACCTTCTGGATAATGCGATCAGGTACACATACAGAAAAGGAAAGGTTACTGTTACCCTCGTCAAAGACGATAAATTTGCCAAGATCAAGATAAGCGATACGGGTATGGGGATGCCGGAAGAAGAGTTTCCTTATATATTTGACAGGTTCTATCAGGTAGTTAAAACGAGAGGTTCCGGCGATAACTTCGGGATAGGCTTAAGCATCGTTAAGGCAGTCGTCGAGGCGCATAAGGGAGATATCTCCGTAGAGAGCAAGCGCGGACAAGGATCGACTTTTACGGTAACGCTGCTATTGTCTTATCCAGCTTAGAATTTTGCATAGAAAGATCAGATTATGTCAGTTGTATTTACTCTTAATCCCAAGTATGTTTTTGGCCGGCGCAAACCTTCCGGTGTATCTACCGCTAACCAGGGCTTTACACTCAGGGGTGATAACGGCAGGGCCGTTATACTTATTCATGGCCTGACCGGTACACCCGTCGAGATGAAAACGCTTGCCCAATTCCTTAACAGGAAGGGTTATACCGTATTCTGTCCCAGCCTTGCCAATCACGGTGAAGCGATCGAAGTCCTGAAAAATACCAGGTGGCAGGAGTTTTACGAATCGGTTCGAAAAGTGATCACGGAAGGAGAGGCCGCGGATTTCCGGGGGCCGATATTTGCTTCCGGCTTATCGATGGGCGCTCTGCTCGCGCTCCTTCTTGCCGAAGAGTTCAAAGACAGGGTTCGCGGCGTAAGCTGTCTGGCTCCGACGCTATTCTATGATGGCTGGAACACGCCGAATTCTAAATTCTTTCTTCCGCTAGGGTATAAAACTTTCATTAAATATTTATTTTATTTTAAAGAAGAGCCGCCTTATGGCATCAAAAACGAGGTGATAAGGGAGCGCATACATAAATATTATGTGAACGCTAAATTTGACGATATGGGTAATGTGGGACAGTACGGATATCCCTATTTTCCGGTGACGCTTTTATATCAGCTGCAGCTTCTGGTAAAATATCTTATAAAGAGACTGCCAAACATACAGACACCGGTACAGCTTATCCAGGCAAAAGATGATGATATGACGAGTTCTAAAAATTCCAAATTTATTTATGACAAGGTAAGTTCCGAGATGAAAGAGATGGTTTTTATTTACAATTCATACCATATAATAACCGCGGATCATGAGCGCGACATCGTGGCAGAAAAGGCGGAGGCCTTCTTTGACAGGATCTCGTCCGGTGTGAAGGCCGGGGTGTAGGCAATATGTTCCGGGCTCTTCGCTATAGAAATTTCCGCATCTTTTTTATCGGACAGGGCATCTCTCTCATAGGGACCTGGATGGAAGTGATCGCTATGAGCTGGCTTGTCTACCGTCTTACTAATTCTGTCTTTCTACTCGGCCTTGTGGGATTTGCGAGTCAGATACCCATGTTTGTACTTGGGCCTTTCGCCGGAGTTATGGTGGACAGGCTCAACCGTCATAACATATTGGTACTGACACAGACGCTATCCATGATCCTGGCGCTTATACTGGCTGTGCTAACGTTATCGGGCGCCATCAATGTATGGCAGGTGGTGCTGCTCGGGTTTATGCTGGGCTGTGTTAATTCTCTGGATATACCGGCGCGGCAATCTTTCGTCATAGACATGGTCGAGCGAAAAGAGAATCTGGCGAACGCGATATCCCTGAATTCTCTTATGTTTAACTCCGCGAGGCTGATCGGCCCATCCATAGCCGGGATCGTTATAATGTTCACCGGAGAGGGTGTATGCTTTCTTATCAATGCCTTAAGTTTTCTTGCGGTAATAGCCGCGTTAATGATGATGAAGGTCCCGGCCCGTATGGCGGAAGATGTAAAAAGAGATATCTTCGCCGATCTTAAGGAAGGATTCAGGTATGCGTATGATTTTCTGCCGATAAGATACATCCTGATGCTTCTTAGCATGATAAGCCTCGCGGGTATGTCTTATGTCGTGCTGATGCCGGTATTTGCCAAAGATATTCTGCATGGCGGTCCCGGCACGTTTGGTTTCCTGATGGCCTCGGCAGGGACGGGCGCTATCTTAGCCACTTTATATCTTGCCTCACGTAAAACTGTGGTTGGACTCGCGCGCCTTATCCCGGTCTTCGGGACGCTATTCTCTATAGGGATAATAGCCTTTTCCATGTCGCGGACGATCATATTGTCTTTATTCATTCTCGGATTTGCCGGTTTCGGTTTTATGGCCCACATGGCTGCCAGCAATATAATCCTGCAAACAGTGGTCGATGACGATAAGCGCGGAAGAGTGATGGGCCTTTACGCTATGGCGTTCATTGGTACGGCGCCTTTCGGAAGCCTTTTGGCCGGGGCTCTTGCGTCCCTGATAGGCGCCACAAACACTCTGATCATCGGAGGCGCCGTATGTATTATCGCCTCGGCGTATTTTGCGTCAAAACTGCCGCTTATAAGGAAGGCAGTTCATCCCATATATAGGAAGATAGGTATAATCCCGGAGATCGCGTCGGGAATAGACGCCGCTACCAGGATCGCGGTTCCGCCGGAGGAGTAATTTGCAGTTGATTTCACATACCAGCTGTGTTATCTTGTATTGATTATGAGCTACATAGTATTCGCGCGAAAATACAGGCCTAAGGCATTTGATGAGATAGCGGGCCAGCCCCACATCACAACCACCCTGAAGAACGCAATATCCCAGGACAGAGTTGCCCATGCTTATCTTTTTGCCGGTCCCCGCGGTGTAGGTAAGACCACGGCGGCGAGGATCCTTGCGAAGGCGCTTAATTGCGAGAAGGGGCCCAGCCCCGAGCCGTGCAATGTGTGCAATTCGTGCAAGGAGATCACCTTAGGGTCGAGCCTTGATATACTGGAGATAGACGGTGCTTCGAACAGAGGCATAGACGAGATCAGGAACCTGAGAGAGAGCATCAAGTTTGCCCCGTCGAGAGGAAGATTTAAAGTATATATAATCGACGAAGTACATATGCTCACCCCCGAGGCGTTCAATGCTCTTCTGAAGACACTCGAAGAGCCGCCGCCTCACGTGAAGTTCATATTCGCCACAACCCAGGCCTACAAGGTCCCGGCCACGATTCTATCCAGATGCCAGAGATTTGACTTCAGGCGTATCATTACGAAAGACATTGTAGCGAACCTGAGGAAGATAGCGAAGGCCGAGGGGCTGGATGTAAATGACGAAGCCCTGGGGCTCATCGCCAGATATTCAGACGGTGGAATGCGTAACGGCCAGGTTATTCTCGACCAGATATCTTCATTCGCGAAGGGGAAGGTTACCGCGGACGATGTAGCGAAGATACTCGGAGTCGTTGATGGCGAAATCTTGTTTGAATTATCTGATGCGATTAAACAGAAGGATGCCGCTAAGGCGCTCCTCATTATCGACCGGCTTGTCAATGACGGAAAAGACATAAATCAGGTTGTACTGGGCCTCATAGGTCATTTGAGAAATATGCTTGTTGCCAAAGTCGGTTCGAACCAGGAGCTGTTGATAGATGCCAGCGCCGAGAAGATAAAAAGGTATGCGGAGGCTTCAGGGGGGTATACAGCCGAGGAGATCCTTTATATTATTTATACGTTTTCCAACACCATAGACCTGATGCGTAAGTCCGGTCTTGCCCGCATCCCGCTTGAAGCGGCGATGGTAAAACTTACCAAAACCGGTTCGATCATTTCTCTAGATGAGATATTAAAGAGGCTTGATATGCTTGAAGGGCCGACTGCAGTTCAGACCCATGCCCAGGCTCCTGCACAGGCCCATATCCAAGCCCATGCCCATAGCGTAAAGCAGAAGCCCGCGGCGGAAACCGCCGAGGCGAACAATACGATTTCGAAAGATGTAGAGGATGTCCTAAGCTCGTGGGCCAAAGTTATAGATTATATAAAGAACAAGAAGATATCGATAGCCTCTTATTTACAGGAAGGGTATCCGACCAGCCTTGAGGGCATGGTCATAACGATAGGTTTTCCGAAGGAGCTGAAATTTCATAAAGAAATGCTTGAAGGGCAGGACAATAAACGCCTGATAGAGGAAGCGCTTAATAAGGTTCTCGGGTTGGATCTCAGGGTGGCATTGACTTTGGTTGATCCGGTCAATATCAAAAGGCCCGAGAGTACGAATTCCAGAGAAGATTCCGATGATCATATTCCCGAGGCAGGCGAATCGGATAGAGAACAAGTGGATCCGATAGTTAAGGCGGCGCTCGAGATGTTCGGCGGGTCGATAGCGAAGACGAGAAATAGTAAGGAAAAGACTAGATGATGGACTTTCCGGTTTCGATGAGGGCATTGATAGAGGAATTATCCAAGATGCCCGGTATCGGACCAAAGAGCGCGCAGCGCCTCGCCTTCTATGTGCTCCGCTCACCGAAGCAGGACGCTGACGCCCTCTCGAAAGCGATACTGAAAGTCAAAGAATCCGTAAGATTCTGTAATATCTGCAATAACTTAAGCGACAACGATACTTGCGAGATCTGCAGAAGCCATTCCAGGAATAAATCGATACTCTGTGTAGTTGAAGAGCCGAATGATATAGTTACGATAGAGAAGGCCGGGAATTTTAACGGCCTCTACCATGTGTTGCTGGGTTCCCTGTCGCCATTGGATGGGATCGGGCCTGACGATCTGAAGATAAATGAATTGCTTGAAAGAGTCAAAAAGGAGAAGTTCAAAGAGATAATTTTGGCTACCGACTTCAATACGGAAGGAGAAGCCACGGCGCTTTACCTATTAAAGGTGCTTAAATTAGCAGGGGCCAGGCTTACCAGGGTGGCCTACGGCATACCGGTAGGCGGCGACCTGCAATATGCCGATCAGGCGACCATCACCAAGGCATTTGAAGGCCGGCGCGAGATATCCGCAAGATAAATCCCCTTGACAGTACTGAGGTTATCTGATATATTTACTATACTGTACCCAAAAGGAGGGTTATTATGGGAGTGATTTTAGAAGCGATTAAGAAGGGTTTCGGAGTTGCATCCAAGAACCTCGGGCTTGTGTTGATATTGTTCGTTTTTAATCTCATAGGAAGTATCGCGAGCATGCCATTTGCGGTACAGCCGAGGCAGACACCTACCCCCCAGATGACGGTTTCTGCATTGATCTTCAGTGCGATATTCATCCTGATAAGCATATTTTTTCAGGGCGCAAGCCTTGGCCTGGTAAGGGACTACGTGAAGGGCGGAGTTGCAAAGCTTAGCTCTTTTATGGCCTACGGCGTGAAATATTACCTCAAGCTTTTTTGTTTGGGGTTGTTGATCATACTGATTATAGGCGTAGCGGCGCTTGTGGCGGGCCTTATAGTGGCCGCGACCACACCGCTCAATAACGCTATAATCACTAACATAGCGGTAGTGATAGCGGTGGCGATAGTGGCGGTGGTGGGGTTATTGTATTTCATCCCGCTTACGCTTTCACCGTACGCTCTCGTATGCGGTGAGATGGGCGTGATAGCGGCAATGAAGAATAGCCTGTCCGTAACAAAGAAGCCGTTTTCAAGAGTATTGACACTGCTTTTGCTTTTTGTTCTTCTGATATTGATCGCGTTGGGCATCGGGCTGGTGGTAGGTTTTCTGATCGGCCTATTGACTGCCGCTATACCTGCAGGCGCGGGGAAGATCGTGATGGCAGTGACGACGAGCATAATAAACGGTTACCTTGGTTTGGTAATGACCGGAAGTTTCATGGTATTCTATCTGGGGTTGAAGGAAAAAGCTGTTTAATCCCAGTGATCGATTAAATTTATTAGGGTGAAAGAATTGACTGAAATTCGCTGGCATGGCAGGGGCGGCCAGGGTGCAAAAACGGCCGCCCTTTTATTTGCGGACGCTGCACTCGCGCAAGGTAAGTATGTACAGGCATTCCCTGAATACGGCCCCGAGAGGATGGGCGCTCCCGTAGCGGCGTTCGACAGAATGTCGGATAAACCTATATTACTCCATTCAGGCGTTATCAATCCGGATATCGTAGTCGTATTGGACCCCACCTTGATAGATACCGTAGATGTTACCGAAGGCATACCTCAGAATGGAACGATAATAATTAATACCGAAAAAACCCCATCCGATATAAAAAAAGACCTTAATATTAGCGGCTCTATTAAGGTATGCACCGTTGATGCTTCGACCATTTCAAAAGAGACGATCGGAAGAGAGATACCGAATACACCCATGCTCGGTGCCTTAATAAAGGTGTCCGGCATACTCGATTTCAATGCGATGATCGATGACACCAAAAAGAAGCTGGAAAAGAAATTCAAATCGAAGCCGGAAGTTATAGAAGGTAATATAAAGGCGATAGAACGCGCCTATAAAGAGGTCAAGTTTTAAGATGGCGACTGAGAAGAAGGAAAAACAGGGCTGGAAAGAGCTTCCCGAGGGCGGTCTGATAATAGGCGGCGGTACGGCCAGAGAATTTAAGACCGGCGATTGGAAGTCGGACCGGCCTGTCCTTATTCCGGAAAAGTGCATAAGTTGCTTAACCTGCTGGGTATATTGCCCTGACTCCGCCGTGATAGTGAAAGACGGCAAGGTCGTCGGATTTGACTATGAACATTGCAAGGGCTGCGGGATATGCGAACACGAATGCCCGGTAAAGGGTAAAGCGATAAAGATGATTTCTGAAAAGGAAGCGAAGAAAAAAAGTGGCTAATTCGAATATAGTAGCCAGGACCGGAAATGAGGCGATGGCCGAAGCGATGCGCCAGATAAATCCTGACGTTGTTGCGGCATATCCTATTACGCCGGCTACAGAGATAGTTCAGATATTCGCAGGTTACGTTGCCGACGGACTGGTCGATACGGAATTTGTGCCAGTGGAGAGCGAACATTCGGCGATGTCCGCGTGCATAGGCGCCTCTGCTGCGGGCGGCAGGTGCATGACCGGTACATCGAGCCAGGGCCTGGCGCTGATGGCCGAGATGCTATATATAGCGGCCGGTTTAAGGCTTCCTATAGTATTAGCCGATGTCAATAGAGCGCTGTCCAGCCCGATAAATATACACTGCGACCACTCCGATACTATGATGGTAAAAGAGTCCGGCTGGATACAGATATTCTCCGAGAATGCTCAGGAGGCCTACGATAATATGATCCAGGCGGTGAGGATCGCAGAAACGGTGAAACTTCCGGTGATCGTTACGACCGATGGTTTTATTATAAGTCATGGCATGGAGAGGATAGAGATTATCAATGATGCCGAAGTGAAGAAGTTTGTCGGTGTATACAAGCCTGAAAATTATTTATTGAATTTTGATAAAATTATTACCAGCGGAGCAATCGACCTGCAGGACTACTATTTTGAGCATAAGAGGCAGGAAGTCGAGGCGATGAAAAATTCAAAAGCTGTGATCCTGGACGTCGGGAAAGATTTTTCCTCGAAGTTCGGCCGCTCATACGGGTTATTCGAAGAATATAGGCTTGACGATGCGGATTGCGCGGTAGTTGCCATGGGTTCGACCGCCGGTACCGCGAAGGTTGTAGTGGATGAATTGAGGAATAAGGGGCTGAAAGCCGGGCTTTTGAAGCCGCGCGTTTTCAGGCCTTTCCCAAAAGAAGAGATCGCCAATGCGTTGAGTGGCTTAAAGGCGATAGCGGTGATGGACAGGTCCGATTCGTTTAACGCGAACGAAGGCCCGGTTTGCCTCGAGGTGAAGGCGGCTATGTTCGATGGCGGTTTGAATAAAATAATATTGAACTATGTATACGGACTAGGCGGAAGAGAAATAAGGCTTGAGGAAATAGAGGGCGTTTATAACGATCTTTTTGAAGCCGCAAAAGGAAAGAAAAAAGATAAAATAACGTATCTTGGTGTGAGAGAATAATGGCAAACCTTAAAGAGTTGGCAAAGAGCAAGGAATTATTTACGGGCGGGCATCGCGCATGCGCCGGATGCGGCGCAGTCATAATCGCCAGACAGGTTTTGATGGCGGCCGGCCCCAATACCGTTGTGGTAAGCGCCACCGGATGTCTCGAGGTCATCTCAACTATATTTCCGTATACTTCATGGAACTTACCTTTTCTTCACAGCGCTTTTGAGAATTCCGGGGCAACAGTAAGCGGCGTAGAGGCTTTGTACAAGTCATGGGTCAGGCAGGGTAAGTATAATAAGAAGCTTAACTTTATTGCCTTCGGCGGAGACGGCGGTACTTACGATATAGGCCTACAATCATTATCGGGCGCGATGGAGCGCGGGCATAACATATTATACATATGCTATAACAATGAAGCGTATATGAATACCGGCGTTCAGCGTTCGGGCGCCACACCCATGGGTGCGGATACGACAACTGCGCCTTACGGTAAGGTAAAAAAAGGCAAGGAACAGTACAGGAAAGACCTCACCGCGATAATGGTCGCTCACGGCATACCTTACGCCGCGCAGTCGATCGCAGGAAACTGGCGCGACCTCACTTCAAAAGTTGAGAAGGCTCTATCGATCGAAGGCCCGAAATTCATAAACGTGTTTCAGCCATGCAGGCTCGGATGGGGATATAAGCCGGAGCTTACCTGCGAAATGGGCAGGCTTGCGGCGGATACTTGTTCATGGCCGCTTTACGAGGTTGTTGACGGGCAATACCGAATTACGTACAAGCCGAAAGAGAAAAAGCCCGTTGCCGAGTGGTTGAAGCTGCAAAGTAGATTTAGACACCTTTTTAGGCCCGAAAATAAGGCTTTGCTTGACGATATACAGAGAGTTACCGATAAGAACTGGGAAGATCTTCTGAAGAAAGAAAAGCCGGTTTAATCCTGCCTTTTATAGCTACAATCTTTTTTGCCGCAGACAAGACATTGAGACCTTTTCTTTTTGAATAGCCCTTTTGGCCCGATCCCCACTATGGCGGTTATCGATTTTTTAGGTATCATCATGCAGCTTTTATTGATCGAAATCCCTATTTTCGAAAAATCAAGTTCTCTATTTAATTTGAACTGCTCTTCTATCGGAAAATCACAGTAACCGGGGCTGAAGCGCATCGAAACGCTTAACCCTTTACACATGCAGGCATTACGTAAATCCTCCTCGACGAATTCGGCTAGCGATTCGCAGGCAAACGAACCGATTCTATCCATGATGTATCCGCACAGAAGATCGCCCTCGTTCATATACTCGGTTGCTGTTTTTTCCAGGCTAGGGCCGATTGTAACCGCTATCAGATATAGATGGGAAGCACCTTTTAACAGTGAGGATATCTGCCTTGTCGACAGCTCAAGTCCGCTATCAAGCCTGATCGAGGCGCCAATTCCCGCAATTCTCTTTTTGATAACAATAATCTTTGGAACGGCCCTGGATTTGGCCAATTTCAAGCATTTGTTAATACAGGCCAATATCGATTTTTTAGCGTACGGCTTTTTGACATTACAAATCTTTTCGTACTTTAGCAGGTTAAGCCTGACTCTATCCCAATCTATTTTGCCGTGATATTGTCCCATATAAAAGTATATTATATTGTTTAGGCCCCGCCAAAGCAATATAAAACCCCATCGGCAGGCTACCTTGACAAAGGGGAATATATTGGGTATACTTAATATGGTGAGGAAAAAGGAGGCGTAAAATGCGCAGAACATTTATAGTTATGTCATTGGTTTTAGTAGCTTCACTCTTGTGTTATGGGATGTCTTTAGCGGCTACGAAAGATGTCGTTGTGGCGGATGTCCAGGGCAAAGCGGAAGTTATGTCCCAGGGATCTAGCAGCTGGGACCCGATATCGTTCGGTATGAGTCTTGGCACGGGTGATACGATAAGGACCGCGAAAGGTTCCTACGTAGATCTTAAGTTCAAAGGGAACGGCCAGGATGATGCTATCGTTAGGGTTGATTCTAACAGCAACATGAAGATCACGGACTACGTCGCGTCGAATGACGTCGCGAACAAGAAAATAGCTCTCGATCTTGCCATGGGCGACATACTCGTAAAAGCCAATCAGCTGAAGAACGAGTCGCAGTTTCAAGTTCGCACACCGACGTCTGTTGTGGGTGTGAGGGGAACGGGTTTTAAGGTAAGCGTTTCAGCTGAAAAATAAGACCATCTCATCAACATATTCTTTACTAAGAGGGTAGCGCGGAGGTATGCTACCCTCTTTTTCTAACAGACAGGCAAAATGGCATGCTCTTATCTGTTTTAGGTAATTTAAAAGAGTCCGTTTATGAACTCGCGATAAAATATAAACGCAGCATAAGATGGTTTCTTGCGTTATCCGTCGCGCTCATTATAATAATTCTGTATGAATTCGATGCTTTTGGAAGGATCGAGCTTATCACCCTAGATTACCGCTTTCTTCTGAGGCATACAACGAAACCCGCAGCCTCTGACATAATCTTTATTGATATGGCGGAAGACAGCATCGACGTGATCGGCAGGTGGCCATGGCCGAGAAAATGGCATGCCGCCATCGTGAAGATACTATCTGAAAACAACGCGCGAGCAATCGCCTTTGATGTGATATTCTCGGAGCCGCAGGATGAAGCTAATGACACTGTCTTTGCGGAAGCGATCAGACAGTCGGGTAAAGTGTACCTACCGCTTTTGTATAATCTTAACGAAGAAGATGTGGAGCGGATATATAAAGGAGGCGGGATCTCTTCCGTTCTGAAGCCGCTTTCAATACTTGATAAGAATGCAAAAGGGAAAGGCCATATTAATGCCATCCCGGACAGAGACGGCGTCTTAAGAAGAGCACCGCCGATAATTTCTTACAAAGGCTCGACCACATATCAGCTTGGATTAAAGGTAGGCCTGGACGCGCTTGGGATAAAAGGGAAGGACGTGTCTTTTATTCCGGAGAAACACTTGCTGCTTCTTAAAAAGGCCGGGGGCAATGATGTCCGGGTGCCGCTTGATAAAGACAATCAGCTTATAGTGAACTGGAAGGGCAAGTGGGGAATGGAATTTCCTCATTATTCCTACATAGATGTCATACGTTCCTACTCGGCAATAAAAAATGGCAAGAAGCCGATCATCGGTCTTGAAAAATTCAAAGATAAGATATGTATAATCGGCCTCACCGCATCGGGCCTTATGGATATAAAACCCATCCCGCTGCAGAATGCATATCCGGCCGTCGGAGTAAACGCAATGGTTGCGCATAGCGTTCTCAATAACGATTTTATATATGATCTGCCGGGCAGATACAATATGCTCTTGATAATTATAATATCCGTGATGATAACTTTGTATCTATCCAATCTTCGCCTGGTGAGCGGCATGTTGATCGCGTTTGTAAGCATGGCCGTCTATACGATTTTTTCATTTGCTATATTTGATATTTTTAATGTGGTGGTCTCGACCTTCTATCCGATCGTAGCGATATTTGTCTCCTACAGCATAACATCGATATATACCCAGATCCTGCAGACTATAGAGCGCGCGCATCTTTTTAAACAGGCGACGAGAGACGGTCTTACATATCTTTATAATATAAGGCATTTCAATCTTCTATTCGAGGCGGAATTCCGAAATGTTTCGCTTTATAAATCCAGGCGGTTATCTCTGATCATGGCTGATATCGATAATTTCAAACATATCAATGACACGTATGGGCATCCGGCGGGTGATATTATCCTGAAAGAGGTTGCCAAGACTATGCAGATGAAGTGCAGGCAGATAGATGTTGTGGCCCGCTACGGGGGAGAGGAATTCATAGTCATGCTTACGGGCGCGGGGGAGAAAGAGGCATTTGATGTCGCGGATAAGATACGAGCCGCGGTAGAGTCCAAAAAGTTCAAATTTAAAAATGATACATATTTTGCGACGATAAGCCTGGGCGTATCGGAATTTTCCGGAGAGAAAGACAAGGGCGAGCTTATTGAAAAGGCTGATAAGGCATTATATAAATCCAAGCACGAGGGAAAGAACCGTGTTTCAACCTACTCATCCATATCTGCAGTTTAATTAAACCCGCCTCATCAAGGACGGGAAGCTTCCGACAAGGAAAATGTTTGTAAAGCCATAGGAGGTATGATACAATTTTTGCAGTTCTTTTTAAAATCGTTCCCCTGTAGCTCAGTCGGTAGAGCATCTGGCTGTTAGAGGTTAGCAGCCTGCGACGGAAACGCCGCGGTGAAAAGCGGGTAAATTCAGGGAAAGCCCAAGCGATTGGGTCAATCCTGAGCCAAGCCCCGGATCATAGTGATTCGAGGAAGGTGCAGAGACTAGAGACTCGCTGCCTAAAGCCTTAAAAAGGCCATGGTAATGGTATAGTCCGACTCTCCGAGTAATCGGAGTCAGATCGTAACCAGAGTGTCCGAGGTTCGAGTCCTCGCGGGGGAGCCACTACAGGAAAACGCCCATCTTTTTAACAGGTGGGCGTTCTCTTTTTGTTGAGAATATGGTATAATGTAGTCATGAAAAAGATATGGGAAAATAAAACAACATCATTCAAGAAAGCCGAAGACTTTAATATCGAGTTTTGGAGGAACGCCAGTACAACCACTAAGTTTTCAGCGCTATGGCAGATGGTAGAGGAATTTTATAAAATCAGGAACAAGCGTGGATATAAGCTCAGATTACAAAGATCTGTTCAAAACATTAAACAGGCATAAGGTTAAGTATCTGATTATCGGCGCATATGCGGTAACTTTCTATACCGAGCCGCGCTATACCAAGGACTTGGATATATGGGCAAGTTATGATATGGTAAATGCAAAACGCCTTTATAAAGCGCTAGTAGATTTCGGAGCGCCGCTTAAAGGTGTATCCGAAGAAGACTTTGCTAATAAAAAAATGATTTACCAAATAGGGGTTGCTCCAGTCCGAATTGACATACTGATGGACGCATCAGGAATAAAATTCGAGAATGCATGGAAAAGCCGTAAAAAATCAAAATATGGTGGTATTTCCATAAATATCCTGGGTGTTAAAGAATTAATTTACTCAAAGAAAAAAGCAGGAAGGGAACACGATATTTCAGATATAAAGAAACTGAATAACAAAAAATTCTTCAAATAAATCATATGTCGAATCGTTGCTTTTTCGTTGAATCGAGATTTAGCAGTCCGTAAAGCCCCTTACATACCATATAATCCTCGTTCATAATCTAGTTCGAGAGTTCGTCCACCATAGGGAGCCAATTTGAAAAATGCCCATTGTTTAGTGATGGGCATTTTTCTTTCTTTCTGGTATCCGCAGGCGTATAATCCTTGCATATGCATACTCACTCATCGCACAGGCATGCCATATCAAAAAATGAAATAAATGATCTGCCGTGTAAAACGTATACCGGCTCTATCCACGTGATAGATTCCGACTCAAAGATGCACTCTGCTGTGCAGTCCATCGCGAGTGAAAAAGTCCTCGGGTTTGATACAGAGACGAGGCCGGCTTTTAAGAAGGGCGAATCCTATCCACCTTCCGTTATCCAGCTTGCAGCCTTTGATCGGGTCTACATATTCCAGCTAAGGCATATAAAATCCTATGATCCTATTGCCGGCATTTTGAATGATAAGAAAGTGCTGAAAGCCGGCGTTAAAGTGGATGATGATATAAAAAAACTGAGCGATCTATTTCCTCTCGGGTCATCAGGGTTCGTTGAGCTGGCTGGGATGGCGCACAAGGCAGGGATAAAAAATGCGGGGGTACGCGGTCTGGCCGCTCTCTTGTTTGGTTTCAGAATATCCAAACAGACGAAGTGCTCCCGATGGGATACACAGGCTCTTACGCGTGAACAGATAATATATGCGGCTACCGATGCATGGGTATGCAGAGAGTTATATTTCGCGCTACAGGGTATATTACACGGAAAGATGCACTCCCAAACACACTCATAAGTCAGTTTGAGATCTCGTTCGCTGCAGGGAGCCATTAAAACATAACCCTATGTGGGTAAAATACTTGCGTAGGGTTTTGTTTTTATTTCCTCAATAACGATTTGCTAAGTTTTGTTTTTTAGTGTAAACTCAAGCAATATTAAAGTGTCCAAAAGGGCCTGAAGATATACTAAATAAATAGAGGGGTTAGCTATGAAAAGAAGCCTGTTTTCAATTTTATTGTTAGGGGTATTTCTAATCACCGGCTGTGCAACTACCGGACCGGCAAAAGATGCCGCCTCTGCTAACGTAATATATACTAACGCGCCAATAAAAGTTGCGCTTGATGCTTCATGCTGTGCATTAAAAAACTTAGGATATAAAATAGAAAAGAAAGACACGGACAACTTTTTTGTACAAGGTTCCTGTGTTAATCTTTTAACAGGACGCACCCCATTTTATGCACGGATAAATGTAAGTCAAGAAGCATCGGGAACAAAGATTACCTGTAGCGTAGATCGGCCAGGCGCTATTAAAGCTTTGGATGTGATCGGTTATTATAGCGCCAATAATATTTATAAAGAGATAGCAAAAATTTTAGCTCAAGACGAAATAAGTTATAGAAAGGCTAATAAAGATAAACGTGAAAGTATGGGCCATGAATCGTCACGATAGACTAGTATCGGGTTAATGGTTATGAATCACAGGTATCGGATAGGAAATAAGAATGAAATATAAACATGCATTATTTCTAAACCCTTATATAGAAAACACGGCAACGAGCATTATGGGGCTATTTCCGCCAACAGGTCTTGAGTATGTGGCCTCCAGCGCCGAAGGCCTTGTGGATAAAATAACCCTTCTCGATCTGCGATACGAAACAGAGCTGTGTGACTCCGGTAAATTGATCGATTTTATACGCAAGAACATCGATATTGTGTGTGTTAGTGTCGGATGGGATCGTCAATATGAAGAGATATGTAACCTGTTGAACGTATTGCCGGATAATATACCTTTGGTTGTGGGCGGATATAAAGCTACGGTAGACGTTGATGATCTCTTTAAGGCTTGTCCAGGGATAGATATTATTGTCAGGGGTGAGGGTGAAGAAACGATAAAAGAGATATTAAGGGGGAGCCCGCGTGAAAATATTTTAGGTATCTCTTATAGAGGTAGCCAGGGGATAGTTCATAATGCGAACAGGCCATTACCCGATGTAGATATCATAGGTTCGCCGGATCGGAGTTTGAGAAGGAATAAATATTACATGAGGATAAACGGTATCGACTTGCCAGACTTTACGTTTGATTCGGTCTTAAGTGCCAGAGGATGTCCTTTCAACTGCAAATTCTGTACATTCAATCTGAATCCACTAGGTCAAAAAAGAGATTACGCGGCGCGTAGTGTTGAATCTGTTGTAAGGGAGTTAGGGGAGGTCCGCGCCAAAACCATACTGTTTAATGATGACAACTTTTTTACAGACATAAAAAGGTCGGAAGAGATTTGCGATCTTATAATAGCGCGTGGAATAAAAAAACGCTTCCTGGCACAAGCTCGCATCGAGATAGGCAAACACCCCAGGCTTCTGGACAAAATGGTTAAGGCGGGTTTCAAGATGCTCTTTATAGGCATAGAATCCCCGCACGATCATATATTGACTGAGCTTAACAAGGGTTTTGACTCATCTGCAATAAGAAGATGTTTTGCCGTGTTGAAAAAATACCCCATCTACTATCACGGCTACTTTATTTACGGCAACATAGGAGAGACTGAGAAAGAGATGCTCTATATAGCAAAGTTTGCAAAGGAAATAAATCTCGACTCCATTACGTTCCAGAAGCTTCGCATTGAGAAATTTTCTCCGCTTAGAAAAGTTGCGGAAAATACGCCCGGCTATCATGTTACCGCCAGAGGTGAGCTATATTCGGATATTTATAGCCATGCTAGTTTAAAAAAAATAGGCAGACAAATTAAATTTTCATTCTATACGCCTATACAGATTTTAAAGATATTAAATAAATTCGTCGTAGTGAAGTTCCTCGCTTTTAATGAGGTCATCATGTTTTTAGTATCAGGTCCGAGTTTGTTAAAAAGTGTAATAATCAGAGAAATGAAAAAAAAGCGGCTTGGCGACTCCTTGAAACGCATATTTGTAAACAACGCTTAATCAAATCCAATGGATGTCCAGGGACGCTTTCATAATTAGTTTCAGATATGCCCCTTGCAGGGGACAGATCCAATCTTGATTTTAAAAACGTCCCTAGAATCTCATTGTAAATCGGAGGGGTATAATTTATTGTATGTGGAGGTATGACATGAGCACACGGAAAACGGCAAGGGCCGCGTCGGTAGGTCTGGCAGTATTGTTTGTTGTTGCAGTTTTATTTCCCGCCGGGCATATCTTTGCCAAAGAGAATAGTACTGTCGGGAATCGAATCGGCCCGGCTTTTAAGGCCTTGGCAAAGGCATTTGTGGCGAGGGCGGATGTTGATAAATTGAAGAGAATAAATATCGATAAATTAGATAAGATGAGTGAAGAGAAATTCAAGCGGGAATACGCGGAAGCTTATAGAATTATAAAGTATCTGCCTTTTTATTTAAGAACGACTTATAAAGTTAGTGATACGATGACGAAATGGCAGGCAATCAGAGACATAAAGTCATTGGACAAGAAAAAGTTATGTGAGGTCATCGATTCTATCCCTAATACAATCATCGCGCGAGAATTTGAGCAATATCTTAACAAGGAAAGGCAAAATATGCGAAGGGGCAACATAGTTGCGCAAATTAATAAATGTTTTAATCGGGCAGTAGCCGAGCTTTCGTCTCCGTCAGTGTGAATGGCCAAAATTTTTCTGATAGATGTGCTTTAACAAATATACAGGGTGATGTAGCAAATGGTATCTCTTGAAATTACTCTTATTCAAAGGGCTGACGATCCGCTTTTGTATTTCATGGGTCAATTCCGTAAATCTCTCGTTTGACATTTTGGTGAAATTCTGCCGGAAATCGGTGCAGTCCTGCCAGCTTATTTCATATCCTCTTTTTAACAGTTCCTTGTATGCCTCTGTTCCCGGGAGCGGCCAGAAGTTATTAAAATTAGTGAAATATGGCTTTATCTTTTTAATGAACTCGCCGGATAACATGAAATCCTTTTCTGTCTGGTCCACGTATCCTTTTATCATGTTCGCCCTGAAATTTAAACCTACTTTATGAGCGATCGCGGCCAGTTCGTAATATTTCGAAACGGAAGCCCTCTTATTCATCCTGTCCAGCTCTTCCTGCGAACCGGATTCGAAACCGCATTCTATTAATACACATCCGGCTTCTTTCATCATCTTCAGTACCGGGAGGCTTGCCGAAACGGCCGAGATCTGGCATATCCATTTCATTTTTTTATGAAGGCCCCTCTCGCGGATCTTGTCGCAAATGGCCTGGGCCCTGTCGATCCGGGTCAGAAACATATCGTCCGCGAAATAGATATAATTAATTTTGTAAAGGTTGATTATCTTTTCGATCTCCTCTATAACGTAGTCAGGAGAATGGTATCTTATCTTCCCGGGGAACATCAAGGGGCCGGCGCAGAAGCGGCACCTTCCGAAACAGCCGCGCGACGTAAATATGGTGGTATGCCTACCGAAAAGATGCCGTTCTTCCGTTGGCGCGACATAGAATTCCATATTTAATAAGTTTCTATCAGGTATAGGTATCTCATCCAGATCCTGTGATAGCTCCCTCTTACCGGCAGTATATAAATTATTTCCTGCTCTTTTCCATATTCCCGGGACGTTGGAATCAGGGAAGCGGCCAATTAACTCCAGCATAGTAGCTTCGCCTTCTCCTTCGGCTACAAGGTCTATGTCGGGACAGCTCATCAATGTTTCTTTCGGTTCGGCGGTGGGGTGCGGACCTCCGGCAATCGTTACAATATTGGGCAGTTCTTTCTTGAGCAATTTAGAAAAATGTATCACGTCATACATGAGGGGAGTTGTTGCGCTGAAACCCACGATCTGCGATCGGGACACCTTTATCCTGTCGAGAACCACCTTGTCCGTAATGGCGAGATCATAGTTGTTCTTTATCAGGATTTCGTTCCTGTCCGCGATTTCCACTCTATGACCCTTATTTCTAAGGACCGTAGCGATATAAACTAATCCCAGGGCAGGAAAAGGGTGGTGGACATGGGAAGCCCTGTCTATTTTTTGAAAAACCAGCGGATATACCAGGAATATATTCATAGCTACAAAGCTATCATTAAGCCATAAAAAATACAACTCAAATTTTTCAACCAATACTTCCAAGCCGCATTTTCCCTTCACCTTTATACGCTTAAGGGGTATAATTTCATTTGACGACGCCAGATATGCCAAAATACTCAAAGGATTAAAAATATGAATAAATCGAAAATTATAGCTAATTGTATAAAGATGCTGACATTCGGTAAGGTTAAAATAAGTGAACAACGTGTAAGATTTACAAAAGGCATCCTGTTAATCAAACCGGATTTCAGAGCTGAAATAAATTGGTGGAAAGAATTCATACCATCTAGCTGGGAATTGATGTCTAACTCGGAATCATGGAAGAAGATTTTCCCAAAAGAGCTGATGGGCTACATTGTTGATCTTAAAAAAACAAATAATGGCCGGATAAAATTACTCGAAGTCGGTTCCGGGCCGGTGTCACTTTTGGCATTAGCGGCGGTTGAAAATTTATGTGATATAGTTGCTGTTGATCCTCTTGCAAAAGAGTATGAAAAAATAATGACAGATAAAGGCTATTTTTATCCGGTCAAGCCCATCAGAGGAAAAGGCGAAAAATTATTAGACCTGTTTAGCGCGAATACTTTCGATATGGTTTATTCAAGTAATGCCTTGGACCATATGCAGTCTCCCGGAAGGGCTTTTAAAAATATGTATAATGTCACTAAAAAAGGAGGAATAATATTTATTGAGGGACTTGTTAATGAAGGGAAGAGAACGGGTTATAGTGGGTTGCATCGCTTTAATTTATTTCCAGAAAAAGGTATTTTATATTATTCGAGATGGGCAGATAAAGCGATCGATATTTCGAGCGGATTAAAGCTCGAGTGCATATTTTTGAAAATTAGTAAGGCTAAGGATAGGGGGTATGGCCCGCTTTATGCGGAGTATGTCAATCATCAGTGGTTTACTATTATTTTTCGAAAGAGTTGAGCTTGTGAAGGCTTTGCTGGCGGTATTTGCAACATTCAATAGGGGGCAGCTAATAGTTGATAGGTTTAGGCCAAGGCGTATAATTTACCGGTAGGGTGCGCCAAAAAAAAGGATGTTGTTCTATTATGTTGCGGGAAGATAAAAAAACGATTATTTTATTTTTTGTGTTTTTTTTATTTGGGTCAAGCCTTTCGCTGGCCGCAGCGCACGCAGATGCGATATATCGTCTTCGTTTCTTGTGGAGCAATAATTTTCAGCTTCTGGTCAAGATAGCTATTATCCTGGCTTTCTGTTTTTTGATATTTCAATTGCTTACTCGTAAGATGTCGATCCGATGGATCTTAAAATTAATATACGGCATGATCTTTATCCCGATACTACTTTTGCCGGTTTTCAGATGTTATTTTAAAGTGCCTTACGTATTTTGTCGTGTCTGTCCGGATAGGTGCCCATGGGGGATGTCGAGGGCTTTCGTTTTCAGCTCATTCCTTATCTTGAATTTATCCGGAAGATTTTGGTGTACATCGCTTTGCCCTTTTGGGGCATTTCAGAACTGTCAGACTCAGATTTCAAAGCAGAATTTTAAACTGCCTCTTCGGGATTATTTTTCAGTATATATGGTGCTGCTTCTAACTGCCTGGATGTATTCCCTGACTTTGTCCGGTTCTCAGGCACTGGCATATTTTGAATCTGTGGGTTATAAATGGATGGGGGTAACCGTTTTTATTGCCGCGTTGATATTGATCGCAGCCTTTTTCATACCCAGATTTTGGTGCAGGTATTTTTGCCCGGTGGGGGCTATTGCCGAACTGATATCGGGTTTAAAACGGCGATTTATGAAATCTGAGATAAGCAAATGAAAATGCTTTCAATCAAAGGGTTGCGTAGGGCGTAACTTGGAATAATGCTTGAAACTCCCGTATAAAAGTTCTATAATCAGTGACTCTTGTGTCTATTCCAGTGTGATGAAGACGAGGAACTGATGACAATTAAACGAAGGGTTATTTCTACACTAGCCGGGCTTTTCCTGGCAAGCGTAATTTTTTTCACCATTCCGATCAATGTGGCCGCGGAACCGGTTAATGCCTATCACAAGCTGCCCCATAAGGAACTAGTTTTTGAACCAGGGCAGGTTATTTCGTCTCATGCACCAGCCATTGTGGAACTACCCGGAGGAGAATTATTCGTCGCATGGTATGCTCCGCCTGAGCGTGGAAGTCCTAAAACAGTTATATGGGCTGCAAGAAAACCGGTTGGTGCCGATAAATGGACGAAACCATTAATTATTAATGAAACCCCGGGCCATTCCGACAAAAATCCGGTCTTATTTCTGGGCCCGGATAAAAAGCTGTGGTTATTCTGGGTGGCGGAAACGAGATGGTGGAAAATTGTTGATAACAAGGTGTACGCGAGGGTGTCCATGGATTTCGGGCATACGTGGGGGGAGATCCATGACCTTAAAGCATTTTCCGGTTTTTTAGTCAGGGCGAATCCAATAACACTTAAGGACGGACAGACCATTCTGCCGTTATATACCGATCTTAGCACCTCGTCCGCGGTAAGCATCTCCAGAGATGGCGGTTTAACCTGGAGTAAACCTATATACATGCTCTTTTTATTCGGTATCCAGCCCACTATAATACAGCGTTCAGATTTGAGTTTATTTGCGCTTACGCGAACCGGTATGTGGCCGCGTTTATCCTGGCAGGCGATAAGTTATAATTTCGGCCGCAGTTGGAAAAAGCAGTGGGTTTCCAATGTCAAAAATCCGGGCTGCTCTCTCGTAATGATAAAACTTAAGAGTGGTAATGTTGCCCTTGTATTCAATGATTCCAAATTAAGCCGCGAAGGTATAAGCATTGCCTTATCGCATGATGAAGGCAGGACATGGCCATATGTGAGGATGATTGAGTTTAAATCCGGCAGTATCAATGTCTATCCGTCTATCATACAGGATGGCGTCGGGCTTATTCATGTGGTCTACTCTTACGACTGCAGGCAGAGCATAGCTCATTTTGTAACCGATGAAAAATGGATTGAGGGGAGGCCTCTATGAAGAGCCTTGTGACTTATTATTCTTTCAGCGGCAATACTGACAAGATAGCCAGGATATTCGCGAAGATCCTTGGGGTAAAAGGACAGGCTGATATTCAGAGGCTTAAACCCGTAAAGGGGGTGATGACCTTTATCGGACAATGTGCCGCGGCGCGCCGCAGAGAGAAGCCGGAACTTGAAGCCGGTGTCAAATATGATGTGAGTTCATATGATCTGGTTTTAATCGCTTCCCCAGTCTGGGCGTTCGTGCCGACGCCGGCAATGAATACGTTTCTCGATAAAGCCTCGGGCTTAAACGGGAAAAGGATTATTGTAGTTTTGACTTCAGGCAGCGGCCTTGGGGTTGGTAATTGTTTTAAGAGTATAAGAAAAACCCTCGAATCAAAAGGCGTTGCAAAGATAGATGAGATAAATATTCCCGACAGTAAAAATAAAAACGGAGATTTTATTACGTCTTTACTGCAGAGGATATTGTAAGGATAGAGCACTTCCAGCCATATGCGTATCGCGATGTACTATAGCAATTCTGATGTCCGACTTGAAGAGAAGCCGAAACCAGATATCGGTCCCGGCGAGATTCTTGTGCGCATCGAGGCCAGCGGTATCTGCGGTACGGATTGTCTCGAGTGGTATCGCATTAATAGGGTACCGCTTGTATTGGGGCATGAGATCGCGGGTGTTGTAACCGAGATCGGGAAAGGCCTTAAAGGTTACAAAGTAGGAGACAGGGTTTCAGCCTCGCATCACGTGCCATGCGGAGAATGCCGTTTCTGCAAAGCCGGCCATGAATCGGTTTGTGATACCCTGAGAAAGACGAACTTCGATCCGGGCGGTTTTTCCGAATTCGTACGTGTTCCGAAGATCAATATTGAAAAAGGCGGCGTTTATAAATTACCGAATAATGTATCGTTTGAGGAAGCGACGTTTATAGAGCCGTTGGCATGCGTCCTGAGAGGCCAGCGTTTGGCTGGATTCACAAATCCGAAAGCTAAAACGGTTCTCGTGGTTGGAAGCGGAATAGCGGGGCTGCTTCATATTCAGCTAGCCAGGCTGCAAGGCGCAAAACGGGTAATAACTACAGACATATCCGATTTCAGGCTTGCGGCGGCGAAGAAATTCGGAGCCGATCACGCGATCAACGCGAAGGATTATACCCCGGAGAAATTAAGGAGCCTTAATGACGGATACCTGGCCGATTATGTTATCATTTGCGCCGGCGCGGCATCCGCGTTCGAACAGGCCTTAAGGTCCGTTGAGCGGGGAGGCACTGTCCTGATATTTGCTTCAGCGCCCAAGGATGCCCTGCTTCCGGTTCCAATAAACGATATATTCTGGAGAAATGAAGTTACGGTTGTAAGCTCCTATGCGGCAAGCCCCGATGACCATCGTCGGGCGTTGGAAAAAATTGCCTCGCATAAAATTAATATTCATGATATGATAACGCATCGATTCGGCCTCGGCGAGGCGCTTCAGGGATTTAAGCTTGTTGCCGAAGCCAAAGATTCGATCAAAGTTATAATCAAACCACAGGAATAAAATGAGCACACCACTTGAAAGATGGGTAGAGGAACAGGCAAAACTTACAAAGCCGGACACGGTATATTGGTGTGACGGTTCCGAAGAAGAAGCTCGTAGGCTTGTCGAGATCGGTATTAAAGAAGAGAAGATATCCGGCCATCCGGTCTTTTCAGAGCTTAATCAGAAGACCTTTCCCAGAGCCTATTATCACCGTAGCCATCCTACTGATGTCGCAAGAACAGAGCATCTTACATATATCTGCCATCCCGACAAAGAGACGGCCGGGCCTACAAATAATTGGATGGCGCCGGACAAGGCCAAGGATAAGATGCGCAAACTCTCCGAAGGCTGCATGAAAGGCAGGACGATGTATGTGCTTCCTTACATGATGGGCCACCCCGATTCTCCCTACGCCAAGGCGTGTATACAGCTCACGGACTCCGTCTATGTGGCGATAAGTATGCGCATAATGACACGCATGACCAAAAAGGTCATAGATAAGATAGGTAATAGTAAAGATTTTGTGAAGGGCCTGCACTCGGTGGGGGATTTCGATTCAAACAAGCGATTTATAATGCACTTTCCGGACGAGCATTTTGTGTGGAGCATAGGATCGGGTTATGGCGGCAACGCTCTTCTGGGGAAAAAATGCTTTTCGCTCCGGATAGCGTCGTACCTGGGCCTGAAGGAAGGATGGCTTGCCGAGCACATGGTTATACTCGGCGCCCAGGACCCGAGCGGCGATACCACATATATTGCGGCGGCGCTTCCGAGCGCGTGCGGCAAGACGAACCTCGCGATGATGGAGTCGGTCCTGCCCGGCTACAAGATTTGGACTGTCGGCGATGATATAGCATGGATGAACGTTGGCGAAGACGGCAGGCTGTGGGCGATAAATCCGGAGACGGGGTTTTTCGGCGTAGCGCCGGGCACTTCGAACAAGACCAACCCCAATATGATGAAGACCCTTAAGAAGGGCACCTTTTATCCGACGCTTTTCACGAATACCGCTATAGACTCCGACAGGAACGAGCCGTGGTGGGAGGGTGCGGACGGCGTAATGCCTAAAAATGTAATAGACTGGAATGGCAACAAATGGGATCCCTCTTCCGGCACTAAAGCCGCGCATCCTAACTCGAGATTTACAGTGTCGGCATACCAGTGCCCGACACTTTCCCCCTTGTTTGAAAATCCGCAGGGCGTTCCGATATCCGCGATCCTCTTCGGATCAAGGCGCATGCGCCTCTTGCCTCTAATAGTTGAAGGTAAGAGCTGGGCCAACAATGTATTTCTGGGCGCGCGGATGGGGTCCGAAACGACAGCGGCGGCAAGCCACAAAGAAGGAGTCGTGAGGCGCGATCCAATGGCGATGCTGCCTTTCTGCGGTTACAATATGGCGGATTATTTCAAACATTGGCTCGACATAGAGAAGAAGCTTGTTTATAAACCGAGGGTGTTTTCTATAAACTGGTTCAGGAAAGACGAAGGCGGTAAATATTTATGGCCGGGGTTTGGCCATAATATTCGCGTTCTCAAATGGGTGATAGACAGGGTTCATGGCAGGATCGGCGCTCACGAGACACCCATAGGGCTTGTTCCGAAGATAGAAGACCTGGATATGTCCGGCCTGGATATCTCCAAGGATAATCTTAAAAAATTATTCGCTATCGATAAGGACGGATGGTTGCGCGAAGGCGCTGATATAGAAGAATTCTTCAAGAAATTCGGAAACCGCTTGCCGCAGGAAATGCGGGACGAATTGGATATGATGAAGAAAAAACTTGTGAGGTGAACAATGGACTGGGGCATGAAGAACAGGATGTCGCGTCTGATAAAACCCGGAGATGAAAGGGTCGTATGGCTTGCGATCGATCATGGATATTTTTTGGGGCCGCTCTCAAAACTCGAAGAGCCGGCAAAGACGATCGCTCCGCTTTTACCATACACCGATGCCCTGATGCTTACCCGCGGTGTCTTAAGAAATTGCGTTGATGCCGGGCTGGATCTTCCTATGATCCTGCGAGTATCGGGCGGTAATAGCATAGTCGGTCCCGCGCTCTCGAATGAAGCCGTTCAGACTTCAGTGGAAGAGGCGATCCGTCTTAATGCCTCGGCGGCTGCCTTTTCGATCTACGTCGGGACAGAGCATGAACATCAGACGCTGATCGCGCTAGGTAATCTCGTCAGCGAAGCCCAGAGATACGGAATGCCGGTTCTTGCGGTAACGGCCGTCGGCAAAGAGCTCCAGAAGCGCGATGCGCGGTACCTGGGACTATGCTGCAGGATTGCCGCTGAGTTGGGGGCCCAGATGGTGAAGACTTACTATTGTGAAGATTTTGAAAGGGTGGTGAAATCCTGCCCGGTCCCGCTCGTAGTAGCTGGCGGGCCGAAACTTAAGACGGAGATGGATGCGTTAAGGCTTGCGTATGCGGCGGTGAATGAAGGCGCTAGAGGCGTGGATATGGGGCGCAACATCTGGCAGTCCAATAATGCCGTGGGTGTGATCAAGGCGATCCGTAGAATAGTCCACGATGGCGCCTCGGTCAAAGAGGCCGCGAAGCTTTTATGAAGAAGATCAGGGAAGAGCTTGTGGAGTTTGTCGAGGAATACAACGCGATAGGCATCGCTGTAGGTATAGTCGTCGGTAATGCCGTTACTAAGATGGTCTCGGCTATAGTTTCCGACCTGGTAATGCCGTTCCTTGGAATAATAATACCGAGCGGAAACTGGCGCGAGGCGGAAATCGTATTCGGCAGGTTACATCTTAAAATAGGTAATTTTTTAGGCTCATTGCTGGACTTTGCGATAATAACGCTCGTTGTCTTCATATTTGTAAAGAAGATATTGCCCGGTATCAACAGAAACAAACAATAATCTTGCAAATACGTGAAGTATCACGTATAATTCTTTGTAAGTGCTTAGAACTTAAGGAGGGGTGGAATGGGTAGAAAAGGTTTTGTATATTTTATCGCGCTGATAGCAACGGTTGTTTTCATATCCGGTTGCGAAACGGTTCCGAAAAAATTCAGAGAAGAGGTTTCCGGAATAAAATCGAAAGTCGATACTCTCGAATCAAGGGTGGAAGGTGTTGAGTCCAAACAGACTGATGTTGAACGCATGGCCAGTGAGCAGGCCCAGAAGCTCGAGGAGATGAAGGCCGAAAAGGAAAAAACGGTAAAGACCAATGTTACCATTAAAAATAGAAGCACTAAATCCCACGCTCATATGAAGGAGATACAGGCCTGCCTTCAGAATGCAGGATTCTATAATGGAAAGATTGACGGAGTCAAAGGAAAAGGCACAAGGAAGTCCATAAGGAGTTTCCAGAAGGCCAATGGCCTAAACTCTGACGGCATTGTAGGGGCAAGAACATGGGAGCTCCTCTCGAAATATGCCGCCGGTCCGGTAGACAGGTCCGCGGCGTCCGCGGGTTCGGAAGAGGGGGCCAATACCAAGTAAGCGTGGAGTGTTAAACGCAAACTTTAAAAAGGGGCGGCCCTCGGTAGAAAAGAGAGCAGCCCCTTTTGAATATGAAGTCCCTCGAACACTTTACTTTGTTGTGTTCTCGGGACGAATTTTGTTTCACAAAATTTGGGGGATTTTATGAACGAGATATTGGAAATTTTGGAAAAGAACGCGAGGACGACGCCGGAAGAGATCGCAAAGATGCTTAACATGACGCCGAAGGCCGTCTCGAGCACGATCAAAAAGTTCGAGAAAGACGGTATTATTTTAAAGTACAAAGCGCTGATAAATAAAGAGATCCTCAGGGAGGACGGGTCGGGCGTCAGGGCCCTCATAGAGGTGAAGGTTACGCCGCAAAAGAATCTGGGGTTCGATCATATCGCGGAGAGGATCTACCGGTTTCCGGAGGTGACGAGCTGCTATCTTATGTCCGGAACTTACGATCTGCTTGTAGTCGTTGAAGGTAAAAATTTACAGGCCGTTTCGAGTTTTGTCGCGGAGAAGCTTTCATCTATGGAAAATATACGCGGCACCGTTACTCATTTCATTCTCAAGAAATATAAAGAGGACGGGGACATATTAAAGCAGCCGGAGAAGTCGAAACGTCCGGCGATAACATTATAAATAACCGAAGGCCAATATGAAAATTTCCAAACTTGTAGAACAGATTCCGCCGTCTGGGATAAGGGTATTTTTCGACCTGGTTATCGGCATGAAGGATGTCATATCCTTAGGTGTCGGCGAGCCGGATTTCGTTACGCCGTGGAATATACGCGAAAAGGCGATATATTCCCTGGAGGAAGGGTATACTTCTTACACATCAAATAAGGGGTTGTTTGAACTGCGTTGCGAGATATCCAGGTACCTTAAAAATAAATACGGCATGGATTACGATCCCGAAGACGAAATCCTCGTAACTGTAGGCGTGAGCGAGGCATTCGACCTTGCTATGCGGGCCATATTGGATAGGAATGACAAAGTGTTGATACCCCAGCCTTCATACGTTTCATATGGGCCGGTGACTACATTGTGTCAGGGTAAAAACGTTTTTATAAATACTAGCCCGGACAATGGATTTAAGATCACGCGTAGGGATATAGACAGGTCCTGTGATAAAAAGACGAAAGGGATCGTTTTAAATTATCCGAATAATCCGACCGGCGCATCCTATTCCAGGAAGGAGCTCAAAGACATATCGCTTTCGGTGTTGAAGCATAATCTTATTGTGTTGAGCGACGAGATTTACTGTGAACTTACATATGGTTATACCCATACGCCGTTTCCGACGCTTCCGGGCATGAAAGAGCGCACCATATATCTGAATGGTTTTTCAAAAGCCTTTGCTATGACGGGATGGAGGATCGGGTACGCATGCGGCCCCAAAGACATAATCGGCGCCATGACGAAGATTCACCAGTATACTATGATGTGTGTGCCTATAATGGCGCAGATGGCGGCAGAGGAGGCGTTAAAGAACGGCGAGCGTTCCGTTCAGGAGATGAAACGCGAGTACAACAGAAGAAGAGAGTTTGTCGTGTCGCGTTTAAATGAGATCGGGCTGGCATGCCACAAGCCCGAGGGCGCGTTCTACGCGTTCCCTTCGATAAAAAATTCCGGCATGACGTCTATGGAGTTCGCGAAGGCTCTCCTGGAGAAGGAAAAGGTTGCCGTTGTCCCCGGTACCGCCTTTGGCAGCCTGGGCGAGGGCTATGTCAGGATATCGTATGCATCCGCTTTTGATAAATTAAAAGAGGCGCTTATCAGGATAGAGCGTTTTCTGATGACCACAAGAAAGTGAGGCTTATCATGCCCAGACGTCTAGCGATATTATTTGCAGCTGTCATAATATCCTTATCCTCGCCTAGCGCGTTCGCTAAAGGCCAGGATATATTGAAGGTGAACAAGGATATAGAAGTGCCTAAGGACGTATCCGTAGGTGATGTTGTTGCGATAGGCGGCAATGTGACCGTATACGGCAATGTTCAGAATAATATCATTGCCGTGGGTGGTTCGGTCATCCTAATGCCCAATTCGTGTGTGGGTGAACAGATAGTTGTTGTAGGCGGAGAGCTGGTTAAAGATCCTTCGGCCGAGATCGGAGGTAAGGTTACCCAGGTATATTTGCCGAATTTTGTCCCGTCCTTTGCCACTATGCTGAAGGGAGGATGGATAGCGTTATGGGCGACGATCAGCCTTTTGGCGCTACTGGGTTTTTTAGGGCTTGCCGTACTACTTGTGGCGCTTATTCCGGAGCATATAGGAACGGTTGTAAATATTATTGAGTGCTCGTTCGTAAAAATGTTCCTTTGGGGAGCGTTATGGACGATACTGATAGTGCCCATTGCGGTGATGCTTGCCATAAGCCTGGTGGGCATTGCGTTGATACCGCTGGAGATACTCTTTGTTGTGCTTGCTTTGATAATAGGCTATATCGCCGTTGCCATATTTATCGGTAATCATATATTCATGGTGTTTAAAAAGAAGGTGCATCCGTTTGTCGGGGCGATATCGGGGATATTGACATTATTCCTGATGGGTTTCCTGCCCTTGATCGGGCCCATAGCGAAGATAATTTTTCTTACAGCGGGCTTCGGAGCAGTTATCAATACCAGGTTTGGCACGATTAAGAGATGTTAAATAAGCAATAAAACTTGACAAAGTGTCATCAAGCAGTATAATCAACATTTAAGAAAGGAGGAAGAGATGAAGAAAGGATTTTTTGCAATAATTTTAGCAGTAGCGGTGATTTTACCTATAGCGCTTTTTGGCTGCAAGGGAAAAGTTGAAAAACCCGCCGATACTCAGGGTTTCGATGCGACGCAGTCTGTTACACAGGCCACGGATACGTTGGTGACGACGGAGCCGGCTCAAAATGTAGCTACGGAGACGATCCCGCCTACGGCAGCGCCTCAAGTCGTAGTTGAGAACCCGTCGCCGATCGTGCAAGAGAAGGATTTGAGGAATAAGGATATCCAGCTTGCGTTGAAGAATGCCGGATTTTATGCCGGATCGATAGACGGAAAGATCGGTCCAAAGACCAAGACGGCTGTGATAGAATTTCAGAAGGCAAAGGGCCTTAAGGCTGACGGAAAAGTCGGTCCGAAGACATGGGCTGAACTCGAGAAATATCTAGTACGGCAGTAGACGCGATTTTCGCAATATTAACAAATGGGAGGATATTTTTAGATGAGGTTTCCGAGATTGATTGCTTTGTTTGTGGTGGTGATATTTATGGCCGGCATAGTCGGTTGCGGAGTTTCCAAAGATAAGTACGAAGCGCTTCTAAATGAGAAGATAGCGCTCGAGGAGAAGGTCTCGGCGTTGGCTACCGCCAAGGATGCGCTGAAGAACGAATATGATAATCTTCTAAAAGAAAAGATGGATGTCGCTACTAAGCTTGAAACGGTGACGAACGAGAAGACCGCGCTGAAGGGCGAGTATGATAAAATTTTGGACGAGAAGATCTCGGTGAAGGCCGCGTATGACAAACTTCTTGCCGAAACAAAAGGCGTGGCGGGTGCGCTGGCAGCTCCACTTATGCCGGAGAAGATCGGTACAGCAGAAAAGCCAAGGCAATAACCAGGCTTAAAGATAGTGCTTAACGGCAAAAAGATAGTCGTGGTTATGCCCGCGTATAACGCGGAGAAAACCCTCAAGCGGGTTTACGACGAGATACCAAGAGATATCGTTGACGATATAGTGCTTACCGACGATAAATCCAGGGACAAGACTGTCGATATTGCCAAAACACTCAATCTCAAAGTCTTTGTCCACGATGAAAATAAAGGTTACGGCGGGAATCAGAAGACCTGTTATGCCGAAGCGCTGAAGCTTGGAGCGGATGTTGTCGTGATGCTTCATCCTGATTATCAGTATCCTCCCAGATTGATAACGGCGATGGCGGCGCTTATAACATCAGGTATGTTTGACGTGGTGTTGGGTTCCCGCATACTGGGCAACAAGGCGCTTCAGGGTGGCATGCCTCTGTATAAATATGTATCCAACCGGCTTCTGACTCTAGCAGAAAACAACATGATAGGTGAGAAGCTTTCCGAATATCATTCCGGTTTCCGCGCATTTTCCAGGGAAACCTTATTAAACCTTCCGATACTTGAAAATTCGGACGATTTCATATTCGACAACCAAATGCTTTTACAGGCATTTTATTTTGGTTACAGGGTAGGCGAGATAACCTGCCCTTCAGCCTATACAAAAGACTCGTCCTCTATCAGTTTCTCAAGAAGCGTCGTCTATGGATGTGGCGTGCTTAAGACGGCATTTAAATATATGCTTGCGAGGCATTCTATAAGGCCTTGTCGAATATTTGACAAAAACGGGAAAAAGATACCAGCCTGAAAAAGATCAGTCATAATTCTTGACTTTTCCTCCATTGTCGTGCTATAAAATAGTGGTTGATAACCGAAGGAGGAGTAACATGAAAAGTTGTATTCGCATAGCCGTTGTAGTATTGATCGCGTCTCTTTTTACGATACCAGCATTTTCGCAAAACGATAAACAGGAAACCGGCAAGTCGCAGGAAGCCGGTAAACCAGTGGAAGTTGCAGCGCCTAAAGAGCAGGCTGTCCCTGCGCCTGTTTTGCCGGGCACAGATGCGGAAAATACCCTTCAGACGACTCAGCCGGAAGAGATGTCTATTTACGGCGAAGTGAAGTCTTTGGACGATGCGACAAATTCCATCAAACTGCAGTACTATGATTACGACAATGATGAAGAGAAAACCGCGGATATTATCCTGGAAAAAGATACCAAGATGGAGAATGCCCAAAGCCTGCATGATATAAGGGTGGGGGACTGGATAGATGCGATATATGTGACGAAGAACGGTAAAGATATTGCCAGGTCCGTGATTGTGGAGAAAGAGGAAGAAGAGATACCGGTTAAGGCCGATGTAAATACTAACGAAAAGCCGCAGGAAGCCGCGCCGAAAGAATAAGGCATTGCTGTTTTATTAGGAGGCAACTTATATGGCAAACGAGAAGGGTCATTCTCTAAAGGTCAGAGAAAGACAGGAATTCAGGTTTCCTTCCGGATACGGGGATAATAAGATCGTCCTTCTCGTTAGAGATCCATGGTGGGTTTTTACTTACTGGGAGATAAGAAAAGACAGGGAAGAGGAAATCGTAAGAAAGATAGAATCCGCAGGCGAACGGGCTAGTAAATCCGTTCTTCGTGTTTATGATGTTACATCCGTGAATTTTAATGGTAAAAACGCGCATTCGTTCTTCGATATAGAGCTCAAAAATCTCGCCAGCAACTGGTACATAAACGTTAATTCGCCTGATAGGGCATGGGTTGTCGACATAGGTATATTGTCGAACAAAGGCAATTTTTATCTGTTGGCCAGATCCAATGTCGTCAGAACGCCGGCATTTGGCATGTCGGACGTTCTTGACGCCGAGTGGATGATGCCTGATGATGGATACTGGAAGATGTTCTCTCTCTCCGGCGGATTCGGAGTAGGAAAAGGGTCTCTCGAGGTTAGAGAGATGATAAAGAAACGGCTCGAGGAGCAGGTAACGAGCGGCGGAATATCGAGTTCTGCGTCCTTCTATAGAAAACCTCCCGAACGAAAATTCTGGATGGTTGTCAACGCGGAGTTGATCGTATACGGAGCTACGGAGCCGGACGCGAAACTTACCGTTCAAGGTAAAGAGATAAAACTTAATCCGGATGGTACTTTCAGTTTAAGATTTGCCCTCCCGGACGGAAAACAGGTGATACCGGTTGAAGCGACCTCCAATGACGGACAGGAATCCCGCCGCGTAACTCCGATAGTAACCAGAAAGACCGAATAACGCATATGAAAGGTTACCTTGCGATAGTTCTTCATGCGCACCTTCCGTATATACGCCACCCTGAATTTGATGACTTTCTTGAAGAAGACTGGCTTTTCGAAGCGATCACCGAAACCTATATCCCGCTCATAAGGGTCTTAGACGGGCTTGCCAGAGATAAGGTAGACTACAAGCTTACCATTTCGCTTTCCCCGACGCTGATGTCGATGTTGATGGATCCGCATCTACAGTCTAAATACATAAAGCACATAGAAAAATTGATAGAACTGTCCGCTAAGGAGATCGAAAGAACGAAGTGGGATGAACGGTTTAACCGCCTCGCCCATATGTACCATAACGATTTTTGTGATGCGCGTCGTATTTTTGTAGACGAATACGGTTCGAACCTTGTCAATGCTTTCAAACGCTTTCAGGATCTCGGTAATTTAGAGGTTATTACGTGCTGTGCAACTCACGGCTATCTTCCGCTGATGGAGGTGGAGAGGCGTGCTTCCGTCAGGGCGCAGGTTAAGGTCGGCACGGATATGTATCAGAAAGTATTCGGCAGGAAACCTGCCGGCATATGGCTTCCGGAGTGTGGGTATAATCCCGGCGATGATGAAATGCTGAAGAAAGAGGGGATAAGATATTTTCTTGTGGATACGCACGGGATACTTTTCGGAAAACCCCGTCCCAGGTTCGGTGTATTCAGCGGATACCTCACTAAGAACGGCGTAGGTGTATTCGGAAGAGATACAGAGTCTTCCAAAGCCGTCTGGAGTGCGGTCGAAGGCTACCCCGGCGATTACAATTATAGGGAATTTTACAGGGATATCGGATTCGACCTCGACTATGACTACGTGCGCCCTTATATAAATGCCGATGGAGTGAGGATCAATACCGGTATTAAATACCACAGGATTACCGGAACTACGAGTCACAAAGAGCCGTATAACCAGGACGCCGCCCGTGAAACCGCGGCTAAGCAGGCCGCCAATTTCATGTTCAACAGAGAAAAACAGGTCGAGTACCTGGCTGGTTCTATGGGCGACAGATTACCGGTTATCGTCGCGCCTTACGATGCTGAGCTTTTTGGACACTGGTGGTATGAAGGCCCGCAATGGCTGGATTTTCTTATCAGGAAGATAAGGTATGATCAGAAAACTGTAGCTCTGACGACGCCCGGCGAATACTTGAAACTTTATAAGAAGTATCAGGTGCTGACGCCTTCTCATTCGAGCTGGGGATGGAAGGGGTACAGTGAAGTATGGCTCGAGGGTTCTAACGATTGGGTCTACAGGCACATGCATAAGATGGTTGAGCGGATGGTAGAAGTCGCGACCGCGAACGTTCATGCCAAAGGCCTTCTTTGCAGGGCGCTCAATCAGATGGCCAGGGAGCTTTTACTCGCCCAATCAAGCGATTGGGCATTTATCATGAAGACCGGCAGCCATGTCCCTTACGCCGTTGCCAGGTTCAGGGAGCATACCGAGCATTTTACTGAACTTTATAATGATATCAAGCAAGGAACGCTCGAAGAGGAATATATACGCCGCCTCGAAGATAAATACAACATATTCCCTGACATAGATTATTCCGTATACTCTGCATAAGATTATGGACAAGTCAAAGAGATTAGGCGTTGCATTTCTATGGCATATGCATCAGCCTTTTTACAAGGATCCGCTTAAAGATAAGTACCTCCTTCCATGGGTAAGGCTGCGCGGCGTAAAAGATTACTACCCGATGGCAGCCCTGGTGGAAGACTTCGAAAATGTCAAAGTCACGTTTAATCTTGTTCCGTCCCTGGTAGAACAAATAAATGATTATGTTCAGAATGATGCTACCGATACATTCCTGGACATCTCCGTAAAGAAGGCGAGCTCGCTTACCTTTGCCGATAAGGTAGATCTGCTTAATAATTTTTTCAAAGTCAATTTTAAAAATTTCATAGAACCGAACGCCAGGTATTCACAGCTATTGATAAAAAAAGGTGTAAAGCCGCTTTCGGCCAATGCCCTTAAGAACGTGATCAAAAGTTTTTCCGATTCCGATTTTCTCGACCTTCAGGTGCTCTTCAATATTTCGTGGTTCCACTCGATAAGCCTGGATGACGATGTGAACCTGAAGGACCTGGTGGAAAAACAAAAATCATATACCGAGCAGGATAAAGAATACGTCCTCCTGAAACAGAAGGAGGTGTTATCTCAGATCATTCCGCTATACAGAAGGCTTAAGGAAAAAGGGCGTATAGAGATCACCACAACGCCTTTTTATCATCCCATACTTCCGCTTTTATGTGATACCTCTGTGGCAAAAGTTTCATCGCCCGAAATGATCCTGCCGAAAAGATTCGCTCACCCCGAAGACGCCGAGTGGCAAATAGAGGAAGCGATCAAATATCATACGGAGCAATTCGGTTCCGCGCCGCGCGGCATGTGGCCGTCGGAAGGGAGCGTATCCGATGAGGCCCTAGATATAATGATCTCCAAGGGAATAGATTGGGTTGCGACCGATGAAGATATATTATTTAACAGTATGTCGTCGTATGATAAGAAATATAAGGGCATTTCGCTTTTCGACCGCAGGATAATCTACCGCCCATATAATTTTAAGAGAGAATCCAGGCATATTTCGATGATATTTAGAGATAAGAACCTCTCTGATATGATAAGTTTCAGCTATAATTCATGGAACCAGAACGACGCGGCGTGGGATCTCATGGGACACATGAATCGTATATCCGAGAACTTGAGGCGCGATACGGATAGGGGGCTGGTCACGATAGTCATGGACGGCGAAAACGCCTGGGAGTATTACGCGAATAATGGGAGGGAGTTCTTTGAAACAATTTATGCGAATATCGACAGGCAGGGCGCTCTTTATTCGACCACGATAAGCGATTTTCTTGATATAGAACCGCCCAAGAGGTCTATTTCAAACGTATTTCCCGGATCCTGGATAAACCACAATTTTGAGATATGGATCGGTGAGGAACAGGATAATTTGTCATGGGATTATCTTGGGAAAGTAAGGAAGGATCTCATGAAATTTACTAAAGAGCTTCACAAAGAAGGCGATCTGGACGGATCGCGGATCAGGCAGGCGTGGAGGGAGCTTCATATAGCGGAGGGAAGCGACTGGAACTGGTGGTATAGCGGCGAGGTTCGTCGCGGAGCGGACAATCCGTTCGATAAGCTCTATCTTACACACCTTAAAAATATATATAAATTACTGAACAAGCCGATCCCGGGATTTTTGAAGATTTCTATTGCATAGTTTACGCGGAGCGGTATAATGAAAACACGAGGTGGATGCCTCGCAAATTTCAAAGGAGGAAGTTATGGCAAGAACAACATTTAAGCTGGGGAGATCTTCCAATCCCTCGATGACGAAGGGTGATATCTGCAAGCTCATCGAAAAAAAGGCATACGAATTGTATGAGAAGAGAGGCAAGAAGCCGGGTCATGCCGCGGAAGATTGGATGGAAGCCGAGAGAATAATAAAGGGTAAGCTGTCCAAGTAATTTATTAAAGTAACAAAGTAGTGCACGATATTAGGCAGGGTTGGTGTGTAATCAAGACAAACCAACCCTGTTTTTTTACCTTAACTTGTCTCACCACATGATTATATGGTATACTTTTAAAACGTTATCAGGAGGAGTCGAAGATGAAAGAATTCCTTCTATGTTTCATACCTCTATTCGTGGCGATGGACGCTATAGGCGTTCTTCCCATGTTCATCGGATTTACCGAAGACCTAAATAAGAACCAGAGGCGTAAGACCCTGACGCAGTCTATTATTACTGCCTTCATCATAGGTATTGTATTTCTATTTTTGGGCAAATGGATATTCAGGCTGCTGGGTATCATGGTTTCAGATTTTAAGATCGCCGGAGGGCTGGTTCTCCTCGCGATCTCTTTACGCGACCTCTTATGGTATGATAAGGCCAATAAGATGCCCTCCGCTACATTGGGAGCCGTTCCGATAGGTACACCGCTCATAACCGGCCCGGCGGTACTGACGACGATAATAATACTTTTGGATCTGTACGGAATGGCCCTGACGATAACCTCGTTCGTTATCAACCTGATCATAGTCTGGATAACGTTTAACTATGCGACAAACATATCTAATTTCCTTGGCAAGGCCGGCTCAAAAGCGTTCTCCAAGATAGCGAGCCTGCTTTTGGCGGCGATAGCTGTAATGATGATGCGAAAAGGCCTTGTCGATACAATAACTTATTTTTTGAAGTCAGCGGGATAATAAGGAAAGATCATGCTGTTATCGATAATAGCTATAATCATACTACTGATGGTTGCGGCTCTCACCGCTGCATCCGAAATATCTATAATAGCGGTCTCCAGGATAAAGCTTCGCAGGATAGCTGCAGGCGGCTCCAAATCGGCCCGCATGGTCCTGAAGATGCTGGAGACGCCGGAGAGGTTCTTCAGTACGATCCTCGTTGTAAATAATATCGTCGACACACTGCTTGCCGCGATAGTAACGGTCACGATGGTTGCTGCCATGGGAGACAGCAATAAGGGGATAATCCTGGCGACGATCATAGCGTCGCTTTTGATAATAGTATTCGAGGTTGTGGCAAAGACCCTAGCCGCGACACACTCCGAGAAGATGTCTCTTATCCTCGCTAGGCCGGTCAGCGGCCTGATAACGATCCTTTCACCGCTTGTAAGAGGGCTTGTTCATATCACCAATGCCATATTGAAAGTTGTGAGCAGCCAGGTGCCGTCGAAACCAACGCTCATAACGGATGAGGAATTGAAGGCTCTTATAAAAATAAGCGCCGAAGAAAACGCAGTCCATAGAGAGAAATATAAAATGCTCTCGAAGGTCTTCGATTTCAGCGATGCAGTGGTCAAGGATGTGATGACACCTAAGAAGAATATGATATCCATTGATGTAAGCGCCTCGATAGAGGATATATTGGAAAAGGTGGTGGAATCAGGGTATTCGAGGCTTCCGGTTTATAGGGAAAACCCCGACAATATCATCGGAATAATAAATATGAAGGACCTCTTAAGCCTTTCGGCCAGCAAAGGGCTGGTGGTGCTGCAGGACATAATCTACCCTCCGGTATTTTTCCCCGATACGAAAAAGGTATCCGAGCTGTTGAAGGAATTTCAGAAAGGGCATACCCATCTTGCGCTCGTGACCGGCCCGAAAGGCAGCATCGAAGGGCTTGTTACGCTTGAAGACCTCGTGGAAGAGATCGTCGGCGAAATAGAGGACGAGCATGACGTCCGCGCGAATTATTATAAAAATCCGGAATAAATAACATATGTATAACACAAAGATATGGTTGCCGCTACTATTGGCCTTCGCCGCCGGCTTATTTACGGTAGTGGGCAGCCTTATCACTTTCTTCGTCCGGGATTTTAAGAAAAGCTATCTTCAATTCTTCCTGGGATTGTCGGGCGGGGTAATGATATATGTTTCATTCGTAGAGCTCTTGCCATCAGCTATCAATGTTGTCGGCGCCATTAAGGCAAATGTCTTTTTTTTCGGCGGTATTATCATGGTCATGCTGGTGGACTTTTTTATTCCCCATGAATATATAGCGGAAAAAATAAGAACACCCGGCCACGACAAAAAGCTTATGGCCGCGGGGATATTTACCGCTATAGGAATAGGGATACATAATTTTCCCGAAGGCCTGGCGGTCTTCATGAGCGCCATGGCGGACATTAAATTGGGCGTAGCCCTGGCTATCGCCATAGCTTTGCATAATATCCCCGAAGGGATAGCCGTGGCCATGCCGATCTTCTATGCCACCAAGTCTAGAAGAAAGGCGTTCTGGTATTCTTTTCTGTCGGGCTTTGCTGAACCAGCAGGCGCCGTCATAGCGATATTGGTATTGATGCCGTTCTTGAATCCGGTGGTCTTATCTCTTTCGCTTGCGTTTGTTGCCGGTATCATGGTCTTTATAAGTTTTGATGAACTCCTGCCTTTATCCTGCCAAAGTGACGGGTACCACATATCTATTTTCGGCGTCATAATAGGCATGGCGGTAATGGCGTTAAGCCTCATTTTGATCTAGAGGTTTTAGCTGTCATGGGCATCGCCGCTTTTTTATCGACGTCCGCATCTGAGCTTCTTACACTTACTGTAAAATTAATTAATCCTTGACAATCCTATAGTCGTGAGATATTATTAGCATATGCCAATAACAAAGGAGCTATGATGTCGCGCCCTTTTAAATGTAGACGAGTTTATGGAAATCCGACATCCGATTATTTCAAACCCAGAGGGATTCCGGTTTCCGTGCTGAAGGAGATAAATTTAACTATTGATGAATTTGAAGCCATTCGTCTGGCGGACCTGGAAGGACTGTATCAGGAAGATGCCGCAAAGAAGATGGATATATCAAGGCAGACATTCGGTAATGTTATTGAATCGGCCCGCAAAAAAATAGCCGATTCGATAATAAACGCGAAAGCGTTAAAAATAGAAGGGGGTGTGTATATTATTGGCAAGGAGAGCAGATTTAGGCATAGCTGCATGAATTCACGTATGCATTATCATAGAAAAGGAGAGAGAGTGTGAAAATTTGTATACCTACAGAAACGAATCAAGGGAAAGAGTCCAAAGTCCATGGGCATTTCGGCAGCGCGCCATATTTTACGATTTACGACACCGAGACGGATTCCGTAGAGATCATTAATAATTCAAACCAGCACCATTCGCATGGCATGTGTCAGCCGATGAACGCGTTAATGGGCAAGAAGATTGACGCTGTGGTCTCCGGAGGAATGGGCGCTCGAGCGGTTCAAAAGCTCAATGAAGGCGGAATTAAGGCCTATCTAGCTATTTCGGGAACGGTTGCCGATATTGTCAGTCAATTCATTAAGGGCGGGATGGCGGAAATAACTGCCCAGAATGCTTGCGCGCAACACGGGTGTCATTAAGGGAAATTAGTAGAAAATTAATCATTTTTAATCACGGATTCCTATGATATAATAAATAGAAACGAGTTCTATATAAGAAAGGTATGTTTTTGGATATATTATTAGCTAAGCTGCGAACAAACAAGCTGAAGCAAACCCCAAAAAGAAAAGCTATCTTAAAACTATTTTTAGATAAGAGGTGCTTCCTGAGTCCCGAGGAGATATTTGTCGTAATAAAAAATGGATTTAAAAAAGCGAGTTTTCCATCCATCTACCGGAATTTGGATGAGTTGTATAAGATAGGAATTCTTCTTAAAGTACAAAAACCTGATAGAAGATTGTATTACGCTCTATGTACAGCGGAAGATACCGGGCACCATCACCATATCGTCTGCGTAAAGTGCGGCAAAATAGGCGAATTTTCGGAATGTCTTTTATTAAATAAAAAAAAGGTAGGCGGGTTTAAGATCCTCGATCATTTTTTGCAGCTGGAGGGTATCTGCAATGAATGCTCCTAAGATAGCCTCCATAAATAATTTACTGATATTTTCAATCGCTGTTATGTTAATCGTCTCTTGTTTTATCGCGGAGCGGGACGAATCGATGGCCGCGGATGCGAATGCCAATAAAATAAATGTGGTGGCATCGTTCTATCCTATATATATCATGGCTATTAATATCTGCAAGGATGTTCCCGGGGTAACCGTAAAGAATCTCACCCCGCCTATGTCCGGGTGTTTGCACGATTACTCGATCACTACGAACGATATGAAAAAGCTGGTTGGAGCGGATGTATTTATTGCCAACGGCGCAGGGATGGAATCATTTTTAAATAAAATAGTGGCGCAATACCCGTCTATTAAAATCGCGACTCTGGCCGATGGCATACCGCTTATCAAAGGAGAAGGTAACGAAGGCGATAATCCACATATATGGGTAAGCATTTCGGATGCCATGTTACAGGTGAAAAATCTCGGCAAAGCCATGGAAACGTTTGATCCGGAACATAAAGATCTATATAGCAAAAATACCGATGCTTACGTTGCCAAGCTGGAGGTATTGAGATCCCGTATGCAATCGGAGCTTGCTCCATTCAAAGGTAAAAAGATAGTCACATTTCATGAAGCGTTCCCATATTTTGCCCAGGAGTTTGGTTTGGAGATAGCCGCGGTTGTGGAAAGAGAGCCTGGCAGCGAACCAAGCGCAAAAGAGTTGGCCGAAACGGTTGACTTGATAAAAAACAGCGGTATAAGATCATTATTTAGCGAACCGCAGTATCCGGTAACCGCCGCAGATACTATCGCTAGAGAAACAGGCGCGACCGTTTATGTATTAGACCCGATGGTAACGGGCTCTGATGATCCGGATGCTTACCTTAATATAATGGAAAAGAACCTCACCGTTCTCAAAAAGGCCTTATCATGACCCAAAAGCTTTGCGTTCATTGCTGCACAAGAATAGAAAATTTAAATGTAAGTTTTGGCGCCGTCCCGATATTAACGAACATCAATCTTCATGTTGACTGCGGAGAACTGGTAGCCATAGTAGGCCCTAACGGCGCGGGGAAGACGACACTATTACGCGCCATGCTTGGAGAGATTACTTACAGCGGCAGTATAAATTACCAGGTCAAGGGGCTACCGGATAAAAAGCCTCGCATTGGTTATGTCCCCCAGAAGTTAAATTATGATCTTGACTCGCCGATCAGCGTACTGGACTTCATCGCGACCGCTATCAGCAATGATCCGGTTTGGCTGGGAGTCAAGCCTACCTTAAAAGAGAAAATAAAATCTTCTTTAAGCGCGGTTTCCGCCGAACATCTTTTAAATAAAAGGATAGGTGAGTTGTCCGGAGGCGAGTTACAAAGGATGCTTCTTGCTATGGCCATGACGCCTGAACCTGACCTGTTGTTATTGGACGAACCGATGTCCGGAGTAGATGCCAAAGGGCTTTCGCTTTTTTACGAGATCGCGGGTTCTTTAAGAAAAGTAAAAGATGTTACCATTCTACTGATTACTCATGATCTGATAGGCGTTGCGCCTCATGCGGACCGAATGGTGCTTCTTAATAATTCGATTATAGCAAGTGGCAGGCCCGAGGAGATGCTTTCTGACGAGAGGCTTATCAAGGCGCTCGGTCCCAGCCTTTGGAATATCTCGAAACTGCCTGAATTGATGAAGGAAAAAGGGCGATCATGATAGAAATTTTATATCAAGTTATGGAATTTGTGCTGCCATTTAGCTGGATAAAATATGACTTCATGAAGAATGCCCTGTTGGCAGTTATTTTAATTACCCCTATATTTGCCCTCGTAGGGACAATGGTCATCAGTAAACATATGGCTTTCTTCTCAGACGTATTGGGGCATTCCGCGCTTACGGGCATAGCGATAGGGGTTATTCTTGGGTTGAGCGATCCTACCGTATCGATGGTAGCCCTGGGGATATTGTTGGCGGTCACCGTTGTACTTTTTAAAGGAACGACTCAAAGCTCATCAGACACAGTGCTTGGCGTCTTCTTCGCCATGGTGGTGGCGCTTGGCATAGTTATTTTAAGCCGCGGCGGAGGTTTCGTGAAATATACTTCTTATCTTATAGGCGATATACTTGCGGTTTCGCCAAAACAGATCCTTGTGTTAGCGATAATAACGGCAGGCGTCTTACTCTATTGGGTTATCTTTGGGAATAGGCTTACCCTAGTAAGCGTCAATTCTTCTCTGGCAGGCAGTCGCGGGATCAATGTCTTATTAATAGAGATAAGTTTTGCCGTTCTCGTGGCGATAGTAGTTACATTATCGATACGTTTGGTAGGTATTTTAATAATCAATTCTTTACTGATATTACCCGCCGCGGCGTCCCGGAATATTTCACGTAATATGCATAGCTACACAATATGGGCAATAGTAGTCAGCGTCTTATCCGGCATAACCGGGCTAATTGTTTCGTATTACTGGGGGACGGCTTCCGGTGCGACCATAGTGCTATTTGCCGCTTTTTTCTATTGCGTCACAGCTTTATTTAGAATGCATCCGAAGCGTAGTTGAACGATCGTTCAGCATGATCATCAGGGTATGATAATAGCCAGCCGGGAAAGGCCTAATGTGATAAGCTTACGAAAAATTTCCATAGTCTTTATTTTAGTAATTTGTATTGTTACGGGATTCGCGCGTGCCTCTTTTACCGATGACGGTTGTAGTAAAAAGAGTGAAGAGTGGTATCCGCCGTCCGTAGGCCCGGTTACAACGTGGACGGCCCCGCTCTGTGAAAAAGGCAGGCTTCTTATTCAGCCGTTTTTCTTTTACAATCGCACACGCGGCACTTTTAACGAAGGCGGGCATTATAAATCATTTAAGAATAAAGAGACAAAGTCGCAATATCAGGAATTTCTCTTTGCGCAGTATTCCGTTACTGAAAGACTTGAGATAGATGCTCAGGGAGTTTTCCAGCAGAACCTGCACCATGTGGATGGCAGGCGTGCAGTGTCGACCGGGTTCGGGGATTCTTATCTGTTTTTACGCTTCTGTACGCTCCACGAGACAAATTGGCTGCCTCAAGCGACCACTCTTTTTCAACTTAAGATCCCCACGGGTAAATATCAGAAGGCAAAAGAAGATAAGCTTGGGACAGACCTGATGGGCGCTACGTCAGGGGGTGGATCCTATGAGCACGGTTACGGTATTATACTCACCAAAAGGGCGAAGCCTTTTATATTTCATGCCGATTTTACATATAGCTTTCCAATAGAAGCCAGAGTGGATGGCGTTAATGTCAAATACGGAAGTTACGTTAATTATGATTTCGGCGTGGAATATTTTTTGCCGAAAGGGTTTAATCTCATGTTGGAAGCGAACTTCTTCAGGCAGGGCGATAGTCGGTATGACGGCTACCTTGCGCCGGCATCAGACTTAGGACAGATGCTTATCTCGCCTGGAATAGGCTGGTCGGACAAAAAGATACAGACCCTTATCGCTTACCAGAGGACACTCGCGGGGACGAATGTGGATGTGAACGATTCAATAATTTTTACATTCACCTATACTTTTTAAAGCAGGATGATGAAAAATACGTTGACTTAAATATTTTTAGTGCTACTATAATGTAGAAAGTAGCACAAACCATACAGGATGAAATATGACAGGATTAGTACGATTCGGAATATCTACGGAAAAAGACCTCCTTACTAAATTCGATAAAATGATGAAAGAGAAGGGTCACACTAATCGCTCTAAAGCCTTCTCCGATCTTGTGCGCCAGGAGCTGGTAAAGAAGGAATGGACTGAGGGTGAAGACGTCGCCGGGGCCATCATAATGATTTACGACCACCATAAAAGGGAACTCGTAAATAAGCTCATGGATATTCAGCATGATTTCAATAAGGTCATATTGTCGACCCAGCATATTCACCTGGATCATGATAACTGCCTTGAGATAGTAGCGATAAAAGGGATAGTGGCGGAAGCCCGGAAGCTCGTGGATGCCCTAAAAGCCGTTAAGGGGGTCAAGCATACGACCCTCGCGATGTCGAGTACGGGAAAGGGCATATAATTTTTTTTAAATTTAGTAGCACGATTTTTAAATAAGTATTACTGGAAAGCATGGGCAGATGATGAAGAAAAATACGATAATTTTAACCGGCGGCGCAGGCTTTATAGGAAGTTGTTTTTTGTGGAAGCTGAACCGGGAGGGTATCAATAATATAGTGGTAGTAGACAATCTGGGCACATCCGAAAAGTGGCGTAACCTTGTAGGGAAAAAATTCCTGGATTATATCCAGAAAGACGATTTTTTAACTATTCTGAATGAAGACAGGATCAAAAATATCGAAACGATAGTCCACTTGGGAGCGTGCAGCTCAACGACGTTTGCCGACGGCGCGTATTTTATAAAAAATAATTACGAATACTCGAAATCGCTTGCAATATGGGCGAAAGCCCATAAAACAAAATTTATTTACGCCTCATCAGCGGCCACATATGGTGATGGCGAGTTTGGTTACGACGATTCAAAAGAGGCTATCTATAAATTGAACCCATTAAATATGTACGGTTATTCAAAACAACTTTTCGATATATGGGTTCTAAATAACGGTTTTGACAAAAAAATGACAGGTATTAAATTCTTTAATGTCTTTGGCCCTAATGAATATCACAAGGGTGAGATGATGAGTGTGGTCTGCAAGAAATTCCTGGAGGTAAGCCAGAAAGGATGTATAGGATTATTCAAGTCGTATCGGGGTGATTATGGAAACGGCGAGCAGAAGAGAGATTTCATATATGTTAAGGATGTGGTGGATGTCCTGCTCTATTTTTTTAAAAACCCGGAAAAGTCAGGCATATTCAATCTTGGATGCGGCCTGGCGCGTAGCTGGAATGATCTTGCTAATGCCATGTTTTTAGCGCTTGGTAAACCGCCCCGCATAGAGTATATAAACATGCCGGAAACCCTCAGGCCGAAGTATCAGTATTTTACCGAAGCGAATATAACCAAATTGAGAAAATCCGGGTACGGAGATAAGTTTACCATACTTGAAGACGCGGTTAAAGATTATGTGGGTTATTTGAGAGAATCAAAATATCTATAGCTAAGGAGAGGCATAATGCATGACTTAAAATATGCCCATCAAATACTCGATGGCGTAAAGAAGAAGGCGGGAGCAAGTAATAAAAATAAAACGATAATTGTTGATGTTTATTTAAGTCCTTTTAGCCATGTTACCCCTGAAAGGCTGAAGGATACGTTCTTATTGATCTCGGAGGATGAAGGCTATAAGAACGTAGTGTTAAATGTGAGTATATCCGCATTTTGCGTTCATTGCAAAAAGTGCGGTAATACCTGGAAGAGCGCGAAACCCACCTTTAAATGCCCGAAGTGTGATAGCCCTGACTTTGAGCTTGAAAAGTGGGAAGAGTTTTATATTGACTCAATACGAATCGAAAAAAAGTCTGCATAAGAAAATAAGAAAGGGGGATAAGGTGTTGAAGTATATATTTAGGATGGTTTGTATGGCATTAATTGCATGTTTTATTTTTTCTGCTTCACCGATATTTGCCAGTGAAGCGGAGCTTATGGCTGAGTTATCGGTCCTCAAGGCAAAACTTGCAGAGGTGGATGCTTTGAAGGCGCGCGTCGTTGAGCTCGAAAAGAAGATCGAATCTCAGAGTTGCGCGATAACGTCCCAGGGGTCGACCGTGGCCCAGATCAAAGAGTCGCTTATTTCATACACGCCGGGTGAGGGGCTGAAGGTTCCGCCGTGCGGTATTGAAATAACGGCCGACGCCACATTTGTCATACAGGGTACTCCCAAAGCTAATGCGCCGGGAGAGAGCGAAGCATCGAGATGTGACGCCGCGTGGTCCAGTGATATATTCATAAGGAAAGCCTTCGATGATTGGGGCCTTGCCCTTATACATCTTGAACCTGGGCAGGGCCAGGGCGCCGAAGGTGAACTATCGCTTTACTCTAACGTCAATAGAGACCAGAATGATACCAGCTCTAATGTACCCGTGACGGAATTATGGTACGAGCATTACCTGTTCAATAAACAGATTGCAGTTACAGCCGGTAAGATGGATCCGGCAAATTATATAGACCAGAACGAGTATGCCCACGATGAATGCACTCAGTTCCTCGGCCGTATGTTCAAACAGAATCCGGCCGTAGAATGGCCCAATGATAATGCCCTGGGTATGCGTCTTATTCTTGCTCCCGAGGTGATGTCGTATCTTTCATTGGAAATGACGTATTTTAACGCCGACAACAGCTGGGAAGAGGTCTTTTCGAGGCCGTTCGTGTCGGCCCAACTCAATGTCAAGCCTTCCAAAATATTCAATATCGATAAGGAACAGTGGGATGGAAATTATAGGTTCTACTGGTGGTTCAATGATCTTAATCATTTTAAGCTTGCCGCGGCGGGTGAAACAGCCGATAATCATATAAATGCCAATACGGGGTTCGGTTTAAGCTTCGACCAGATGGTTACGGATGTCTTTGGAGTATTTGTCAGGTTCGGTTGGCAGAAACCGGAACTTCAGCTTGCCAGCACCAATCCGAATGCGGCGCAATGCGAGGCATCATGGTCAGGAGGTATGCAGGTAATAGGTAAGCCCTGGAACAGGCCCGATGACGTTGCAGCTTTTGGCATAGGCCAGATATTCCCTAGCAAACAATATAAGGATGCCGGCGTCGAGAATACCGGAGGCGAACCGGAGGGCCATCTGGAATTGTATTATAAACTGCAGATCCTCAAATGGCTTGCTATTACCCCGGATGTCCAGTGGATATGGAATCCTCATGGCGTCGGGAATTCGGACGCGGTATTTGTGTACGGCATGAGAGGCCAGTTGGATTTCTAACAAGAGAGGAGAATAGAGTTATGCATATACCCGATGGGTACTTAGGGCCGGCGACGTGCGGATTTTTCTATATCGTGATGGCGCCGATATGGGCAATTGCTTCAAAGATTGTTAAGAAAACACTTAGCGCAAAGCAGGTGCCGCTTTTGGCGATAGGCGCGGCGTTCAGCTTCGTCATAATGATGTTCAATGTGCCTATCCCGGGTGGAACTACCGGGCACGCGGTCGGCGGTGTCCTTGTAGCGATACTTCTCGGCCCTTGGGCGGCATGTATAGCCATTACCGTTGCTTTGGTGGTTCAGGCGCTTTTATTTGGCGATGGAGGTATTACCGCGATTGGCGCTAATTGCTTTAATATGGCTTTTGTCTTGCCGTTCGTGGGGTACTATCTATATAAGGCAGTAAGCCTTAATTCACCTATAAATTCTACAAGGAGAGTTATAGCCGCTGGAATTGCCGGCTATATTGCTATTAATGTGGCCGCGGCCTTCGCCGGCTTTGAATTCGGCATTCAACCGCTGCTGCATCATACCGCCGACGGACAGGCTTTATACTGTCCTTATGGGCTGAATGTCGCTCTTCCCGCCATGTTAGGTGAGCACCTTCTTGTGTTCGGGTGGGTGGAGGCTATAGTTACCGCGCTTGTCGTTAAATATGTACAAAAACAGGACATAACTTTACTTGAAGAAGGGAGGATATAATCATGAAGATTACAACCAAACTTTGGATAGGATTGGCAATACTGATTATTCTTTCTCCCGTAGGGCTCATACTACCCGACCATTTTAAGGCGGGTTCTGCATGGGGCGAGTGGGGCGCTGAGGAGATGAAAGAGCTTGTGGGATATATCCCGCAAGGCCTGGGAAAACTCGCCAGCATATGGAACGCGCCTATTCCCGATTATGCTTTTAAGGGATGGGAAGAGAAAGGCTTGCCACATTTGAGCTTTGCCTATATAATATCCGCTATCACAGGGATCTGTATGATCGTTGTTGTAATAGTAGGCATATGCAGGACATTGGTAAAAAAAGAGGATTGATGCCTAGGGTAAAACATAATAATTTCATAGAGCGCTCTATCACGAGCGCTCTATGTTTCTTAAAAGAATCCGTGTTTTCCGACAAATACGCATCGCGAAACGGCTTCCTGCAATCGATAGATCCGAGGGTGAAGCTGGTTACATTTGCTATTTTTCTTTTGACGGTGCTTTTCACAAAGAGCATAGCCGTTTCTTTATTCCTGTATATATTGTGTCTCGCGCTTGCCTATTTTTCAAAGATCAATTTAGGTTTCTTTTTAAAAAGGACCTGGATATTCATACCGCTCTTTTCTCTTTTTATTGCGATACCGGCGTTATTCAGCGTATTTACGCCCGGAGACGCGATAGCTGTTTTTAAAATATTCGGATTAAACCTTATTATCACCCGCCAGGGATTATTCGGCGCGCTATTATTCATTACGCGAGTTATCACCTCGGTATCTTTCACGGTCCTATTGAGTATTACCGCAAAACATTTCGAACTGCTAAGGGTTCTGCGTATATTCAAAATACCCCAGGTTTTTGTTATGACATTGGGTATGTGCTATAGATATATCTATCTCTTTATGGAAGTAGTCGAGAATACCTACCTCGCGATTAAATCCCGTGTAGGGCGAAAGGTTCATTACAAAAAGGGGCAGCATATGGTGGCCTGGAACTTAGCAACGCTTTGGCACAGGTCTTACCGGCTGAACGAAGCGGTTTACGGCGCTATGCTTGCGAGAGGTTATTCCGGTGAGCCCGTTGTCATAAATGATTTCAGGGCGAGGCCAAGAGACTGGGTGTGGTTATTTTTTGTCGTATTCGTATCGGCCGGGCTTATAATCCTGGGCGATAAATGGAAATTTAATATATTATGAGCGACGTAATTTTTAAATTGGAGGATGTCCATTTTTCGTATCTCGGGAAATTTCCCGCCTTACGCGGAATTGACGTTACGGTTGAGCAAGGACAGAGGATTGCCGTCATAGGTGCGAACGGCTCAGGCAAATCTACACTTTTACATATTCTTGACGGGCTTCTTTTCCCCGACAGAGGTATCGTAAATGCGTTCGGCAAAGAACTGGATGAGAGATCTCTTTCCGATGAAAATTTTAACCATTATTTCAGGAGCAAAGTGGGCCTTGTTTTTCAGAACCCGGACGTTCAGTTGTTCTGCCCGACCGTAAAAGAAGAGATCTTGTTCGGCCCGCTTAATTTCGGGTTTGATCATGAAGCCATCAAACCGATCTTTGATTCTATTGTGGAAATCTTCGGCATTAAGGAACTGGTTGATAGGATGCCGCATCAATTAAGCATAGGGGAGAAGCGTAAAGTTGCGATGGCGTCGGTTTTGATCTCGGGCCCAGACGTCCTTTTACTTGACGAGCCGACTGCAGGGCTGGACCCTAAAACTTCAAGAGCTCTTATCGATCTTCTGAATA
>JBAZUO010000004.1:0-92247 GCA_041661345.1 Candidatus Omnitrophota bacterium | reverse complement strand
TTACCTAGCGCATTAATTCATCAATATAGCCGGGATATCCGCAAAAATGATTGTGAAGAATAGCTTTAGTTTTCGATGTGATCTTTTGTTTTACGCTTTCGGGGTCAAGTGTTCCGGTTGCAGGATCAACATCTGCCCAAATAACTTTTGTACCGATTGTTACAGGTGGTTGATTGGAGGACAGGCAAGCCATGGGTGATGCGATAATCTCATCTCCCGATTTTATTCCAAGCGTGGAAAGCGCGACTAAAACAGCCGAGTTAAAGGAGTTTACAATTATTAATTGTTCAATTCCAATAAATGAGCTTAGTTTTTGTTCAAATTGCTTACCTTTTTCTCCATAGGCCAGAGCGCCTGAATGCAATATCGCATTCAACTCAGGCAATTCGGCCGGCATATAAGGTTTATATAATGGGATCATAACGCTGGATGTTACCATCCTTCTTTTATTGTTTCGAGAATTTTTTCTCGGTCTTTGTTAGTAACCCACCATCCGCAAGGAATATGAACAAGTTTTTTGTAGAAACGATCCAAGCAAGGAAGCTCTTCTTTAAAATCATTCAGATAGGCATGTAAATCGTTTCTTTTATGAAACTCAGAAGCCATTATTCCATTTTCTGCCAGTTTTCGTATAAACCCTTCCCTATTCTCAACTTTCATTGTATATAACCAATAGGATGGTTCGCTATGAGGATAATAATGCAGTAATTCAACCCCTGATAAATCCTTAAGCTCCTTATCAAAATATTTTCCATTCTCAATATGTGCGTTTATAATAGCGTCAACATTAGCCAACTGTACCAATCCTATTGTGGCATTCACATTATTCATATGGTATTTATACCCCTGAAATCGTATATTGCCATCAAACCTGCTTAATCTTCTATCTATTCCAAACCATCTGATCAGCTTTCCCTTTTCATATTCTTCCTTAGATAATATTTGTAACATTCCCCCATCTATCGTAGTTATATGCTTAATAGCCTGAAAAGAAAAAACGGTATAGGGAAAATGATTACCTGTCTTTAGCCCGCTAAATTTAGCTCCCAAAGCATGAGCCGCGTCATGTACTACAGGTATATTATATTTTTCAGATATTTTTTGTATTGAAGCTACATCTACAGGTATTCCGGCATAATCAACCGCCATTATCGCCTTTGTTGCTTTATTGATATTTGCTTCTATCGATCCAGGGTCAATGCTCCCCGTATTATAATCAATATCGGCATATCTGATTTTTGCCCCAACCATCTTGATCGCCGCATTGGTTGGTTCCGCCGTCAGGGCTGTCGAAATTACCTCATCCTCTTTTTTCACTCCTGCCAGTATCAAAGCAATGTGAAGTGCGGCTGTGCCTGAATTTAATGATAAAGAATTACCATTTCCTATATAAGTTTCGAATGCTTTTTCGAAATTCTCTACCTGCTCACCTTGTGCAATATAACCGCTATACAAAACTTCTTCAAGCTTCGGTATCAAAACTTCCCGGGGAGGAATATTGGTTCTTACTAATGGTATCATATTTTCCAAATGTTTATTCCAGCTCAAGCCGGGGAAAAGGGTTTTGTTTCAATTCATTAAGAAATTGGGTTTCGCGGGATAAAACTCCGCCTCGATCGCGCATACCGACCTTTTTTGCCTGCGGGCCAATGTAAATACCCCATGGGTCCAGATCTTTACTAACCAAACACATGGCCCCGACCGTGGCCCCCTCGCCTACCGTCACCCCTGGAAGTATAACAGAGTTGGTCCCGATAATAACGTGTTTCCTGATGATAACCCGACCCAGAACTACATTTTTATATTTTGCCGGAATGGTCGGATTTGAAAGAAACCCGCCGGAAAAATCATCTGAACCTGTAATAATACGGCAGCCGGCGCTTAATCCGGCAAAATCCTCAAGAATAAACTCACCGCCGCCAATTATGCTTGTGAATGAGGATATGTGGGTGAATTTTCCGATCCGGCACATCTTCCCGGCATAAATAAAAACAAAATCATCAATTTGCGCAAAATCATCTATCTTTAAATTAATACCCGAGTGGATGATTTTTGCATAAGGATGAATTTTTACGTCTTTGCCCATGTCAAATTTTTTTCTCATAATTATTCCTTCCGGCCTTTAAAGGGTTGGCATGTCGCCTGCCCCTTCTGGCTGATTCCTTGCCGCTGTAAAACCCGGTATACAGTAAGCCACAGTATATTCAAATCAAGCCAGAATGATTGGTTTTTAACATACCATACATCCAACTGGAACTTTTCTTCCCAGCTGATGGCATTGCGGCCATTCACCTGCGCCCAGCCGGTAATTCCAGGCCTAACATTGTGCCTGCACATCTGTTCAGGAGTATACCTGTCAAGATACTGCATTAATAATGGCCGGGGTCCGACCAGGCTCATTTCACCCTTAATCACATTCAATAATTCCGGCAACTCATCCATGCTTGTCCTGCGTAAAAAACGGCCCAACGGATTTAGCCTATCTGCATCGGTCAGTAAATTTCCATTCTTGCCTCGTTCGTTCGTCATAGTGCAAAATTTATTAATAATAAAAGGCTTGCCATCCTTCCCGGAGCGATTTTGCCGGAAAAACACCGGTGTTCCGATCATTATTCGTACCATAAATCCGATCAGAAGAAAAAGAGGTGAAAGAATGACTAATAAAAAAAAGGTAACCACTAAATCAAAAATACGTTTGTCGCGGGTGTAGTTTTTATTTCGGCTTAATATTGTATTCACGTGATTCAAACCTATTTTTTTAGATTACTTAACCCTTTCTTTATTCATTTTCGACCAGGATTCCATAAGGCAAGCCAGGAATACGCCCAGCATTAAGCTTAATATTCCTGCGGCTGCTGCCATACGGATCACGCCGGGGCCTGTGGGGTCATTAGGGGTAATTGCGGGTGATACTATTCTCATCCTCTCAAACTGATTCGTCTTTAAAAAGCGTGTTTCTTCAATTTTGTTCGAAAAAATACTGTAAGCCTTCTTATAAATATCTATTTCTCGCGTTAACTGAGTTAATTCAAATTTTTCCTGAATAATATCGTTTTCCAAGTCCGCGCTTTCACCTGTAATAGCTTCAATGGATTTATTCAGGTACTCTATCCTTGGCTTTAAAGTATTTATCTCTATATTCGTATTTACAATACGCGTCTCTAAATCCTGATAAATAGGATTTACAACTTCGCTTTTTAAGCTGCTATTATTTATCTCGGAACTGTTCTTTTCTTTGGAAAACGCCTGCCATAGCGCATCATCGGTTATTGCCTTAGAAATGATAGTAAATTTTTCCTGCATTGCTACCTGTTTTTTAAGCTCGCAGAGAAGGTCTTCTTTGGTCTTTAATCCTAACATGATACCAACAAGCTCGTTTTTATAACTATTCAGCGCTGTTTTCTTAATATCCAATTCCGCGTTCATTAAATCCAGTTTATATTTTTTATTAAAATCATTTAATTTTTCTTCCGCCTTAAATAAGTTCTCGCTGGCAATTTTAAATTGATCGGCAACAAGATCTTGGGCGCGTTTAACTTCCCCCGAGATTAATTCCTGGTCATATTCCACATAATCATTAGCCCAGGCATTGGCTATTTCCTTTGCCTCCTGCGGTTTAGCGTGGGTTACTGTAAGCTCAATCAAATTTGTTTTTGCAAGCGTTGCCACTTTCAACTTTTTCGATAGGGCTTCTTCGGTTAGGGCCTTGCCCGATGGGTCTTTTAAATGCAGATCCTGAATGATTTTCGCTAAAATTAAATTTGATTTTAATAAAGCTCTGTTTTCAGCAAAATTAATGCTCGGCTGGGAAGCCGCCTGTTTTCCTGCGGGTTGCTCTTCCTCTACCATCATCGAAACAGTTGCTTTATAGGCCTTGGGTAGAAAAAAGCTGGTTGTGGCAGAAATGAACACCGTTATAAAGAATATGGCTAGAATAAGTTTTTTTCTTTTGATTATGATATTGGCATATTCCACCAGGCCGTTTTGTATATGTTCTTGATTCTTCATGCCTGCCCCCCCCAGTTTTTATACGCATATCATACTATACCTAGATTATATATGACACCCCCCTAATAATCAATGCTAAATGCCCCCGCCCAAAGACAGGTGCTCGATATCCATGCAAGGGGTAGTCATCTAATGCGGAATATTTGTCTTTGCTTTAATGTGTCTTTTTGCTACATTATCCATATGGTAAAAAGTTACAATAGACTTGTTAAGCTGAGGGAATTTCTTGTAAAAATTAAAATAAACCCGGGTTCTTTTGTGGCTGCTATATTTTTGTCGTGTTTGGCAGCCATATTTGAAGGTATAAGCGTGGGTGTTTTAATACCTATGGTTAAGGGGATACTCAGCATGGATTTTACATTTGTTCAAAGTATGCCTATTTTAGGAATGGCGGTATTATTTTTATCCAGATTCTTTGTTATGTCGAATATTTCCATATTCATATTCCTAATAAGCATTATTTTCATTTCGGCCGTTTTAAAGAATATTTTTCAATACACTTATGTCATATTGATTTCCCGCCAGCTAAGAAGAGGTTCAAATTCAATGAGAAAGATGATTTTTGACCGTTATCTGACCTTTGGAAAAATGTATTTTGACCAAAGCAACGCAGGTCATTTAAGCAATATATTGATAAACTTTACCAGCTTTGTTACCCAGCAATTAAAAGGTGCAGCCGATCTGCTTACCCAGGTTTTCTTATTGATAGTCTATTTGACTATTATGATAATGATCGATTGGAGGTTATCCATAATCGTTATCACGATATTACCTGTTTTAGGCTTTGTTATGAAAATATTGGTTAACAAGCTCAGGGAAACTTCGAAGAACTATGTTGTTTTCTATAATGACCTGGGAGGAAAAATTTCTAACATATTATCCTGTATGCCGTTGGTGAAACTATATTCAAGAGAAAAAGAAGAAAGCAGGCATTTTGCCTTAGTAAGTAAGCAGATAGAAGATATGGAATTCAGCATGGATAAAAAGCAGTACCTTGTAAATCCGATACAGGAGATTACTGTTCTGGTAGCAGTTGTATTTCTGGTTGGGGCGATGTCTTTCATTCTTGCTAATGAGAAAATAAACCGGCTCGCAGGCTTCCTGGTATTTTTTTATGTGCTCAGAATGTTCCAGAGGGCATTTGCCAACGTTAATTTATTTAAAACTTTTTTTGCCACAGCAAGCGGGCCCGTTGCTTCAATTTTAGATATCCTGGACGGTAAAGATAAGTTTTTCATTCCGGAAGGGACTAAGAATTTCTCAGGTTTAAGCAAAGATATAGAGTTTAAACATTTAAATTTTAATTATAAAGATGAACGCAAGATACTAAAAGATATAAGTTTCCGCATAGAAAAAGGCAAGGCAACCGCCATCGTAGGACCGACGGGATCAGGAAAAACAACGATTATAAATCTTATTTTGCGTTTTTACGATTGCCCGCCTGGTTCCATATTTATTGATGATATCGATATAAGGGCATTTACTTTAAGTTCTATAAAAAAACATATGGCACTTGTGGCACAGAATACCCTGCTTTTTAACGATACATTAAAGAACAATATCGCTTACGGCCTGGATGTCTCCGAGGCAGCATTGTTGGATGCAGTTAAGAAGGCGAGGCTTTATGATTTCGCAATGAGTTTACAGGATAAGCTCGATACATGTATAGGAGACAGGGGGATCAGGTTATCAGGCGGAGAAAAACAGAGAGTTGCTATTGCGCGTGCGCTGCTTAAGGGTTGTGAGATACTGATTTTAGATGAGGCCACCAGTTCTTTGGATACAAAAACAGAAAGGTTGATTCAAGAGGCGGTCGATGAGGCTATGAAGGACAGGACTGCTATTGTTATTGCCCACAGGCTTTCCACCATAAAAAATGCGGATAAAATTATAGTAATAGATGACGGCAGATTTATAGAAGAGGGCAGCCTTAATGAACTATTGGACAGAAAAGGCAAATTCTATGAATACTGGCAGGAGCAGAAGTTCTATTAGGTTTTAATGATTTTCTTGCCGATGCAGGGATGATCCTCTATGCGGATTTTACTGATACAGCCATCTGAGTTTAAAAGCACCGTTATTTCAAGAGCATATTCCGATCATGGCGCACTTAAGATCATTAAGGGCGGATCGATTCGCCGCGTCATGGCATTACCTCCATTAGGCCTTATGTACCTGGCAACACCGCTCCTCGGCGCCGGCCATCAAGTTATTATTCTCGACGCTCATACCCTACAGCTTAGCAATGGTGAAATAGCGCGAGAGGCCGCACGAATAAATCCTGACCTCATCGGGATAACCGTTTATTCCACCTATTTGACTGTTGTTCATTATTTAACCGAAATACTTAAAAAGACCGTTAACGTCCCGATATTACTCGGGGGCCCGCATATTACAGCGGCACCGCAAGAAAGCCTGTCTTTGTTTACTCATGCAGATTATTTCTTAAGCGGCTGGGCCGAAATTTCTATTATTGATTTTATTGATTTTATGAATGGGAACAGGACAATCAAAGATATCCCCGGATTATGCTATATCGACAATGGTATGTTCAATAAAAATCAGGATCCCGTATTACCGGAAACCGCGGAAGGGCTGATAGCGCCATCACGCGAACCACTCAAAGACATGTACACAAACCACTTATATTTCAATATTATGAGTTCACGTAAAAATATGGACGCGCTGCTTACAAGCCGTATTTGTCCCTTTTCCTGTAAATTTTGTTTTTCACCGGGCCGCTCACGGCTTTTGGCGCATACTCCCGGCAAAGTCATGCAGGACATAAGTGAGATGGTTAATCGAGGAATAAATGCTATCGAAATTATGGATGACACATTTACCGTTAATAGGGATCGTGCCGAAGAAATCGCTGACAGAGTGATTGAGAGTAAATTCGAATTGGAATTCCGATTACGAAGCCGTGTTGATCAAATTTCGCCGGAACTCCTTAAAAAGTTCAAGCGTATGGGTGTTCGTTCGATTAGTTACGGTATGGAGTCCGGCTCTCAGGTAATGCTTGACTATATGAATAAAAAAACAACCATCGAACAGAACGAAAGCGCCTGTTTCCATACAAAAAAATCCGGGATTTTATGCCAAACAAGCTGGGTATTCGGGTATCCGGGTGAAACGAAGAAGACGCGCAATGAAACACTTCGTTTTATTGAAAAAATATCACCTGATACTTTTACTTTTTATCCGTTATTACCCTTACCCGGCACCCAAGTTTATGAAGAAGCAAAAAAGAATAATACATTGATCGGGGCATGGGATATTGATAAAAAAACTCCATATATACGAACGGATGAAGTCACTGACCTGGAACAATTTGAATTATTCATTTCAAAAGAGCATCACCGATTATTGATGAGGCCAAGGTACCTATTTCAGGTATTCTTTTATTTGGTCAAACATCCTAACCTAAGACTGATTTCTCTTGGTTTATTATTTCTATTTAATAAGATTACTGATATTGAAGCATTGATCAAGCCCAAAAATTGATATTATTCGGAAACAATTGACGTTAAAACTTTCTCCTGTCCCGCCCATGTAATTTTGTTTTTATATTTGCTGATATTATCAACATATATTTCATATTTATCCAATACTTTGTTTATTGCATCCACTATTTCTATAGTATTCCTTCCATCGCCGCTAAGAGATACGCCAAAACCATATTTAGTTACCAGTTCTTTCATTGGTTCATTACAACCCACTATTACAGGTTTTTCAAAAATTATTGACTGGTACATCCTGTTCGGTTCACAATATCTATTATTCGGATTGGTTGCGTCATATAATACAATACTGAATAAGGATTCCTTGATATAGCTTGGCGTCATTAGCTGATCGACCATCCCGCGGAAAAAAACTTTCCGATACAGCAAATCACCATATGATTGGAATAGCCCGACCTTTGTCTGTGCGTCAAAGCTTCCGACAACAATAGCTTTTAAATTATCTGTTTTCATTATGGCTTCGATCGTTTCACGCGGGAATCTATCCTTCCCCTGCAACCCCTGTAAATAAACGAACCTGCTAGGACCCAGCCATTTTCGAAACTCATCATATCTTTCATCTTTTAGAACTGACTGTTCAAATTGCATGTCCGGGAAGTTCCTCATTACCAGGTGCTTTTTCGGATCACTAATGACTTTTTTTCTAATTAAGTATTCAATTCTATTTTCGTTAGCATGAATAATATATGCGCATCTTTTTTCAATGAAGCGGAATAGTTTTTTAACAATATTGTTTTCAAGCTGTTGCGGAATTTCATGCAGATCCCACACTATTTTACGATTACGCAGTAATGCTGGAAATAAAAAAGTCTCCACATTATGCGCCCAAATGATATCGTATATTTTTAAATGCTTTTTAACCGTTAAATAAAAATCAATCGTTTTTAGAAACGTATATTTTGCGGGTGGTAATTTTTGCCTTGTTTTAAGTCCAAATGACTTGTAGGGGATCCCATATGACGTAACCCCCTCGTCTTCTTTATTGTTCGCAAGTAATGCGAATATTTTAACCTCGGAATTTTTCGATAAAGTTATGGCTTCTTTTCTTATGCGATCATCATACTTCAACGAAGAGGTTTTAACGATAAAAGCAATTTTTTTCATTTTACCAAATTAATGTGCCTGCAGCTATAAGAAGACCATGGCATTAAGTGTTTGTCTATTTTTTGATAGCTTCATTATAAAGATCAATATACGCTTCTGTAATATCTCCCCAATCAAATTTATTGCTCAACCGCACGCATCTCTCCGATAAGTTCCTGTGATTACTGTAAACATCGATAATTCTTTGCGCGATCTCATCCGTATTTAAGCAATCAACGCGATAACCGACATCACCTTCGTGGAATTGCCCGTCAAATCCCTGCCCGGCACTATATATGACGGGTAACCCCTGACTCATGGCTTCGGCATACACAAGCCCAAATGTTTCGGTTATTGAAGGCATCACGAAAATATCTGCTTGCCGGTAGTGCTCTATCAATTCCTCTTTAGGACAGTTTTGTATATGCCTTACAAAAGGATACTTTATCAACTTACGATATATTGTTTCATCCTTAATTTCACCTACAACCGTATATATTGGCTTATAGCCGCAACCATTTAAAAAATTAACAGCCCTTGCTACCGTTAACTGGTTTTTATTTCTATTGATGACACCCACTGTTATAAGATGCAGTATTTTATCGTGGGTGTTCCTGTATTTTGTACCCAAATTTTTGAGCCAAAAATCATCTATCCCAAATGGTTTCAGAACAGTTTTTTCTAATATTCTGCTTCTCAGCTTTGCGGGTACATACCTGCTTATCACAAAATCCCTAAGTGTACGGCTTGAGAACACCACCTTATCCGCATTAAGCATGACTTGAATGCCGGTGCCACGAAGATGGATCATGTACTTAAAAAATATGTTTACGTCTGCGCTTTGGGCAGTTACTATGTAAGGAATATTATATTCTTTCTTAATCTGCATGCAGGCATATCCGCTTGAGAAAATAAAATGTCCGTGAAGTATATCCGGATTTAACTCTGCGATTTTTTTCCGAAGCTCCTTAACGATTTTTCTCTGTTTCCTTAAAAAAAAGAACCTATCTACTCTATTAAAACACTTGGATTGAAAAACATTTCTATCTTTTTTATATGCGTCCCTGTTTGCGGAGGGCACAAAGACAAAAGAGTTCACATTATTTGCTAATAACCTATAATTTAATTGCTTATAAACCAGCGAATTAAAATAGTCATTGGTTATATGCAAAATGTTCATTGCGTTTACCTTACTTCGCCGGGTTTTTTCGTCGATACATTACTTATCGTAAGTAATTATAGGTTCTTGACGATCTTCATTATTTCTGCGGGTGTCAATTTCCATGGATTGGTGTCGGAATTGTATTCGAAATCATCCGGCAAAGCTCGTTTGCCATTGTTTCGAAATTTTTTCTTTAATAAAGCAAAATCCGGTTGAATCACATAGTAATTATTAAATTCGAAAGCCATTCTCGCCTCGTCTTTCGGGATCATAACCTCGTGAAGCTTCTCGCCCGGGCGAATTCCTACGATCTTAATTTTGCATTCCGGAGCAATTATTTTTGCCAAATTCATGATATTAATACTGGGGAGCTTGGGTACAAAAAGCTCTCCGCCCGTCATGGTTTCGAGGCGGTTCAGGACGAAATCAACACCCTGTTCCAGCGTAATCCAGAAGCGGGTCATGCGAGGATCGGTTATAGGTAGCACACCATTTTCACGGCATTGCATGAAAAACGGGATTACGCTGCCCCGGCTGCCAAATACGTTCCCATATCTTACTACGCTGAAAATTGTAGTATCCTGGCCTACGTATGAATTTCCCGCAATGAATAGCTTATCCGAGCATAGCTTTGTTGCCCCATAGAGGTTGATCGGGTTGGCAGCTTTATCCGTACTTAATGCAATGACCCTTTTAACACCCTGATCGATAGCTACATCGATTACATTCTGTGCGCCTAAAATATTTGTCTTAACGGCTTCAAATGGATTGTATTCAGCGGTAGGAACTTGCTTTAAAGCTGCGGCATGTATAACATAGTCAACATTATGGAACGCCCAGCACAAGCGTTCCTTGTCTCTTACATCTCCAATAAAGTAGCGTATGCAAGGATATTTCAAACCTGGAAATTGCTGCGCCATCTCAAACTGTTTTAACTCATCCCGGCTGAAAATAATAAGGCGCTTTGGCCTGTATCTCTTAAGGATTATCTCCGCGCATTTCTTGCCAAATGAACCGGTACCGCCGGTGATTAAAATTGACTTTCTATTAAGCATTTTATTTTCACCCTCCGATAAATTACTTTAGCTCATTGCCGTTGTGGAATATATTATAACAGCAAAAAGGTTTAGGAAAAATAGGGAAATTACCTCCCGTTAACCTACTTTGCTGCTTTTCATTTTCATATGATAACTATAAATTCGCCCTTGGGAGGCATGGATTTAAAATGTGCAATGAGGAGGGATGTTTTCTCGCGCCTTACCTCTTCAAACTTTTTAGTAAGCTCTCTGGCGAGAACTATCTCTACGTCTCCGTAAACCTCTAAAATGTCGTCCAATAATTTTATGATTCGATGCGGAGATTCGTAAAGCACAACCGTCCTCTCTTCGTCTTTTAATCTCTTCAGCTGATTTTTTCTCCGTGCGGATTTATTCGATAAAAATCCTTCAAATGTAAATTTATCGGTCGGTTTACCGGAAATTGTAAGCGCCGTTATGATCCCGGACGGCCCGGGGATCGGGATAACGGGTATATTATTATCGATGCACTCGCGAATTATTTTGTAGCCCGGGTCCGAGATGCCGGGAGTGCCTGCATCCGATACGAGCGCAACGGATCTGCCTTCCTTCAAAACCTTTAAAAGGTAGTCGGTTTTTCGGACTTTATTGTATTCGAAATAACTTGTCGTCGGAGTTTTTATCTGGTAGCGATCAAGCAGGATCCTGGTGTGGCGAGTGTCTTCAGCGGCGATTAAATCGATTTTCTTAAGAATCTCTATGGCCCTAAAAGTAATATCCTCGAGATTGCCGATGGGCGTTGCAACTATATATAGCGTGCCTGCCATAATAAATGGGTGCGACCTTTTTATTCGACGGTTACGGATTTGGCCAGATTACGCGGCTGGTCGATATCGTAGCCGAACTCTTTCGCAACGTAATACGCCAGAAGCTGGAGCGGTACTACAACCAATAGTGGCGAGAAAAGTTCCTCTATTTTCGGAACTTCTATCAAATAGTTAATGTTGTAATGTAAAATCTCTTTGTCGCCCTCTGTAACGATCGCTATCACTATGCCGCCGCGCGCTTTTATCTCCTGGATATTCGATAACATCTTGTCATAAGTCTTGGATTTTACAGCTATGCAGACAACCCATGGGTTCTCGTCGATGAGAGCGATCGGCCCGTGTTTCATTTCTCCGGCAGGATAGCCCTCTGCGCTGATATAGGATATCTCTTTAAGTTTCAATGCCCCCTCAAGGGCATTAGGATAGTTGATATTCCTGGCAAGGTATAGGAAATATGATTTATTATGCCTTTCGAGATAATATCTCTTGAATTCCTGGGCATATGCCGCAAGTATATTGTAGTCAGACCTGTATTCGTCGATAAGCTCACTCATCAACACTTGCGCCTTTTTAAACTCTTTGATAAGAAAATTTAATTTCGAAATAGATACGGTTTTTCTTAAAGCCGCCAGATAGATCGTCAAAAGATAAAATACCGCCAATTGTGCTGTGTAGGCCTTGGTGGAGGCAACCGCGATCTCGGGCCCCGCGTGGGTATAGATAACGCCGTCAGATTCTCTCGCGATCGAGCTTCCGACGACATTGCATATTCCAAGGACAGTAGCACCCTTCTTTTTCGCTTCTCTAAGCGCCGCGAGGCTATCCGCTGTTTCGCCCGATTGCGATACTATTATGACAAGCGTGTCCTTATCAACCATCGGATTGCGATAGCGAAATTCGCTCGAGGTATCCACCCAGGTCGACATGCGGCAGTACTCTTCGAGCATATATTTACCCGTTAAGCCGGCATGATAAGCTGTACCGCATGCAACGATCGCTATTTTTTTGAAACTTTTAAACTTTTTATCCTCGATATCCAGCTCATCAAACCTTACCCTATTATCTTTAAGCCTCTCGTCGATAATGTTCCTGAGGATCTCAGGTTGCTCATATATCTCTTTTAACATGAAATGACTGTAGCCCGACTTCTCTGCCTGGCTTATATCCCATTTGATCTTCGATGATTTTTTTCTTACAATACACCCGGAAAGATCTTTGACTGTCACAGCGCCGGCTGTCATGGAGATAATCTCATGGTTCTCGAGATATATCACTTCTTTGGTATAATCTAGAACGGCCGGGACATCGCTTGCCAGAAAATTTTCACCGTCTCCGACGCCAATTACCAGCGGCGAGTCGCACCGGGCCCCTATCAACCGATCGGGTTCGTTTTTGTGCATAGCTACCAGGGCGTATGATCCCTTTAACAGTTTCACCGCCTTCAATACCGCCTGTTCCAGGTCACCTTTGTAGAATTTTTCCACCAAGTGGACTATTGCTTCAGTGTCAGTTTGTGAAGAAAATTTGTGGCCTTCCCTTATGAGGGCTTCTTTTATTTCGAGGTAATTTTCTATGATACCATTATGAACCAGGACGATATCGCCTGTGCAATCTGTGTGGGGATGTGCGTTTGCGTCGCTGGGCGCTCCATGCGTGGCCCATCTTGTGTGGCCGATACCGATATTCCCCTTAACAGGCTTATTTTTTAATTCATCAATAAGGATGCGCAGTTTGCCTTGTCTTTTAAGAAGGCTTATCTTACCGTTTTCGATAGTTGCAATACCTGCGGAATCATAACCTCTGTACTCCAGGCGGCTCAAACCTTTAATTATGACATCCTGCGCCCGCCTCTTACCTATGTAACCAATTATCCCACACATGCTCTGCCCTCTTAAACAATCATTTTGGATGAGGAAGGAATACATTAAAGGGAAACTACGTTTCCCTTTAAAAACTTTTGGGCGCTAGCCCTGCCATTGTTTTGCTTGTTGGCAGGCCGGAGCCAAAAACCAGACAAAAGTTTTTGGCGGAGGCCAAAAGTTAATTGGCGTCCCCATGGGGATTTGAACCCCAGTCGTCAGAATGAAAATCTGATGTCCTAGACCAGGCTAGACGATGGGGACGCTTTATTTGCGCCTTACCTTCTTTTTTGGTACCTGCTTCGGTTTCTCTTCGGCCTTAGCTTCTTTCTGCGGTTCTTCTTTTTTCTCTTGCTTTGGTTCTATCGCCTTGACCGGCTTGGCAGCGGCAGCCGCTTTTTCAGCTGCCTCATCTTCGTCTTCCGGTACGATCTTCGCTAAGGATGCTACTTTGTCGCCGGAGTCAAGCTTCATCAGCCGCACGCCCTGCGTGGATCGGCCGGTCGCGCGGATATCTTTTATCGGAGAACGGACGATCATGCCTTTCTCCGTCATCAGCATGATCTCGTCTTTGTCGGAAACGGTTTTCATACCGACCGCCTCGCCGTTCTTACCCGTAACTTTTATATTTATGATACCTTTCCCGCCCCGGGATTGCAACCGGTATTCTTTGAACGACGTCCGTTTCCCGAAACCCTGGCCGGTAACCGTAAGCACCGTCTGATCTGCCCTAACCACCGCCATCGCTATGCAGGCGTCGCCCTTGCCAAGGCGTATGCCGCGCACGCCCTTGGCGGACCTGCCCATTTCGCGGACCTGCGATTCCTTAAACCGGATCGCCTTACCGCTCTTCGTCGCGAGAAGTATTTCATCGTCGCCACCGGTATGTTGGACCTCGATGAGCTCGTCACCCTTCTCGAGGCCCATGCCTATGATGCCGCCCTTCCTCGGATTCGAATACGCCGTTAATGCCGTCTTTTTGATATTGCCCTCTCTCGTCGCCATTATGAGGAAGCGGCCTTCTTTAAATTCTCTCACCGGCACAAAGGCGGTTATATTTTCACCCTGCGATAACGCTAATAAGTTAATTATCGCCTTACCTTTCGACGTGCGACCCGCTTCGGGTATCTCGTGAACTTTCAGCCAGTGCGCCACGCCTTTGTTTGTGAAGAAGAGCACATAATCATGCGTCGATGCGATGAAGAGGTGCTCAACAAAATCCTCTTCTTTTATATCCGCGCCGGTTACGCCTTTGCCGCCGCGGCGTTGTTTTCTGTAGCTTGAAACGGGAAGCCTTTTGATATAGCCCGCATGACTTATCATTACAACTACATCCTCTTCGGCGATAAGATCCTCTATATCAAACTCTTCGGCTGCCGGCGCTATTTCGGTGCGGCGGTCGTCACCAAATTTCTCAACAAGCACCTTCATCTCATCCTTGACTATCTCGAGGACCTTCTTTTCGCTTGCGAGTATTGATTTTAAAAACTCTATTTTTTTTATCAGCTCCAGGTACTCTTTCTCGATCTTGTCGACCTCGAGTCCGGTAAGCCGCTGCAGCTGCATTTCGAGTATCGCCTGCGCCTGCTTGTCGGATAGGTCGAACTTTTTCATCAACTCCGCCTTCGCTATCTGCGGGTTGGCCGACTCTTTTATCACTTTAATAATGCGGTCCAGGTTTTTAAGGGCTATCTTCAACCCCTCGAGAATATGGGCCCGATCCTGCGCCTTTTCCAGCTCAAATTTCGTTCTTCTTACGATGACCGTCTTGCGATGTTTAATAAATTCGTCCAGCACCTCTTTAAGATTCAGAACGCGCGGCCTCCCGTCAACAAGCGCCAGCATTATCACACCGAATGTCACCTGCATTTGGGTGTGTTTGTATAATTGATTCAGTAAAACGTTCGCGTTTATGCCGCGACGAAGCTCTATTACGATCCTCATGCCGTCTTTATCGGATTCGTCCCGAAGATCCGTAATGCCTTCTATTTTCTTATTCTGGACAAGGTCGGCGATAGATTCTATGAGGTTTGCCTTGTTCACCTGATAAGGAATCTCTTTTATAATGATAGCTTCTTTCCCGCTCTTTTGTTCTTCGATGAAGGCTTTGGCGCTGATCCTGATAATGCCGCGGCCTGTAGTATAGGCGTTCTTTATGCCGTCGGTTCCTCTGATAATACCGCCCGTCGGGAAATCCGGGCCTTTTATCTTCTTCAAAAGATCTTTCGGTTCGCAATCCGGGGTATCGATAACATATACTATGGCTTCGGCGACTTCTCTTAAATTGTGCGGCGGGATATTCGTCGCCATGCCCACGGCTATACCGCTGGAACCGTTCACGAGAAGATTCGGCAGACATGCCGGTAAAACCGTCGGTTCCTGCAACGACCCGTCGAAGTTCGGCATAAAATCGACTGTATTCTTATCTATGTCGAGAAGCATCCAATCCGATATATGGGCAAGCCGCGCTTCCGTATAACGCATGCTCGCAGCCGCATCTCCGTCAACCGAACCGAAGTTTCCCTGGCCGTCGACCAGCGGATACCGCAAACTAAAATCCTGCGCCATCCTGACGATGGTATCGTAAATCGCTGCGTCCCCGTGCGGGTGATATTTACCCATACAGTCACCGACTATTCTCGCGGATTTTTTATACGGTTTATTGTGTTCTACGCCGAGCTCTCTCATCGCGAAGAGAATGCGCCTGTGAACAGGCTTTAAACCGTCCCGGACATCCGGGAGGGCCCTTCCTACAATTACACTCATCGCGTAATTGATGTAGGAATCCTTCATTTCCTCTTCGATATACCTGGTTATGATCTTTTCGTTACGTGTGTACATCCTTCGCTAACTCCTTATTTTAGTTTACAGTTTACAGCTCACAGTTTACAGTAAAAGCTTTTGCTGTTAACTGTAACCTGTTTACTGTAAACTAACCGTGCTGTTAAATATCGAGAACCTTGACTTCGTGCGCGTGCTTTTCAATAAATTCGCGGCGTGGTTCGACTGCCTCGCCCATGAGCACAGTAAACATCGCATCCGCCTCGACGGCATCCTCCAGGGTGACCCTAAGCGTCGTCCTCTTCTCCGGGTCCATCGTAGTTTCCCACAGCTGTTCCGGGTTCATTTCCCCAAGACCTTTATACCTTTGTATCGACATCCCCTCCTTGCCGACATTCATGACAAATCTTAAGACTTCCTTAAGATTATAAAAATTCTCATGGCCTTCCTCATGTTTGATAGAATATTTTGGCTTTCGTGGTTCTTTTTTTGATTTTTCTTTTACAACGACATCTTCTTCATCTTCACTATAATCTTCGGCGTCAACACCTAGCTTTTCGATCTTTTCGATGATCTTTTCGATCTCTCTGGCCTCATAAAATTCTATGTAGCTTACAGCTTTGGTTTTGTCTTCCGGGCCAGTTTCTTCTTTTTCGTTTTTACCGGCCTTTTGCTTGCCCTTCTTTTCATCTCTATCATCTATTTCGATGTATTCCGCCAACTCATCGTCATTATACAGGAAATGGTCCTCGTACTCCACTTTTACCATATAAAGTGGCAGTTTTTTGGTCTTCTTCTGTCTAAAACTGATGTATTTTGCGAAACTCACTCCACGCCGCTCAACAGCATTCGACAGGCTCCCAAGCTCAACAAGCGCATCTAAAATGGCCTTCAACTGCTTGTCAGTAAACTGTTTCTTATCACCCGTTCTTACAAGAGTAAGGCCCTCCGTTCCGAGTTCCAGTAAAAGATTGTTATAATCGTCCTCTGTTTGGATATATTCTTCTCTCTTGCCGCGTTTAATTTTGTAAAGCGGCGGCTGTGCAATATATACGTGTTCTTTTTCTATCAATGCCGTCATCTGGCGATAAAAAAACGTTAAAATAAGGGTTCTGATGTGGGACCCGTCAACATCGGCATCGCACATTATTATGATCTTGTTATATCTGAGTTTTTCGATATTAAATTCTTCACCTATCCCTGTACCTATAGCCGTAATTATCGTCCTTATTTCTTCGTTCGACAGGGCTTTGTCGAGGCGCGCCTTTTCGACGTTCAGTATTTTACCCTTGAGCGGCAGTATCGCCTGAAATCTCCTATCGCGCCCTTGCTTAGCTGAGCCGCCGGCCGAATCTCCTTCAACCAGGTATATTTCACATAGCGACGGATCCGACTCCTGGCAATCAGCAAGTTTACCTGGAAGTGACGCGCTTTCGAGAGCGCCTTTACGCCGGGTAAGCTCTCTGGCTTTACGAGCGGCCTCGCGGGCGCGCGCGGCAAGCACCGCCTTTTCGATTATTTTATTCGCGATCGGCGGGTTCTCTTCCAGGAATCCGCCCAGCGCTTCATTTATGATCGATTCGACTACCCCCTCGACTTCGGAATTACCGAGCTTCGTTTTCGTCTGGCCTTCGAACTGCGGGTTCGGGACCTTTACACTTATTACGGCGGTCAACCCTTCCCTCACATCATCGCCGGATATACCAACCTCAGATTCCTTTATGATATTTTTTGACTTACAATATTGATTTATCGTCCTTGTCAGGGCTGATTTAAAGCCGGTCAAGTGCGTCCCGCCTTCGATGGTATTTATGTTGTTCGCGAATGTGAATATATTCTCGCCGTAACCATCGTTATACTGCATCGCAACCTCGGCCTGAATCTTGTCCTTTTCTTTCGAGAAATATACCACCTTCTTATGCAAAACGTTCTTATTCTTGTTTAAAAATTCAACGAACGATATAATGCCGCCCGAAAACTTAAACTCAATCTCTTTCTCTTTCACTCTTTCATCTTTGAGCGTGATCCTTATATCTTTATTTAAAAATGCAAGTTCTCTTAAGCGATTGCAGAGCGTATCGAAACTATAAACTATGCTGCCCTTGCCGAATATCTCCTCGTCTGCTTTGAATGTAACGCGTGTTCCGGTATTCTTAGCGGAGCCGATCACCTTCAGCTTGGATGCAGTCCTGCCTTTTTCATATTCCTGGTGATGGATCTTGCCATCGCGCCTGACCTCGACCTCGAGCCATTCCGAAAGCGCATTAACAACGCTTACGCCTACGCCGTGAAGGCCGCCGGCGACCTTATATACCCTGTGATCGAACTTCCCACCGGCATGCAGTTTTGTCAATACCACTTCAACGGCTGGTTTGCCCTCGGTTTTATGTATATCGACAGGTATGCCGCGGCCGTCATCTGTCACCGAGACGGAATTATCAGCATTGATAATGACATCTATGTTTGAAGCGTAACCCGCCATGCACTCATCAATGGAATTGTCGACAACTTCATAGACGAGATGATGCAGCCCTCGCTGGGTCGTGTCGCCGATATACATGGCCGGCCTTTTACGAACCGCATCCACGCCCTCGAGCACTGTTATCGTCGTCGCATCATACTTCTTGACCGCGTCGGCTTTGGTCTGTCCTGCCGGATCCTTCGTGTCTTTCTTTTCCTTTTCTTTCATATTTTTTACCTTATTTTACCTCACCTATTCTAAACCTTATATCTTTTATAGATCTTCCCGGGCTACCCAACCCCAACTTCTTTATTATATCTCTTTTTTTTGTTGTTAACTCATACAGCCAGCTCGACCCATCAACATTTACAACTAAAACCGACCTCTTTAACGACACGGGTCTTGAGTGTTTCGTCGCGGCCTCTCCGGCAGCCTCTCCCCACATCTTTTCGATCTCTTCTTTGCCGGGCCGGCTTCCACCACTCATCTTCTTTATGACATTTTTTACTATCTCCTCTATCGTCGCGGCCTTCTTCATAAAAAGTTTAGTTTATCTGCATGGGAAGCACCACATATATGTATTCTGATCCAATCCTCACAGCGCCGGGTTTCTCCGGGTCTGTCATCTCGAAACTTATTGTCTCCTGGTCTATGCTCTTCAATAATTCTATCAAGTAATCGGGGTTGAACCCGACGGTAATATCCCTGCCCTTGTAATTCGCGTCCACTTCAACGCGCGCCTCGCCGAGATATGGGGTGCTTTTCGACACAACGATCTTATCTTTCGCAAGTTCTATTTTAACAGCCACGGAATCCTGATTTGTGAAAAGCGCCACCCTTTTAATCGCCGCAAGAATAAGGGCCCTTGAGACTACAACTTTATCCTTCACCTCTTTTGGTATTACTTGTTCATAGTTGGGAAATTCCCCTTCTATCAAGCGCGAAACGATCCTTGTTTGTCCTATGTCGAAAAAAACCTGCGTCTGGGCGAATGATATCTTCACATCGCCCTCGTCTTTCAAGATCCTGCCGAGCTCATTAACCGCCTTTGTCGGGACCACAACTTTTCGTTCGAGTGTTTTTGGCAGCTGCATTTTTTCCTCAATTACAGCAAGCCGCCTGCCATCTGTGGCAATAAGTTTTATGTTGGTTGGCTTGATAACAAATAGAATACCATTTAAAACATATCTCGACTCATCGTGGCTTATAGCAAAGCTGGTTAGATTTATCATCTTCTTCAATTTCTTCTGCTCCATAAGAATAAACTCTTTATCTTTATATTCCGGCAGTTGTGGGAATTCCTCTTTTGGCAGGCCCATGATTTTGAATATATTCTTCTCGCATTCAACATTCACAAGATTGTTTTTTTTCACGGATATTTGTATGGTTTCATTTTCTGGTAATTCCTTAATAATATCCAGAAACTTTTTTGCTGGTATTGTTATAGCACCCGTAATTTGCGGTTTGATTGGTATTTTTGATGTTATCCCTATATCTAAGTCGGTTGTTGTGAGAACGATATTCTCATCTAAAGCCTCTATTAATATATTTGACAGGATTGGCAGGGTTGATTTTGTGTTTATAGCTGCCTGCACTTCTTGTATACCTTTTATTAACATCTCTTTTGTTGTGGTGAATTTCATCCCCAAAATCCCCCTTCTATTATTGTTTTTCTATATTTAAAAAGCAATAGCCGTAGTAACACCTGTTGATATGTTGGTAAGGGTATAACACAGCTAATAATAACAAGTTACACAACGCACAACAAGCCAGGCAACTAAAAAAGTTATCAACATACCCCACAAATTATAAGACTCTTAACTTTTTATACTCTGAATGAGCTTATCTATTAAAGTTTTAAATCCTGACTTCTCTTTTAAATCGTTCTCTATTTTGTCGCAAGCATGAATAACAGTCGTATGATCCCTACCACCAAACTGGTCACCGATTTCCGGCAATGAAAAATCTGTTAGTAAACGCGCTAGGTACATCGCCACCTGCCGCGGATAGGCGATGGCCCTACTCCTCTTCTTTGCCCGCATATCCGACGGTTTTATGTCAAAATATTCCGCAGTCTTTTTTTGTATAAGATCTATAGTGATCTTCTTCTCACCCTCTATGATCATATCCTTTAAAACCTCTCTTGCCATCTCGACAGAAACCTCTTTACCGATGAGTTTGGCGTAGGCGACGACCCTGATAAGCGCCCCCTCAAGCTCTCTGATGTTGGACTTTATCTTCTCCCCCAAAAAGTAGAGGACATCTTCGGGGAGCGCGATCGTTTCCTTCTCGGACTTCTTCTTTAATATGGCGACCCGTGTCTCAAAATCGGGCGGTTGAATATCCGTCACGAGCCCCCACTCAAATCTGGATATGAGCCTCTCTTCCAGCGACTGTATCTCTTTAGGCGGCCGATCGCTTGAGACGATGATTTGTTTGTGCGCATCATAGAGCGTATTAAAGGTATGGAAAAATTCTTCCTGGGTGGATTCCTTCCCGGCTATAAATTGTATGTCGTCTATAAGAAGTATATCGACATGCCGGTACTTTTCTCTGAATTTTTGCATTGTGCGATTCTGTATCGCGCTTATCATCTGATTGGTGAAATCCTCGCTTGTTATATATAGCACTTTTGATTTTGGGAATTTTTGTATAACACGCTGGCCGACGGCATGCATCAGATGTGTTTTGCCCAATCCTACCCCGCCATAGATGAATAAAGGGTTATATGCTTTTGCCGGGGAATCGGACACCGCGACCGAAGCGGCATGTGCGAATCTGTTGCTTGGGCCTACGACAAAACTCTCAAAAGTATGCTTTGGTGTAAGCCCCACTTCTTTTGCGCTCTCCTGGGCCGGACGCGTAAAAGGCCAAAAGGGTTTCTGCTCTTTTTTGTCGGGGTCCGGCTTGTTTTGTTTTGGGAGATCCTCAACATCCGACTCGCTTAGAACAAAATTTACCGCAAGATCTTTGCCCGACGCTTTTTCCAATCCCGAAGACAGCGTCTTGGCATATCGTAAAAGCCAATCCTTGAAAAATTTATTTGGTACCTCGAGCGTTATTTTATCATCCCGAATAGAGATAAATTTTATAGGCTTAAACCAGATATTAAAAGTCTGCTCATTATCGACTTCTTTTTTAATATAATCTAGCGCCTTTAACCACAGCGCCGGGTCTATTTCGGGCATTAATACCTCTTCTAACTCTTATCCACAGAAAAATAAGCACATTTTCAACACAAATCCATAAGTTATGCACATGTTGTGCACAGCCATGAGCGCATATTATAGCGGAGCCGAAAGGCATTTGCAAGCAAAAAATAAGGTAAATTTTTCGGCACAGCGAGAAATGTGATGTGGCGATGTGGTGAGCTTAGGCCTGAAAATTTTTTATGGATTGGTCCGCTGTTGAAGCCTAGCGGCGGCATAAAAAATTTTCCCCGGAGTGAGGTTTGCCGCTGGAGCAAACCGAACGTCCTAAGCGAACCACTCGACACAGCACATTTCAGTAAGAGCGAAAAATTTGCTTGGGGTATAGGCGGGATCCCGGAAAATTTAACTTGTTGACTCAAAATAAATATGTGTTATAATCTAGCGCATACATAAGGAGCCATAGAACATGAAATATAATCTGACCGCGAAATCAAATATCAAAAGAAAGCACAAACACGGCTTTCGGAAGAGAATGTCAGACCGGCACGGCAGGGAAGTTTTAAGCCGTCGAAGACGGAAAGGCCGGCACAAGCTTACGGTATGATCCCCGACGAGAGCCTGGGCAAAAACGAGCATATTTTAAAATCCGCAGACTTCAGGAAGATCTATAAAAAAGGCTTCTCGCGCAAAACCGATACTTTAGTTTTGTGCTGCCTCCCAAACGGCCTTGGATTTAACCGCATAGGTTTTTCTATAAGCTCCAGAAGCGTAAAGCTCGCAAGCTCGCGCAACAGGATGCGCAGAATGTTCAAGGAAGTCTATCGCAAGAAAAAGAAAGATCTGAAGGCTGGATTCGACATGGTCATCATAACAAGAAAAGATCCGGGCAAACATTTTTCATATGATAAGGCCGAGGTATTGTTCTCAAGGCTTATAAAAAGCGCTGGGGTTTTTTAGATGAAAAAAGCAATAATATCAATAGTAAAATTTTATCGTAACTACTTGTCACCATTTAAGTTACAATGCTGCAGATTCTATCCATCCTGTTCGGAATATACAATAGAGGTTATAGAAAAATATGGTGTTTTTAAGGGTATCTTTAAAGGGCTTAAAAGGCTTATGCGGTGCCATCCGTTCTCGCGCGGCGGCTACGATCCAGTGCGCTAAAATAAAGGAAATAATATGGAAAAAAAACTGATAACTGCTATAGCGCTCTCCATCCTCATTATGGTAGCGTTTCAATTTTTTGTGGCAAAACCCAGCGTTCAAGTAAGCGCTCCTACACCAGCGGTAGATAAACTGGCCGGGCAGCCTATGTCGGCAGCCCCTGCCGCGCTGTCCTATGTCCCGCCGAAGCCCTCCGTCGAGGAAAAGGAATTCGTTTTCGAAACCGGCAAATATATTTTAACGTTTTCCAATATCGGTGGAGCCATAAAAGATGCAAGGCTTAAAGATTTTGATAATCTGAAGACAAAAGAGCTGCTGGAATTAGTTCATATAAAAAATCCGGCACAATATCTATGCGCAACGACCACCCCGGCCGATATCGCGATGCCGGATCTGTCAGGCTATGATGTAGAGAGAAAAGATGACGCTGTCATATGCCATAGCAGATCAGGCAATTTTGATATAACGAAAAAGTATATTTTACATAAATCTAAGCAGTACATAGAGTTACAGTTTTTAATCAAGAATATATCCAGCTCGCCCACAGAGTTGTCCTATAAAATAATTGGCGGATCGGGTGTCAGTGAGGCAAATGCGCAGGACAAAAACTCTATAGAGGTAACTTCAAAAATAGATGGCAAACATGTTGGTTATAAACGCCCAAGAGTAAATGAGAGAATATTCAACCCCGGCATTGTAGGGTGGGCGGCTCTTAAGAACAAATATTTTTCAGTTATATTGAAGCCGACTGTAATAACAAAAGGGCAATTCCATGGTGATGATAGCGACGGCAACCTGTTTATGGGCGTTGAAACAGACAAGGTAATTCTGCAGCCAGGTTCTTCATTAGAGAATAAATACGTTCTATACATAGGCCCGTCCAGCATTCCCGTCCTGAAAGAGCAGGGGCTTGGGTTCGAGGAGACAATAAATTACGGCTTCTTTGGCGGGATAAGTAAGGCGCTGATAGTAGTGCTTAAACTGAGTTACGCAGTGGTTCGTAGTTGGGGCCTTTCAATCATTTTACTATCCATATTTTTAAATATCATTCTCTTCCCTCTTACGGTGAAAAGTTTCAAATCTATGCAGAAAATGCAGGAATTACATCCGCAGATGGAGAAACTTAAAATCCAGCTCAAAGACAATCCACAGAAACTCAACAAAGAGATCATGGAGTTATACAAAAAATACAATATTAATCCTATGAGCGGATGCTTGCCGATGTTATTGCAGATGCCGATATTCATCGCACTTTATCAGGCGTTGATGAAATCAATTGAGCTTAGGGGTGCATCTTTTTTATGGATCAAAGACCTCTCGTCACCGGAAGCGATACCGCTACCCATCTCATTTCCAATCATCGGTAATACTATAAATATTTTACCACTCATAATGATAGCCGCAATGGTGGTCCAACAGAAATGTCGACGAAGTCGATGGGAAGCGCAGTTACCGATGAGCAAAAGCAGCAGCAGAAAATGATGCTGATCATAATGCCGATAATGTTCGGATTTATATTCTACAACATGCCGTCTGGGCTGGTTTTATACTGGGTGGTTAATACGATTTTGACCATAGTTGAACAGAAAGCCATCTTAAAAAATACCAACGTAACTTGACAAAGTCTCATCTGTAGGGTATATTTTAGTAAATAGTTCCACGTGGAAATAGTTCCTCGTGGAACACCGCAAGGGTATAAATTCTAATGTCAAGAGTAATTGCGATCTGCAATCAAAAAGGCGGAGTTGGTAAAACAACCACTGCTATTAATCTCGCTACATTCCTTGGGATTTCAGACAAAAAAGTACTTCTTATCGATATCGACCCACAGGGCAATGCGACAAGCGGTCTTGGTATTAATAAACACGATATAAAACAGAGTATCTATGATCTTCTTATAGATGAGATAAATCCTACTGTAATTACGATAAAAACTGGCATAGATAATCTTTTTCTCATCCCTTCGACTCTAAGCCTCACTGGTGCGGAAGTCGAGCTTGTAGGCATCATGGGACGCGAATACAGGCTAAAAAAGGCCCTCTCCCCCATCCTTACCGAATATGATTTCATACTCATCGATTGTCCGCCATCGCTTGGCTTATTAACCGTTAATGCACTTGCCGCAGCGGGTTCTGTACTGATACCTATACAATGTGAGTATTATGCTTTAGAAGGATTAAGTCAACTTGTTAATACGATAAATCTAGTCAAAGAAAATATAAATCCTTCTCTTGAGGTCGAAGGTGTGCTTCTTACTATGGCTGATTTCAGGACAAATTTGACTAACGAAGTTATTAAAGAAGTGCGTGAATTTTTTAAAGCCAAAGTGTATCAGACTGTAATACCAAGAAATATCAGGCTTACAGAGGCTCCTGGGTTTGGAAAACCAATAGCTTTTTATGATAAAACATCAATTGGAGCGCAAAAATATCAGGAATTTATGAAAGAATTGTTAGGAGAAAAAAAAGACAATATTATTATTGAAGAACAGAACATCAATAATACAAATGAGTTAGAGAAAATAAAGGAATGAAAGGTTAAATTATGGAAAAGAGAGCACTCGGAAGAGGTTTAAGCGCCCTTATACCTGAAAAAGAACCAGCTTTTGATTCTACCGAAACGATATTACAGATACCAATTTCGTGTATTAAAACTAATAAATATCAACCTAGGACTGATTTTAATCAGGAAAGACTTAACGAGTTGATAGATTCGATAAGAGAAAAAGGCGTCGTACAGCCGGTTCTCGTCCGAAAGGTGGGGGAAGGATACGAATTGATTGCCGGCGAAAGACGGTTTAGAGCAATTAAATTTTTAGGTATCGATAAAATCCCCGCGATTGTAAAAAATGTTGCTGATATCGATATGCTTGAGATCTCCCTGATAGAGAATATCCAGAGGGAAGAGCTTAATGCGATAGAAGAGGCGCGGTCATTCGAAAAATTTATCACAGATTTTAATTTCACGCAGGAAAGAATAGCAAAGGTGCTTGGCAAAGACCGCTCGACGATCGCGAATACGATCAGACTTTTGGGGCTGCCTAAAAAGATCCAGGATTATATATCGAAGAATACGATTTCGGCCGGGCACGCAAAGGCCCTTCTTGCTTTACCGACGGAAGCCGCACAGCTGAAGGCGGCCGATATCATAATAAAAAAAGGCTTATCCGTAAGAGAGGCTGAAAATCTGACAGCCAAAAAGAATTCGCCCGAAAAAAGCACGACGATCAGAAAAGACCAGAATATTGTGGATATAGAAAGCCAGCTTCAGCAATTATTCGGTACCCGCGTGAAAATATGCCACGGTAAAAAGAGGGGGAGGATCCAGATAGAGTATTATTCGCATGAAGACCTGAACCGGATCCTTGATATCTTCACACCTAAAAAGTCTTGACGGGAACGCATTTAGCTAATAGAATATAACATCTTAATAGGAGCATTGTCGTATATGGTACAACAGACATTGATATTGATAAAGCCGGATGGACTTAAGAAATCACTTACGGGCAATGTGCTTACGCGCCTTTCTGAGACGAAGCTTGATATCATCGCGGCGAAGGTGGTCAAGGTTTCACGCGAACTGGCAGAGGCGCATTACATGGCGCTGAAGGACAAGCCTTTCTTTCCGGAACTGGTAAAGTACATAATGGGGGAGTACCATAAAAAGAAAGTGATGGCCCTGGTTTATGCGGGCGAGGATGCGATACTGAAGGTGAGGCAGATGTGCGGTGCGACCAACCCCGAGGAAGCCGATCCCGTATCGATACGAGGCGCATACGGAAGGATCACGACGAAGGGTGTTTACGAAAATGTCATTCATGCCTCTACCAATATGGAAGAGGCGGAACGCGAGATAAAACTCTGGTTTCAGCCGGACGACATTATCATGGATATATATCCGACGAAGATTGTTAAGAAGGCGGCGGAGAAAAAGATCTGGGCATAACATTAGTCAAACAAGTAGAACCATAGGAGATAGATAGTTGATACGTTCAATGACGGGCTTCGGCAAGGCTTCGGAGAGTTTTTCAGGCGGGAAGATCACCGTCGAGATAAAAACAGTCAACCACAAATTTTTCGACGGAACGCTTAAACTCCCCAACGGCATCACTTACTTCGAGGACAGGATCAAGGAGATCCTGCAGAAAAAGATAAGAAGGGGAAAGGTGAATTTGAACCTGGTCCTCGACGGAGCGCTTCTGAAGGAAGAGAAGATAATCATAAATAAAGCCGTTGCCAAAAATTACTACCGTGACCTGTGCGCCCTTAAAAATTGCTTGAGCATCCGGGATGAGATAGCGACGCGCGATGTTTTAACGCTCCCGGGGGTCCTTAACTACAAGGCACATGACGAGCGGATCGCGAAGATCTGGCCGAAGATAAAAAAAGTCCTCGATAAGGCTGTGGATAAATTGGCTATTGACAGGGGGAAAGAAGGGAAAGCCCTTGCTCTGGACCTCACCAAAAGAACCAAGAAGATAGAAAGCATGTTATCCATCATAAGATCCCGCGCCCATCTCAATATAGAAGAGTACAAAAAAAAATTCGAGGAGCGCGTGAAAGAGATGACAGGCGGCAGGAATATCGATCTGGGCAGGCTTGAGATGGAAGTCGCAATATACGCAAAGAACTGCGACATTTCCGAAGAGATAACGAGGCTTGCAAACCACCTGGTGAACTTTAACAAAACCATGGCCGAGGGCGGCGAGGTGGGGAAAAAGATAGATTTTATCGCCCAGGAACTTCACAGAGAGATCAATACCATCGGCTCCAAGGCGAGTGATTTCAAGATATCGAAAAGCGTCATCGAGATAAAAGGCGAGATAGAGAAGATACGCGAGCAAGCGAAGAATTTAGAGTGATGACGAAGGCGAAGCCAAAGGGTTCGGCGAAGTTGTTTATCATATCTGCGCCGTCGGGTTGCGGCAAGACGACGCTCTGCAAGAAACTGCTCGCCGACGATCTAGGGCTGGCGCACTCGGTATCGATGACGACGCGCTCGCCGAGGCCGGGGGAAGCGGAAGGCACCGACTACCTCTTCGTATCAGAGAAAGATTTTCGCGGTATTGCGGCTAAGAACGGTTTTTTGGAACGCGAAGAAAACTTCGGGTTTCTGTACGGCACGCCCAGGAAATTTATCGAAGACAGCCTCAATAAAAATAAAAGCGTGCTTTTAAGTATCGATGTAAAAGGAGCGATGAAGGTCAGGCTTGCTTATCCGAAAGAAAGCGTCCTGATATTCATACTGCCGCCGTCGATAGGTATATTGAAGAAGAGGCTTCGCGGACGCAAGAGTGAGAATACGAGGTCTCTTTCGACGAGACTGGGGCTTGCGAAGAAAGAGCTGTCTTACAAAGATCGATACGATTACAAGATCGTTAACGACCGCCTCGACAGCGCGTATAAACAGCTGAAAAATGTGATCATTTCGGAATTAAAAGGAGAATGAAATGAAGGATCTGGCAATAGATACTCTTTTGAATAAGACAGGCAGCTTGTATAAGTTCGTCGTGCTTACTTCCATGAGGGCCATTGAGCTAAGCGACGGCGCCGCTAATCTCGTCGGAGAAAAGGCGACGGCGAAGCCGGTGAACGTTGCGATAAAAGAAATCGCGGAGGGAAAGATCTCTTATAAGGTGAAAGAGAAAAAATAGTGGCACGTAAATCCATAATATTAGGAGTGACAGCGGGCATTGCTGCATACAGGGCATGCGAGATAACGAGCGCGCTCGTCAGGGAGTCTTTCGATGTCCAGATCCTTTTGACGAAAGAGGCTAAGGCGTTTATTACACCGTTGACCCTGCAAACGTTATCGCATAATAAGGTCATTGAGGATATGTTCGAGTTGCCGGATAAGTGGGACCCTATACACACGTCGATAGCCGATAAGGCAGACCTTGTATTGATAGCGCCGGCGACGGCAAATGTCATAGGGAAACTCGCCTCGGGTATCTGCGACGATATTCTGACGTGCGTTGTGTTTGCTACGAAGGCGCCGGTATTGATCGCGCCGGCCATGAACGAGAAGATGTATAAGCATAAGATCGTACAGCGTAACATTGAAAAATTAAAAGAGATCGGTTATAAATTTATAGGGCCGGTCAAGGGGCATCTGGCGTGCGGCTATGAAGGCATCGGCCACATCGCCGAAACGAATGACATTCTCAGGGAAGCGAAAAGGCTCCTGAAGTGAAGGACGCGCCGGTTAAGAGAGTTCTTATTACCGCAGGGCCCACGCGGGAAAAGATAGATCCCGTCCGATTCATCTCAAACTATTCCACAGGTTCCTTTGGTTATGAGATCGCCAAGGCCGCGAGAAGATCAGGGCTCAAAGTGATTTTAATAAGCGGGCCGACAACACTTAAGGCTCCGCGCGGAGTTAAATTTATAAGCATAGAGAGCGCCCGGGAGATGCTTAGCGCGGTCCTTGAAAACGTCAAAAGATGTGACTGCGTAATAATGGCCTCGGCGGTATGCGATTGGCGGCCGGCAAGTATATCCGCAAATAAGATCAAAAAAGGCCGCGGCCGGATAATGCTTGAGCTCGTTCAAAATCCGGACATATTGAAACAGCTAGGCAGACGTAAAAGGGCAATTTTGGCGGGTTTTGCGCTGGAAACAGAGAATTTGGAGCGAAACGCGCGTAAAAAATTACACGAAAAGAACCTCGATATCATTATAGCAAATAGATTGAAAGCCGGGAGAAGTCCATTTGGCAAAGGCAAGACCGATGTGCTGATCATAGACAGGGCGGGAGGCCTTATCAAGGTTCAAAATAAGCCCAAGGCCGAGCTTGCGAAGATTATCGTTGACAAGGTGTTAAACTGTAATATATATTAAAATTTTATGAATAAGAGAAGCGGTTTTACGGTGATTGAACTGGTGGTTGTGACCGCGATTTTTTTTGCGATGATCGCGGTGTTGGCCCCATTTGTCAATATGGCAAAAAACCGCGCCCACACCCTGGAATGTATGGAGAATTTGCGCCGGATAAGCTTGGGTCTTCATGCGTATGCACTTGATCACAATGAGGCCTTTCCTGCGGCGCTGGGGGAGCTTTATCCGAATTACATTGACAATCAGAACGTTTTTGACTGCCCTGCCTCTAAGGCGGCGGGCACCAAAGATAAGAGTGATTACAATTACAAAGCGGGTTTGACGGAATCGTCGAACCCGAAGGAAATTCTCGTCGAAGATTTTGACGGAAATCACGGCAAGGCTGGGAAAAATATTCTTAAGCGTGATGGCTCCGTCGAATGGGTTAAAGCGGCGTGGTAGCCAAGCGGTAAGGCAGGAGTCTGCAAAACTCCTATACGCGAGTTCAATTCTCGCCCACGCTTCCAAGGGACGCGTAGCTCAGTTGGTTAGAGCACTACCTTGACATGGTAGGGGTCACAGGTTCGAGTCCTGTCGCGTCCACCATACACAAATTTGGCCTCCGCCAAAAAGTGTAGTCTGCTTTTTGGCTTCGGCCCGCCAATGCGTAAAGCAACGACGGGGCTCGCGCCCAAATTTGTTTAAAGAGAAACGTAGTTTCTCTTTAATATATCTCTTCCTTAAAAGGAAGGATGATTAAGATTTGCGGATGGCCGGGATGGCGGAATTGGCAGACGCAAGAAAGCATATGCCTCGTAAACGAAAAGATCTAAACATTACAGGATCAAATCTTTGGTATCTTGTTGGACTGATTACAAGCGACGGATGCTTGTCTTCGGACGGACGACATATTGATATAACAGCTAAAGAATATGCTTTTCTCGAGAAGATTAAAGTGGCAACCGGGATAGGCAATAAGATAGGCAGTAAATATGGCGCAAGAAAACAACGCGCCTGTCGCATACAAATTGGTAACAAGAATTTCTACAATCTTCTAATGTTAATTGGCCTTAGGCCACACAAGTCGTTAACAATAGGCGCTCTAAACGTTTCTCGTAGATATTATGTTGATTTTTTGAGAGGATTGATCGATGGTGACGGATGTATCCGGCGATGGCTTCACCCTACTAATAAAAAGGAACAGTGGAATTTACGAATCTATTCAGGATCTGGAGTTTTTATAAAATGGTTAAATTATGTAACGGAATGCTTTCTACATGTTAGCGGCAGGGTTCATAAAGAATCCGAAACACAATGGATTTTAAAATACGGGAAGATGGCAGCAAAAGAAATTGCTAGACAGTGTTATTACAAAAATTGCTTAGGATTAGATAGGAAAATAAAATTAGCTCGGCAATGTCTTGATTCATATAAAGGCTGGAGCAAAAGTAAAACAGTTTGTTGTGTGAGTGCTTAAAATAATTTTCGGGCAAGTGGTGGAAAGGCATACACGGTGGCCTTAAAAGTCACTGGCCGCAAGGCCATGAGGGTTCGACTCCCTCCTTGCCCACCACTAAACGATTTGGGCTTCGGGCCAAAAAATGTTGTGTTGTTTTTTGCCCTCCGCCCTGTCGGCTGTCAAACAACAGCAGGTCTTGCGACCAAATCGTTTTGAAGGGAAACCAAGGTTTCCCTTCAAGGATCCTTTCCTTTAAGGAAGGTAGGAAGGTTAGATTATGGATTTATCGGTACTAAGACATTCGACATCGCACGTGATGGCGCAGGCGGTTAAAAGCCTGTGGCCAAAGATACGCCTGGGCATAGGCCCATCGATCGAGGACGGCTTTTATTATGATTTTGACAAAGAAGAGCCTTTTACACCCGAAGACCTCGAGAAGATCGAAGCTAAGATGCGTGAGATCATAAAAAAGAATTGCACCTTCGAGAGGACGGAGCTGAAAAAAGAGGACGCCATCAGGCTTTTCAAAAATATGGGCGAGAAGTATAAATTGGAATTGATAGAAAGGATCCCGGAAGATACGGTCACGATCTACAAAGACGGGGATTTTACGGATCTATGCCGCGGGCCGCATATCGAATCTACCGGTAAGATAAAGGCGTTCAAACTTCTTTCGATCGCGGGGGCGTATTGGCACGGCATCGAGACGAATCCGATGCTTCAGAGAATATATGGGACCGCGTTCGAGACCGAAAAAGATTTAAAGGCATATCTCGCCATGATCGAAGAGGCCAAGAGGCGCGATCACAGGCTGCTCGGTAAACAGCTGGAATATTTCAGCTTCAACGAAGAGGTTGGGCCGGGGCTTGTCTTATATCACCCGAAAGGGGCGATGTTGAGGAGCATAATCGAAAACTACATAAGAAAGGAACACCTGAAGAGGGGGTATGAGCTTGTTCTGGGCCCCCACATAATGAAGAGCGACATATGGATGACGTCGGGTCACTACGATTATTACAAAGAGAACATGTACATATTCAAAATAGAGGGGCAAGAGTACGCGATAAAACCTATGAACTGCCCCGGCCATATTCTCGTGTATAAATCGAAGACGAGAAGTTACCGTGACCTTCCGATCAGATATTTTGAATTAGGCACCGTCTACAGAAATGAGAAATCCGGGGTTCTCCACGGGCTCCTGCGCGTAAGAGGGTTCACCCAGGACGATGCGCATATATTCTGTTTAAGGGACCAGGTGGAAGACGAGATCATAAAGGTCATAGATTTCGTAATCGATACATTGAACGTATTCGGATTCGAAGATTTCTCCGTCGAGATATCGACCCGTCCCGAAAAATCGATCGGAAATGACGCGGATTGGGCCGCGGCCGAGCGTGCCCTGGTCGGCGCATTGAAGAGAAAATATTTAAATTACACGATCAACGAAGGCGACGGCGCCTTCTACGGGCCGAAGATAGATATTAAACTGAAGGACGCATTGAAGCGCGAGTGGCAATGTGCCACTATCCAGTGCGATTTTGCGCTTCCCGAGAGATTCGATCTCGCTTATATAGACGAGACAGGCAATAAACAGCGCCCGATAATGCTTCACAGGGTAATACTGGGCTCGCTCGAACGCTTCATGGGCGCCCTCATCGAACATTTTGCCGGGGCGATGCCCATGTGGCTTGCGCCGACCCAATGTGCTATAATACCGGTATCGGAGAAGGCCTTTCAGTACGCGAAGAAGGTAGAGTCGATCCTGACGGCCCTGGAGATCAGGGTCAGCCTTGATTCGCGTAATGAGCGTTTGCAGAAGAAGATAAGGGACGCCGAGATGGATAAGGTCCCGTACATGATAGTGCTGGGCGAGAAAGAAGCTGCCGAAGGGACCTTGTCTGTAAGGTCGAAGACTCAGGGCGATATGGGCAAGAAAACTATAGAAGAGTTTGTGCAGATGTTGAAAAAAGAAATCGACGAAAAGATAAAATAAACAGGAGGTGGGTTTATCGCTAAGAAAGAGCTGAGGATCAATAATAGGATCAGAGTGAGAGAAGTCAGGGCGGTGGGCGAAAATGGCGAGCAACTCGGCGTGTTGGCTACTGAAGAAGCGTTGAAGCGTGCCGAGGAAGCGGGGTTGGATCTTGTTGAGGTTGCACCGACGGCAGTTCCACCGGTATGCAGAATAATGGATTATTCCAAATATAAATACGAGCAGGAAAAAAGGGAGAAAGAGGCGCGCAAGAAGCAGAAGGTCATACATTTAAAAGAGATACGTCTTGGCCCTAAAATAGGCGAGCACGATTATCAGTTTAAATTAAGAAATCTCGAAGATTTTATTAAAAGAGGCGACAAGGTGAAAGTCACCATGATGTTCAGGGGCAGGGAGATGGCCCACGTGGATTTAGGCAGGAAACTTCTGGAGAGGCTGTCGAGTGACATCTCGCAAATAGGCGAGATAGAAGAACCTGCGAGACAAGAGGGCAGGTTCATCAATATGGTGATAAGGGCGAAATAGGAGAAAGAGAAAATATATGCCTAAACTTAAGACGAATAGAAGCGTTCAAAAGAGGATGCGGATAACGAAATCCGGTAAGGCCAGGTATTTTAAGGCCGGCAGGCGCCATCTGTTAACCAGTAAGAATGCGAAAAGAAAGAGGCATCTTGGTAAACCCGCCTTTGTGTCAAAAGGCATGATAAAGAGTATCAATAAATTGCTGCCATACGGAGCGTAAAATAGCAAATCGGAGGACACAATGCCAAAAGTAAAACACGCAGTCGCAGCTCACAAGCGTAAAAAACGGGTAATGAAGGCCGCGGAAGGCCAATGGGGCGGCAGGTCACGTTTTCATAAGCGCGCCATGGAGTCTGTAGCAAAAGGCATGATGTACAGTTACAGAGACCGGAAAGCACGCAAACGCGATTTCCGTTCGCTCTGGATAGTGCGTATCAATGCCGCCTGCAGGTTGCACGGTATATCGTATTCACGTTTTATGCAGGGCATGAAGAAGGCCAAGATCGCGATAGACAGGAAGATGCTCGCTGAACTTGCGGTATCGGATGCCAAGGCGTTTACGAAATTGATCGAGGCCATTAAGGCGTAAATTACAGATGAAAGACGCTCTAAAACGCTTTGAGGAAGAGGCCCTTAAGGAGATAGGGCTTTCTTTACCCAATAGGGATCTGCTTGAGACACTGCGTATTAAATATCTGGGTAGAAAAGGCATCCTGACCGAACTTTTCAAGAAGATGAGCTCTCTTCCGCCGGAGGACCGTCCCGAGATCGGCAAGCTCATTAACATTGTAAAAGAGAATGTCGCCAGGGCCCTTAACGATAAGATCAAGTCCGCTGCCGCGACGGAAGAATCGAAAGACCGTCTCGACATAACACTGCCGGGCATATCGCAAAGACCGGGTAAAATTCATCCCATAACCAGGACGATATCGGACATATGCCGGATATTCTCGGGGCTTGGATTTAGAGTCGTTGAAGGGCCGGAGATAGAGACGGAGCATTATAATTTCGAGACGCTTAATATCCCGCTCGAGCACCCCTCGCGCGACGCGTTCGACACATTCTATTTAAAATCCGAAGAGAAATTCTTATTGCGCAGCCACACTTCTCCGGTTCAGACACGCTTTATGGAGAAGAATAAGCCGCCATTTTCCATAATAGTCCCGGGGAAGGTTTTCAGGCCCGACGCGACCGACGCCTCGCACTCATTCATGTTCCATCAAGTGGAAGGCCTTGCCGTTGGCAGTGATATAAAATTTTCCGATCTTAAAGGCGTATTAAACATATTTGCCAAAACGATGTTCGGAAATTCCATACAGACGCGGTTCAGGCCCAGCTTCTTCCCGTTCACCGAGCCGAGCGCGGAGATGGATATAAGATGGGGCAAGGGATGGCTCGAGATCCTCGGTGCGGGAATGGTCAACCCGAAGGTCTTCGCCAACGTCGGATATGATCCTAAAAAGGTCACGGGCCTTGCCTTCGGGATGGGTGTCGAGAGAATAGCGATGTTGAAGTACGGTATAGGCGATATAAGAATGTTCTTCGAAAATGATGTCAGATTCTTAAGGCAGTTCTAATATGAAGATAAATTACAATTGGCTAAAAGATTATATTGATGTTAAATTGAGCCCGGAAAAGCTCGCTGAGCTTTTGACGATGTCCGGGCTTACGGTGGATTCGCTGGAAAGAAAAGGCGATGATGCTATCCTCGAGATCGAGGTAACGTCGAATAGGCCGGATTGGCTTTCATATATCGGTGTTGCGCGAGAGATCGCGGCGCTTACCGGCAAGATTTTGAAAATACCGCTTATTACTGCAAACCGCAAATCCGAAACCAAGAACCTTATTAATGTGAAGATCGAGGACAAAAAACTCTGCCCGAGATACACGGCGCGGGTGATATCAAATATCAAGATCGAAGAGTCGCCCGAATGGCTTAAATCCCGCATCGAGGCAATGGGGCTAAAGAGCGTAAATAACGTAGTGGATATCACAAATTTCTGTCTGTTCGAAACGGGTGAGCCGATGCATGCGTTCGATCTCGACAGGCTCTCCGGAGGCAAAATAATAGTAAGGACTTCGAGAAAGGGCGAACGGATCACAACGATAGACGGCGTGGAAAGAACCCTCGAGGAGGGGGTGCTTGTAATAGCGGATGATTCAAGGCCCGTTGCTGTTGCAGGTGTAATGGGAGGGTTGAATACCGAAGTTACGGCTTCGACTAAGAATATTCTGTTGGAGGCGGCGGCATTTGATCCGATATCCATAAGAAGAACATCGAGGGTGCTGGGGCTTCCATCCGAATCGAGCTATAGATTCGAACGAAAGGTCGACCTTGCCAATATCTCCTACGCGTCAGCCAGGGCAAGCGCTATGATCATGGAGCTCGCCGGCGGCCAGGAGAAGGCGTTTATAGATATCGGTTCTAAACAGGAAAAGAATAAGCCTGTCGAACTAAGGTTCTCGAGGTTAAATTCGGTATTAGGCGTTGAGATCCCGGCCCAAAAGGCCAAAAAGATCTTAACTGCGCTGGGGCTTAAAATAATATCGTCATCGAAAGATAAGATAAAATTCTCGATACCCGGTTTCAGGAGCGACCTGAAAAATGAGATAGACCTTATAGAAGAAGCGGCAAGAATTTACGGATATGATAAGATACCGGATACGATACCCGGCATGGCCGCGTCCCCGGCCAGGGAATCGCATGATATAACTATCGCGCAATTCATCAGGGCGCTTCTCACCGGCATGGGGTTAGATGAGATCATCACTTACAGTCTTTTAAGCAAAGATATAATTTTAAAATCAGGATCACTGCCGGAGGCAATCGTAGAAGTAAAAAATCCTCTATCGGGGGAGCAGGAGGCGATGAGAGTGAATCTGGCCGGAGGGATGCTGAATTCCATCATTTGGAACATAAACAGAAAGACGAAGGACCTTAAACTTTTTGAGTTGGGAAATATCTACATTAAAGACGGGGATGGCAAATTTGTCGAGAGAAAACACCTTTCGATAGGGATGGCGGGGGAGATTGCCGATGGATCATCCGGTCCGCGGAAATCGAGCTTCTTCGATCTGAAAGGCGTTATTCAGGTATTATTGTCGGAACTCGGCGTGAAAGACGTTTCATTCACAGATACAGGCGACGGCAATCTTTCGCCTTCCGCCCGCGCGTCCATCAATGCCGGCCAGGACAATATAGGTGTTTTAGGTGAGGTCAGCCGGAGAACGCTTACGGATTTTGATATAAAAGAGAACGTTTACTATTCGGAGGTAGATATCGACTCTATTTTAAAACACGTAAACCTCGAGAAAAGATTTATGGAGCTTCCGAGATATCCGTCCGTCTTCAGGGATATATCGATAGTCGTGAATAAAGGAATTTCAAACGCAGATATCATCTCTTTGATCGAAAGTAAAGGCGCCACAATACTGAAAGATGTCAGGCTTGTTGACAGATACGCCGGGAAACAGATACCCGACGGTAAGATAAGCCTGACTTACAGGCTCGAATACCGGGATAACGCGAAAACCCTCGAAGATAAAGAGGTTTTGGGCGTCCATTCAGATGTTCTCCGTTCCCTCGAAGAAAAATTCGGCGCGAAGCTGAGGTGAGAAAGCCTGTCCTGCGAAGCAGGATTGCATTCCATGGAATTTGTGATATACTTTTTTTAGAAGGATAAATTCCCTGCGGTGCGCGTGATTCGAATGGAGAATCTTGAGCCATTAGCACTAAACTAGGGAGCCTAACTTTACGGATACCTCGGTATCTATAAGAGGGCACCCACCTGTAAATAACAGGATCAAGATAATTCAGCTTGACACGGCACTCGCGGGGATTTTTTATGGACCTGTTCGATAAAGAAAAGACGAAGGAGAAAGGCGGAAACGAGCCGCTGGCGGCGAGAATGCGGCCGTCAAAACTCGATGATTTCATCGGCCAGGAACATATTCTCGGCCCGGACAAACTGCTGCGCCGCCTGATAGAATCGGACAAGATTTCTTCGATAATCCTTTACGGCCCGCCTGGATGCGGCAAGACGACGCTCGCGTTAATAATCAGCGACAGGACAAAATCGTATTTTGAACGTATTAACGCTGCCTCGAACAACGTTGCTGATATAAGGCGCATCATTGACCAGGCGAAAAAACGCGAATCCATAAACGGGAAACGCACGATCCTGCTGATCGATGAAATTCACCGTTTCAATAAGGCCCAACAGGATGTCCTGATGCCTGACGTTGAGGCCGGCAACCCCATCCTTATTGGCACGACGACCCACAATCCGTTTTTCTACGTCAACGCGGCGCTTATCTCCCGCTCGCAGATATTCGAATTCAAAAAATTATCCGACGACGATATAATAAGAGTATTAAAATCAGCGCTTTCCGACAAGGAAAAAGGGCTGGGCAAAATTCCGGTCGAGATGGACGAAAATGCGTTAAAGCATCTGGCAAATGTTTCTGAAGGCGACGCTCGGCGCGCGCTCTCGGCGTTGGAGGTGGGGGCGTTAACGACGCCTGCAGGTAAAGATAAGAAGATCAGTTTCACGATGAAAGTCGCGGAAGAGTCTATTCAGAAGAAGGCCGTGGTGTACGACAAAGATGAAGACGGACATTATGATACGATATCGGCATTTATCAAATCCATGAGAGGGTCCGACCCCGACGCTGTGCTCTATTGGCTTGCGAAGATGATCTACGCGGGCGAAGATCCGAGGTTCATAGCCAGGCGCATCGTCATATGCGCGGCGGAAGACGTCGGCAACGCCGATCCCCAGGCGATAGTTATCGCGAACGCGGCATTGCAAGTCTCGGAATTCGTCGGGATGCCGGAGGCGCGTATCCCGCTTGCGCAGGCGGCAGTTTATGTCGCGTGCGCGCCGAAGTCCAACGCCGCGTATCTGGGAATAGAAGCCGCGTTAAAGGATGTCGAGGAGGGCAAGGTCCTGGATGTACCGGATCACCTGAAGGACGCCACTCTCGATGGTGAAGAGTTCGGCCACGGCAAAGATTATAAATATGCGCATGATTTCGACAACCATTACGTGAAGCAGGAATATAAGCCTTCCGATAAAATCTATTATATTCCCACCAAAATCGGGCATGAGAAGAAGATCAAGGAGTGGCTCGAACAGCTGGATGGTAAAAAGCGGTAGTTTAGAAATGAAAAAGTAAGGGGAGAGCCTATTGTAAATCCTCATATTATAAGGTAAACTTACTGTCACCTGGGATTTATTAAAGAAATGATGCAATGCTTGGCACAGATTTTTGCCAGGCATTTTTTATTAAGCCCGACTCTCAAAGGGGGTGGATTCGTATGAGGGTAGCATGGGCTTGGCGCAGTTCAGGTAAACGGCCATATAGGATGTGCGTAATAGGCATAACTATATGGTCTTTTTTAATCACTACAGTTTCTTCGCTTGCCCCTCCGGAATGTACCGCCCAAACTATAAGCCCACGCTCACGCTTTTGCGAGGCGCCGCAGATAGCAGTAAACGGGTCCGACGCTGTGCTTTGCGAAAACGACAAGTTAGTTTCCGAAGAATTCAGGCGCGACGCCTGCCTGCTTCAGACTCACCTCATCACGGCAAAAGTAATCAAATATAATTATCCTATATACGCGCTGCAGCAATTGCTGTCTCGTACAACGAAAGGCAGCGTTCATGTATTTAAGATACCGAAAAATGAAGGGCTGTATATCAAGTATAGAGAAGATAAAAATAGTCCTGAACGAATAGCGCATTACTTTATAAAAGAGGAAAATTCGCATACAGGCAAATATAAATTAATTAAAGATGATTTCGAAAAGCCCGTATACATAGAGGAGATCACCGAGGCGGAGTTTGTCGGATTAAAGAAAGAAATAAAAGTACTTTTCACTCCCGAGGGCCATTGTCACAGAGCCATAGCAGATGCTATCGATAGCGCGCAAAATTGCATCGACGCGGCGATATTCAATTTCGACAATGAAGAAATAGTCCAGGCTCTCGAGCGGGCCAAGAGCAGGGGCGTAAAAATAAGGGTGCATTTGCACAATAATAGTAAAATCGAAAAGCGCCTGAAGAAGGAAGGGTTTGACGTAAGAAGTAAACTGAGAAAGAGCGGACTCATGCACGATAAGTTCATGATAATAGACAATGAAATAGTTTACAGCGGAAGCTACAATTGGACCGATAAGGCCGAATCCAACAGAGAAAACGTGATAGTGTTGCCATGCGCGACGCCTTTCATGGAAGAGTTTAAGTACATGTGGGAAGGCGAGAAAGATAAGCTCTGGCCGCAGCGTGATACTGCGCCTCCCGGGCGCGTAGGCGTGCTATTCTCTCCGCGCGACCGCTGTAATGAATGTATAAAGAATATAATATCGCAGGCCATCAAGGAAAATCCCGCCGGCATACCCACCAAGATACAGATAGCTCTCTATTTCTTTACCGATAATGAGATCGCGGAAAAACTTTTCGAGGCGAAAGAAAAGGGTTTTGATATAGAGATACTGCTCGACAAGACCCAGGAATCACGAAAAGACTCGGTAGTAAAACATCTATTCGATCTACAGCAAAAAGCGAATAACAAAGGCCTGCCTTCCCGGGGAAGAGGTTCGTTAAAAATAAGATACCATCGCATCGAAGGCGTCACGATGCATAATAAATTCGCCATTATCGGGAATACCACCGTCACAGGAAGCTATAATTGGACCAAGTCGGCGTGGCAGAAAAATAACGAGAACCTCGTAATCATACCTTCCATAGTGGAAGAATATGCAGATGAATTTGAAAGGCTTTGGAAAGAGCCGGGGGCTGAAATTACTCTGGACAAGGGAAATCATTTGCGCCCCCCATCTACTGCTCCACCGCCGAAACATCAAAATGGTTACTGGAAATATACGCCCGAAAGCACGGCGTATGAAAATTCTTTTGAAAATTGGAAAACCAAAAGTGAGGAATTTTCGGGCAATGGCAAAAATCAATACGAGGTTTTGGACAAAGACAACCCGATATCCAAAAAATTTATCGATGGTATGACCGAGGATGAAAAAAAAGCCTTTAAGGGGAAGATATCAGTTTGTATAGCCAGAAAGAATCTGATGGTTCGACGGTATTTTGACAGCGATATAGGCGATACTAAAAAATCAAAACGCGAAGGAGGATGGTTTATATGGAAAAAGCTATGTCATTTTTATCCCGCACTCATTAAAGAATGGCTGCACTTATACGATGACGAAGGAAATAATTACAATAACGCGGAAATGCGAATAAGAGCCGTTATAAAAGAGAACGCAATTTTTGCCAAGGGTGCAATAAGAAATGGCCATACATCTCAGTTATTTATCCCGCGAAAAAATATCAGTAAGCAAACCCTGTTTTTTAAAGACACGATAGAATCATGGGTGTGGCGCAATTAAAACACTTTTTATTTCCTGCGCTTTAATATATAATCTTGCTGTATGAATAAAAAAGCGGTCGTTCTAATGTCCGGCGGACTCGACAGCATTCTTGCCGCGCGGCTTATGATTGAACTTGGGATCGAGGTCGAAGCGGCGCATTATTATATCGATTTTGCCGCATGCGTCGGAGGCGACGAAGGCGCGGCCGCGAAGGCATCGAAGGCGCTCGGCATTCCCCTGAAAGTATTTGATATCACAAGCGAATATCTCGAAATGTTTAAGAATCCGCGGTATGGCTATGGTGCGAATATCAATCCCTGCATAGACTGCAAAATCTTCATGCTGAAGAAAGCCAAGGAATATATGGAAAAATCCGGCGCGTCGTTTCTTGTGACAGGCGAAGTCCTGGGCGAGCGTCCGATGTCTCAGCGAAAGGACGCGCTGAACCTGATCGAGAAACAAGCAGGCGTGCGCGGCATATTGCTGCGGCCGCTTTCGGCAAAACTTTTGGAACCCACACTGCCCGAAAAGGAAGGCGTCATTGACAGGGAGAAACTTTTAGATATCCGCGGCCGCTCACGAAAACCGCAGATGGCCCTCGCCGAGAAATTCGGCATTAAAGAATATCCCAATCCGGCAGGCGGGTGCCTGTTAACCGACCCTGGTTTTACAAAGCGCGTCAAAGATCTGATAAAATATGATGAATTGAACGTAGATAATCTGAAACTGCTGAAAATAGGCAGGCATTTTCGGATTGACGGAGGCGCGAAACTCATAGTCGGAAGAGATGAGTTTGAGAACAAAGCACTGGAATCCCTTGCCGCGCAGCATGACATCATTCTTAAATTAAAGGCGCGCCAGGGCCCCATTTCATTGTTAGTTAACAGGCAAGATGACGATGTTATTGAGCATGCGGCGTCAATCGCGGCATACCATACAAAATTTAGGAACGAAAACTCGATCGAAGTGAATTTTTGGTGCGCTGGAAATACAGATAACATTAGAATGATATCGATAGCTCCGGCGAATACAGACGAGGTAGAACGATTAAGAATCTGAGCGGCCTTTATTTGATTATAAGTGAAAAATATGGCCACGGCCGCGGTGCGGTCGATATAGCGAAATCTGCGATAGCCGGCGGCGCCGACATTATACAGATGCGTGAGAAGAATAAGCCGCGCGATGAGTTCGTTTCCCTTGGAAATATGCTTGCAGGCCTTTGCAAAGAAGCCGGCGTTACATTTATTGTAAATGATGACCCTATTCTTGCGAAACAGGTCGATGCTGACGGCGTCCACCTGGGGCAAGAGGACCTGGCATTGTTCAAAGTGGAAGAAGCGCGGGCGATTTTAGGTAAAGATAAGATAATAGGCATTTCCACAAGTTCCATAAAAGATGTCGAAGAAGCAAATAGTAAGAAAGATATAGATTATATCGGATTCGGCCCTGTCTTCCCGACGGTTGTTAAAGAAAAATGTGTTGGAACAAAAGAGATCGAAAAGGTGCTGAAAATTTCAGAGAAACCGGTATTTTTCATCGGTGGTATAAGTCTTAATAATATCGGCGGACTTTTGACAAAAGGTGCCTGTAATGTAGCCGTTATCCGCGCTATCCTGGAATCCGATGATATCGAGGAGGAAACGAAAATATGGAAAAGCTGCCTGAGCTCGGCAAGATCCACCCGGAATTCTTCAACAAAGTAATATATCCGCGGCTTGGAAGCGCGGATAAGTCCGTTATCATCGGGCCGCAGCATGGCGTCGATTTCGGCGTCATAGATCTAGGCGATGAGGTAATGGTATTATCCACAGACCCTTTCTATATTGCAAAAGAGCTGGGTATAGAAAAAGCGGCATGGTTTGCCGTGCATATCCTCGCAAGCGACGTCGCGGTTAGCGGAATCTGCCCTCGATATCTGGCAGTAGACCTGAACCTTCCGCCTGACATGACAGAGGGCGAACTTACCCGGATGTGGGAAGAGGTTCACGGCGAATGCAAAAAATTGGGTATAGCCGTCGTAACGGGGCACACCGCCAGATACGCGGGATGCAATTATCCGATGGTCGGCGGCGCGACGATGTTCGGGATCGATCATAAATCGAAACTGATCGAACCAAAAATAAGCGTAGGCGATTCTCTCATAATTTCAAAAGGGCCGGCGATAGAAACGACGGGACTCATGTCGGCGTATTTCCCGAAATTTTTGGAAGAGAAATACGGCAAATCGTTTGTTAAAAAGGCCCAGGATGTTTATTATCAGATGTCGACGGTGAAAGACGCGGCTATTGCCGCAAAGGTAGGCGGCGTTACAGCGATGCACGATGCTACCGAATGCGGTGTCTTCGGCGGACTATATGAGATGGCCGTACATAGTAAGATAGGGCTGGATATCTACGTTGATGATATCATTATGCAGGATGTCGTTAAAAAAACCTGCGCTTGCTTCGATATCGATCCGTATCGCGCGATAAGCGAAGGCACGCTTCTTGCCACAGCCAAAAAAAATAAGGCAAAGGCTGTCGTGAAAGCCCTGGAAAACGAAGGCATCCCCGCTTGCATAGCCGGAGAGGCCGTGCCGTGCGCAAAAGGTATTCATATATGTAGTAAAGGCAGGAAAGAGTTACTTGGGCATCCTAAAACAGACCCGTTCTGGGCCAAATTCGAAGAATACCTTAAAAAATAATAATTCAAGAATCTATTGACAGTTTGTCAATATGTGATAAACTGGTTATGAGCATATGTTCATAACTACGGAAGGATGATATGCGCCCCAAAAAGACCAGATGGGTCAAATGCATGCCCGGTGAGAGATGTTTTAAGCCGATATGCAGGCCCCTGAATAAATTAAAAGTTGTAAGCCTTTCCTTGGATGAGTTTGAGGCTGTAAGACTCGCCGACCTTGAAGGTTTTAAACAAGTTGACGCGGCTAAAAGGCTTAAAATATCCAGGCCGACATTCTCAAGGATCGTGTCATCGGCCCGCAATAAGATTGCCGACGGCCTTGTAAACATCAAGGCTATCAGGATCGAAGGTGGTTGTTGTAAGGTAATAAGAGGGAAGACGAGATGAAAGGCCTAAAGAAATTATACTGGCTTGTCGGTATATTTATTGTTATGTATTTTTTACCACTTGGTAACCCCAAGGTAACGAACGCCATCTTTGAAGCGTTTAAACTTCTTCAATGGTATGTCATTAATCATACGTTGGCTTGCGTCGTGCCAGCTATGTTTATCGCGGGCGCTATATCAACATTCCTGTCTCAAGCATCTGTCATGCGGTATCTTGGGCCCGATGCGAATCGCGCGCTGGCTTATACGGTAGCGTCTGTTTCGGGAGTTGTTCTGGCAGTTTGTTCATGTAGTGTGCTCCCCATGTTTGCCGGCATCTATACCATGGGAGCGGGGCTTGGGCCCGCGAGCGCCTTTCTTTATTCCGGACCGGCGATCAATATTATGGCCATATTTCTTTCGGCGCGTGTTCTCGGGTTTGATATAGGGCTTGCCCGCGCGCTCGGCGCGATCGGCTTTGCTTTTATTATAGGCCTTTCCATGGCGTTTATCTTCAAGAAATCGGAACATGCTCGTACCAAGGCGGCGATATCCATGCCGCCTGCACCGCATCCGACAAGGCCTCTGTGGAAAACAGGCCTTTATTTTCTATGTATGATATTATTCCTAGTTTTTAGCGACTGGTATGATACGAACGAAGTTACGATTACGCTAAAAAATAGCGCCATAATGAAAGCAAATGTTCAGTATTCCACGCAGGACTTCATAGAAGTGAAAGCTTACGCACCGGATGGGAAGATGGCTATTGACAGCCTACGCCTTAATCGGGCAGATATCGCCGAAATAAAACCCGAAGATAATTTTGTTATGAGAGTCAACGCTATAAAATGGTATCTAGCAGGGTTTATGGGATTGGCCATCCTTCTTATGTTAAGGAAGTGGTTTACCCGTGCGGAGATTAAGGAATGGATGGCTGCAACATGGGATTTTGGGATGATGATTATTCCGCTTCTATTCGGGGGTGTCTTCGTAACAGGGTTCATCGGAGGGCTTCTTCCCGATAAGGGGGTTGCGGCCTTTGTAGGAGGCAACAGCCTATTCTCGAACTTTTTCGCTTCATTCATCGGCGCGCTTTGGTATTTTGCGACACTGACCGAGATACCAATTACACAGATGTTAATGCGTCTCGGAATGGGCAAAGGGCCGGCGCTTGCGCTTCTTCTGGCGGGCCCGGCATTGTCCCTCCCTAGTATTTTAGTCATTAACAAAATATTAAAGTGGCGCAAAACACTTGTATTCTGTTTGCTCGTAATTGGATTTTCGACTATTGTGGGATATGTTTTTGGAATGGTGATACATTGACGAATTTGGGAAAATATATAACGGAAGGCATAATATGAAAATCGAAATATTGGGAGCAGGTTGCCCAAGGTGTAAACAGCTTACTGCGAATGCCGAAGCAGCGGTGAAAGAATTGAATATTCAAGCCGAAATCTCCAAAGTCACCGATATTATCAAAATTTCAGAATACGGCGTTATGATGACGCCTGCTCTTGCGATAGACGGTGCTGTGGTTTCATTCGGAAAGGTATTAAGTAAAGATGAGATCAAAAAAATCATCTCAAAATAACGGGAGGAAGAATTGAGTAAGTTATTTCTCGTTCTTCTGATAGTTGTCGCACTAAGCAATAACAGTATATTTATTTCGCCGTTGACTCACGCCGAAGAGAATGTAAAAGGCGCGCATGTGATTGCGTATTATTTTCATGGAACAATGCGTTGTCCTACTTGCTATAAGTTGGAGCAGTATTCAAGGGAAGCGATAGAGGCTAATTTTAAAGATTCGCTTCGATCTGGAAAATTAGAGTTTAAAGTCGTTAATGTAGAAGACAAAGGCAACGAACACTATACCGGCGATTATCAGCTTTACACAAAATCGCTTATTTTGTCATTGAATAAAGATGGCAAGGAAACAAAGTGGAATAATATGAATAAGATCTGGGAATATGTCGGCAATAAGCAGAGATTTATTGATTATGTGAAGAGTGGAGTTGCCAATTTATTGAAGGAAACAGAATGACAGAGATATTTATAGGATTTGCGTCAGCATTATGGCTGGGGATTCTGACTTCTATCAGCCCGTGTCCTTTGGCCAGTAATGTGGCCGCTATTTCTTTTTTATCTAAAAGAATAGCGCATCCAGCGCTTGTGTTTATTTCAGGATTGGCGTATACGCTGGGGCGGATGGCTTCTTATACTGTTCTTGGATGGATTATCATTAGCTCTCTTTTAAGCGTTCCCCAGGTTGCCCAGTTCTTACAGAAATACATGGGCAAGGCTCTGGGCCCGCTATTAATTCTTACCGGGCTCATTTTACTTGAGATAATTACTATTCATCTGCCGGGAGTGGTGCTTTCACAAAAACATCATAATAAACTTGCGGAGTCAGGCGCTCCGGGCGCCTTTTTGCTTGGTTTCATCTTTGCTCTGGCGTTTTGCCCTATTTCGGCGGCGTTATACTTCGGGAGCCTTATCCCCTTAGCGATTAACAGCAAAGGCGGCATTGTCCTGCCATTCATTTACGGAATCGGCACAGGGTTACCGGTTCTTGTATTTGCTGTTGCCATCGCATTGGGTGTGACATCCTTGAGCCATTGGTTTCATAGGATCACGCGGCTTGAATATTATACTCGAAAGATTACAGGAGTTATATTTATTCTTGTTGGCCTGTATTACACAGGGATATATATTTTGAGATTATTTTAAAAGTATCAGATATCGTGTGATCAAGAAAAAGGAAATAGGGATGAGCGAGAGCATTGTTAAAAAACTGTCGTTTTTGGATAGATTTTTGACTTTATGGATATTTTTAGCTATGGGTACCGGTGTTTTGTCAGGGTATTTCTATCCGCAGATCGTGAATTTCTGGAATAGCTTTCAGGTGGGAACTACGAATATCCCTATTGCCATAGGATTGATCCTTATGATGTATCCGCCGCTGGCGAAGGTAAAATACGAAGAATTAGGCGATGTGTTTCGTAATTTTAAAGTTCTAGGATTATCTTTAGCGCAGAACTGGATTATCGGTCCGGTTTTGATGTTTTTGTTGGCGATAGTTTTTTTGCACGGCTATCCTGAGTATATGGTGGGATTGATCATGATCGGCTTAGCTCGCTGTATTGCCATGGTCATAGTATGGAATGATTTGGCGGGCGGCGATACCGAATATTGTGCCGGGCTTGTAGCGTTTAATTCTATTTTTCAGGTATTATTTTATTCGGTCTACGCCTGGGTGTTTATCACGATTTTGCCCGCCTGGTTTGGCTTAAAAGGGGCCGCGGTTAACGTTACTATGGCACAGATAGCCCGCAGCGTTTTTATTTACCTGGGCATTCCTTTTTTAGCCGGGATTATTACACGTTTTACCCTTATTAAAATAAAAAATAAAGAGTGGTATCAGAACAAATTTATTCCAATGATAAGCCCGCTGACTTTGATAGCCTTACTATTTACCATCATGGTTATGTTTTCTCTTAAAGGCGAATATATTGTCAAGATTCCTCTTGATGTAGTCCGCATAGCTATTCCGCTAATTATCTATTTTCTTGTCATGTTCTTGGCGTCCTTCTATATGGGCAGGCGGGCAGGGGCGGGATACCCAAAAACAGCCACTCTTTCATTTACAGCGGCGAGCAACAATTTTGAGCTGGCTATTGCCGTTTCCGTGGCTGTTTTTGGCATCAATTCCGGAGCCGCATTTGCCGCGGTAATCGGTCCCCTGGTAGAAGTCCCTGTTCTTATAAGCCTTGTTAATGTGTCGCTGTATTTTAGAAAGAGATATTTCACATGAAAATATTTTGAAAGCCTACTTGACAAATTATTTTTTTGGTGTATAATTATGACTAAGTCAATCATATTTATGGGGTTTTGAAATGAAGATCACATATAAAGGAGATTACGCGTTAAAGGCGCTATTTCAGCTTGCGCTGAAATATAGTGAAGGCGGCGTTGTCTCTATTACCGAAATCGCTAAGCCGGGAGACATGCCTACAAAATTTCTTGAGCAGATCCTCCTTACATTAAGCAAAGGCGGATTTGTAAAGAGTAAGCGCGGTATAAATGGCGGTTTCTTACTGGCGCGCCACCCAAAAGACATAACGGTCGGTGAAGTTATAAGATTCATCGAAGGCCCTATCGAGCCCATATCATGCATCAGCGAGGAACACTACAAGGGGTGCAAGGACATGGCCGGCTGTATATTTCGTGATGTCTGGAAAGAAGTCGGTGAAGCGATATCCGTGGTTGTAGATACGCTTACCTTCGAAGAGCTTATATTGAGGTATAAAGAACGCCGCATAGGAGTAAAATCTATTTATGAATATTCTATTTAAAGATATAACGGGGTTTATCGGCAATACGCCGATGGTGCCGCTTAACCGTATAGTCGAGCCCGGCATGGCGAAAATCCTGGTAAAGCTTGAATATTTTAATCCGGGCGGAAGCATCAAAGACAGGATCTGCCTTGCGATGATAGAGGATGCCGAGAAGAAGGGCCTCATCAAAAAAGGTTCGACTATCGTCGAGCCTACAAGCGGCAATACCGGTATAGGGCTTGCGATGATCGCCGCGGCAAGGGGATATAAATGCGTTCTTACGATGCCCGATACGATGAGCGTAGAGCGAAGAGAGATCCTGAAGGCGTACGGCGCCGAGATCGTTCTTACGCCGGGCGCCCAAGGTATGGCAGGCGCCTGCCAGAAGGCCGCAGAACTGTCGAAAAAAACTAAAGATAGTTTCGTGCCGCAGCAGTTTACGAATCCTGCAAACCCGGAGGCTCATCGCCGGACGACAGCCAAAGAGATACTGAATGATACGGCCGGCGTGCTCGATGCATTTGTCGCCGGTGTCGGAACCGGCGGGACGATCACAGGGGTGGGCGAGACGCTGAAGGCTCACGATCCTAAGATAAAGATAATTGCCGTGGAGCCGAAGAAAAGCCCTGTTTTATCCGGTGGAAAACCGGGGCCGCACAAGATACAGGGGATCGGAGCAGGCTTCATCCCGGATGTTTTAAACAGAAAGATAATCGATAGTGTAATCCAGGTTGCGGACGAGGATGCTATTGAAACAGCGAGGGCCCTTTCAAAACATGAAGGGTTGTTTGCGGGGATATCGAGCGGCGCGGCGGTATGGGCTGCAATGGAAACCGCGAAAAAATTGGGACAGGGTAAAACGGTCGTTACAATATTGCCCGATACCGGCGAACGGTATATTTCGATGATGAAATAATAGGAGAATGAAATGGCTAAGACGATAAAAGAGATAAACGAGAAGATAAAATCGGGCGACGTTGTAGTCGTGACAGCCGAGGAGGTTATAGATCTCGTCGAAAAGAAGGGCCTCAAAGAGGCGGCGCGCCACGTTGATGTAGTCACAACCGGGACATTCGGGCCGATGTGCTCAAGCGGCGCTTACTTAAATGTGGGCCACACGAAACCAAAGATAAAGCTGGGCGGCGGCAGGGTTACGCTAAACGGTGTGCCTGCCTATACGGGTTTTGCCGCGGTCGATATTTATATGGGCGCTACCGCTATGCCCGACGACGATCCGCGCAATAAGGTATATCCGGGCGAGTTCAAATACGGCGGCGCTCATGTCATAGAGGAACTCGCCGGAGGCAAGGACGTAGTGCTTGAGGCCTTGGCGTATGGAACGGACTGTTATCCACGCAAACAGCTAAAGACGTATATAAACATCAAGGACGTGAACGAGGCGGTTCTTTTGAACCCGCGGAATTGCTATCAAAATTACAACGTGGCTGTCAACCTCTCTAATAAGAAGACGATATATACCTACATGGGCGCATTGAAGCCGAATATCGGTAATGCTAATTATTGTTCGGCTGGCCAGCTATCACCGCTTCTAAAAGACCCGTATTACAGGACGATAGGTGTCGGGACAAGGATATTTTTGGGCGGCGGCACCGGCTATGTTTATTGGCAAGGGACGCAGCATAACCCGATGGTGAAGAGGAAAGAGTCCGGTGTGCCGCAAGCGCCGGCGGGCACGCTTGCCGTTATGGGCGATCTTAAAGGTATGAAGGCCGAATGGCTGAGGGGGACATCGTTCCAGGGCTATGGGGTTACGCTTACCGTAGGGCTGGGCATCCCGATACCGATCCTCGACGAGGATATACTGAAATCCGCGGCTATTAAAGACGAAGATCTTTGGGCCCAGGTTGTAGATTATAGCGAAGATTATCCCGAAGGCAGGGTCGGCTCGCTTGGCGAGGTCAATTACAAACAATTGAAGTCCGGCAAGATCACGATTAAAGGTAAAGAGGTGCCGACGGCCTCGCTTTCAAGTTATCCGAAGGCTGTGGAGATATCCGAGGAGTTGAAGAAATGGATAAAGGATAAGAAATTTTATCTGACTGAATATGTCCAGCCGTTGCCGGGGGCTGATTCCGGCATTGCGTTCAAGCCGCTGAAAGAAAGGCCCGTGAAGGAGTAAGAGATGCAGGATTTTATCCGGGTATTTATTCACTACTGTATCGAAGTAGTGCCTGCCCTGGCGATAGGATTTCTGATAAGCGGGTTCGTTCACGAACTTATCCCCGAAGACAAGGTCCTGAGATATCTGGGCGCAGGCGGCATAAAACCAATATTCTACTCAACCCTCATCGGGACTCTGTTGCCGATCTGCTGTTGGGGCAGCCTTCCTATAGCGATAAGTTTCTACAAGAAAGGCGCCCGTCTTGGCCCCGTGCTTGCCTTTCTCGTGGCTACTCCGGCGACGAGCGTTAGTGCCCTCTTGGTTGCCTACAGTGTCCTCGGCCTGGGATTTACCGTATATATCTTCTTTGCCGTAATAGCGATGGGTCTTGCGATGGGTATAATCGGCAATATGATTCCATACACCCAAAAGACGCATGAGAAGATAACCTGTCCGCACTGTGAATTAAATCCGGAACATATTCATACGCATCAAAAAAAATCACTTAAAATTAAGATGATATCAGCGCTAAAATACGCGTACATCGATCTTCCCAAAGAGATAGGCCTCGAGCTCTTGATAGGGATAATATTAGCCGCGTTTGTGGCGACATTCATTCCCATAGGGCACCTTGTAAAATTATATTTAAGCGGGTGGTTCGGCTACGTATTCAGTATAGTATTCGGTGTATTGACATATATATGCTCGACGGCAAGCGTTCCATTAGTTGACAGCCTCATAGGGCAGGGAATGAGCCTGGGCGCCGCGATGACGCTTCTCCTGATAGGGCCGGTAACGAGCTACGGAACGATGCTTGTCTTAGGAAAAGAGTACGGCACTAAGGTTTTAACTATATTTTTAGGTACGTTGATCGTGTTGACGCTTATGCTCGGAATTGGATTTCAAGTTGCCCAGAGTTTGTGGTAAGATATAGGTCAAAAATGGAGGGCCAGATGAAAAAGAATATCATAGTATGCCTGGTTATATTATCAGTCATCGCGAGCGTATTATTTATATCAACCGGTTCCTTGAGGGCGCAAAATGCCGCCGGAGATTCGGACATATTAAGGAAGCTTGACGCGATATTGACTAATCAAAAGGCGATAATGGAGTCCATAAATTTTATTAAGCAGGAGATGGCTGTGATAAAGATGAGAGTAACGCAGCTACAATAATATGCAGGAACATGTATCGTACATAGTAGCATTCACAGCCGGTATTTTAACGTTTCTCTCGCCGTGCATCCTGCCGCTTGTGCCGTCGTTTATAGCCTATATAACAGGGGTTTCGTTCAGCGAGCTTAGGGCTGAGGGTAAGAAGGCCGAGGTAAGGAAAAAGGCTGTTTTACACAGCATTTTTTTCATAGCTGGGTTTTCAGTTGTATTCATCCTCTTGGGCCTTACGGCGACATTTATAGGAAAAACGCTTTTCGCGTACCAGAAGTATATAAGGATCGCCGGCGGCATATTGATAGCGGTATTTGGCCTTTATCTGACGGGCATTTTGAGGCTCGGTTTTCTTATGAGAGAATGGCGGTTTAAATATTCGAAAAAAGGCGCCAGTTATGTCGGATCTTTCCTGGTCGGCGTTACGTTCGCCGCGGCCTGGACGCCGTGCGCGGGGCCGATACTTGGCTCGATACTTGTATTGGCGGGCACCAAGGCGAATGTTGCCCAGGGCGCTGTGCTTCTGACCGCCTATTCGCTCGGCGTAGCCGTACCGTTTTTCCTAACGGGGCTTCTCGTAGATGTATTTCTGGAATACTTCAACAGGTTTAAGAAGATTATCGGTGTTATTAATATTGTTGGAGGAGCATTTTTAATAATTGTCGGGATTTTAGTCGCCACGGGCTATTTATCGGTAATGTCGGAAAAATTTTTGACAGGCTTTACAAGATAGGGGGAAACGATATGAAAAAAATGGCATCATCTAAAATTTTTGCCTTTATAGCAGCTTTGTTTTTACTCGGCGCATGCGCCAAGAGCAGCGCGGTTGAGATCGGAGAAACAGCCCCGGACTTCACCCTTCATAGTATAGATGGGAAAACGGTATCTCTTTCGGAATTTAAGGGTAAGGTCGTGATCCTCGATTTTTTCGCGAGCTGGTGCCCGCCGTGCAGGCAGGAGATACCGGATTTCATAGAACTGCAGAAGGCGTACGGAGATAAAGGCTTCGTGATGATCGGCGTGAGCCTTGTTAATATGGATGAGTCAAAGAAGTTTGCCTCTCAGAAGGGCATAAATTATCCTGTAGTTATGGACGACGAAAAGGTGAGCGGCCTTTACGGCCCGATCAGATCGATCCCGACGACGTTCGTGCTGGATAGGGATTTGAAGATCGTTAGATTTTATATCGGCGCCAGGCCGAAATCCGTGTTCGAAAACGACATAAAGGAGCTACTGAAATGAAAGAGAAGATCGAGAAGGCATTAGAGGGGATCCGCAATGGTTTAAAGCAGGACGGCGGGGATATCGAATTGGTAAGTATCGATAAAGGTGTTGTGAAGGTGCGCCTTAAAGGCGCGTGCAGCGGTTGTCCGATGAGCCAGATGACCCTAACCAACTTCGTCCAGGCGGAGCTCAAAAAAGCGGTGCCGGAGGTAAAGAAAGTCGAAGCGGTGATATAGGTATGGTCATTACGAAGCAGAAAGAATTAAAAGATATACTGAAATATCTCGAAGGCGGGAAGAATATATTTCTGATCGGCTGCGGGGAATGCTCGACGACCTGCAAGACGGGCGGCGAGGAGGAAATTAAGAAGATTAAGGAAACCCTCGAGAAGGAAGGTAAACATATTACCGGGTATTGTGTGCCAGAAGCGCCGTGTATTGCGGCAAAAGTTAAGTTGGAGCTCGCTAAAAACAGGAAATTAATAGAATCTTCCGACGCAGTGCTTGTAATGGCATGCGGCCTCGGTATCCAATCGGTAAAAGAGAACCTAAGGGCAGATAAGGCTGTTCATGTTGGATGCGATACGCTCTTCATGGGTGCGATCGATTCAACCGGCACATTTTTGGAGAAATGTTCGGCCTGCGGTGATTGCATACTTGAACTTACAGGTTTGATCTGCCCGATAACGCGCTGCCCGAAATCCCTTTTGAACGGCCCGTGCGGCGGACAGGATAAAGGAAAGTGCGAGGTCGATAAAAATAGGGACTGTACCTGGATATTGATATATAATGAGTTAAAGAAAAAGGGCCGGCTTGATCTATTGAAGTCGACCAAGCCGCCTAAAGACCATACAAAGGCCACAAAGCCCAGGCAGCTTACAATATAAAAGGTTGATCATATGCGGAAAGTATATTTAGATAATAACGCCACAACAAAGATGCGGGAAGAGGTTTTAGGGGCGATGCTTCCATACTATAAGGATATTTACGGTAACGCGTCGAGCGTGCATGGGTTCGGCAGGGCTGCGCGGCAGGCAATTGATCAGGCGCGGCAGAATGTAGCGTCTCTTTTGGGCGCCTCAAGTCAGGAGGAGATAATATTTACCGGCAGCGGCACGGAGGCCGATAATTTAGCGGTGAAGGGCGTAGCTCACGCGCTGAAGGCGAAAGGCAACCATATCATAACATCCTCGATCGAACACCACGCTGTGCTGAATGTATGTAAATTTTTGGAGAAAGAAGGTTGCAAGGTAACATGCTTGAAGGTTGATAAATATGGCATTATCGACCCGGAGGATTTGAAGAAGGCGATAACGGATAAGACGATACTTATATCGATAATGTACGCGAATAACGAGGTCGGTACAATAGAGCCGATAGAAGAGGCGGCAAAGATAGCAAAAGGGAAGGGCATATGTTTTCATACCGACGCGGTCCAGGCGGTTGGAAAGGTTCCGTTGGAGGTAAAGAATTCGAACATAGATCTTCTTTCGATGTCAGCGCATAAAATTTACGGGCCAAAAGGCGTAGGTGCGCTCTACATCAGGAAGGGGACGAAAATTTCGCCGCAGATGCAGGGCGGCCACCATGAGATGGGAAAACGCGCCGGGACTGAAAACGTCGCCGGTATTGTAGGGTTGGGCGAAGCCGCCCGGCTTGCGAAGAAAGAAACGCTCATCGAGAATAAAGATCTGACGGCCTTAAGAGATTACCTTTATAAAGGTATCATATCCAGGATCGAGTCAGTGCGTTTAAACGGCCATCCCGAAAAGAGGCTGCCCAATACGCTGAACGTCGGATTCAAATATCTCGAGGGAGAATCGATAGTCTTAAATCTTGACATGGAAGGTATCGCGGTTTCGACGGGTTCTGCCTGCACCTCGGGCAGTCTTGAGCCGTCCCATGTATTAACTGCGATGGGCGTTGATCCGGCCGAGACGCAGGGTTCGATAAGATTTTCTTTGGGAAGAGATAATACGAAGGAAGATATGGACTACGTTTTGCAGGTCCTGCCTCCGATAATCAAGCGGCTTCGCGATATGTCGCCGCTATACGAGAAAGGCAAATAAAATGGAAGGGCAATATTCGGAAAAGGTGATGGAGCACTTCAGGAACCCGCGCAATGTCGGTGAGATCCCGGACGCCAGCGGTATCGGCAACGTCGGGAATCCCGTCTGCGGGGACATAATGAGGCTTTATATAAAGGTCGGCGAAAACGAGATCATCACAGATGCTAAGTTTAAGACATTCGGTTGCGGAGCGGCCATAGCTACATCCAGCATGGTTACCGAACTTGTTAAAGGCAAAACCATTCCCGAGGCGCTAAAAGTTTCAAATCACGCGGTGGCCGAGGCGCTTGGCGGATTACCAAAGATAAAGATGCATTGTTCGGTGCTTGCCGAACAGGCGCTGAGATCCGCGATAGATGATTATTTAGCTAAAAAGAAGAAAAAAGCCTAAAAATTAAGCATGAAGCACAAAATACGTCATCACATACGCCAAAAGATAAAAGATCGTTCAGACCTTGAAAAATCCAGGAAAAGTGATATAATTAAGGGCAAGTTATTTAATGAAGAGGAGTTCAAAAAAGCTAGTGTAGTGATGTTTTACGTCTCGTTAAAGGATGAGGTTAGCACACTTTCGATGATAGACGAGGCGGTAAAGGCGGGAAAGAGGGTTTGTGTTCCCGTGATTCTTAAAGAAGAAAAGCGGCTAGTAGCAGGTGAAATCAGGAATAGGAGCGAAGATTTGGAACGCCAGCATTTCGGAATCTATCAGCCTAAGGAAGGGCATGTGAAAGAAGTGCCTTTAGAAAATATAGACTTAGTTATTGTCCCCGGGGTAGCCTTTGATAAGAGCAATATGAGGCTGGGCCGAGGGCATGGGTACTACGATAGATTCCTATCAGGCATACCGAATGGCACCAGAACCATAGGCCTCGCTTTCGACTTCCAAGTCGTTGAAGATCTTCCGAAAGACTCACACGATATTCCCGTCTGGAAAACCATCACAGCATAGCCTAACTCAAAGATAGAGGTTCCTCGAACGCTTCCTTTGGTCGCGTTCTAGGAACGATTTTTCTATCGAAAAATCGGAGGACACCATGCAACATCAGGAAGTTACCGCGATCTACATAGGGCTTGCTGCGCTTGCCGCATCCGTATTTTTTGCCCTTGGTTATTTTTTAAGGAAATACCATGCCAAGAAGAAGGTAAAGAATGCAGAGGATAAGGCGAAAAAACTGACGGAAACGGCCAAATCAGAGGCCGATAAGATCCGCCATGAGGCGGAGCTTCATGCCAAGGATCTTTTATTGAAGCTGAGGACAGAATTTGAAAAGGAGACGAAGGATCGCCGCCAGGAACTGGTGATCCTGGAGAAGAGGCTGATCCAGAAAGAAGAGAATCTTGACAGAAAGGTCGATGTCATCGACAGAAAAGAAAAAGATGTCGAGCGGCGCGGCAATTCTTTAGTTGATAGAGAAAAATTATATGTATCGAAGGAAAGAGAGATAGAGAAAGTATTACAGGAAGAAAAAGAGAAGCTCCAGAACATTTCCGGCATGACCAGGGACGAGGCAAGGCAGCTTCTCTTAAGAAAACTTGAGGACGAAGTGAAGCAGGAAGCAGCCATAATGATAAAGAGAACCGAGGATGAGGCAAAGGAAAAGGCCGACAAGGAAGCCCGCAAGATAATAGGCCTGGCGATACAAAGATGCGCTGCGGAGCACACCGTCGAGACGACGGTAAGCGTAGTGCACCTGCCCAGCGATGAGATGAAGGGCAGGATCATAGGCCGCGAGGGAAGGAATATCCGCGCGCTCGAAATAGCTACCGGCATTGATGTTATCATCGACGATACGCCGGAGGCCGTAATACTTTCCGGGTTCGATCCTATAAAGAGAGAGATAGCCCGTCTTGCGTTGGAGAAGCTTCTTCAAGACGGCCGCATTCATCCGGGCAGGATCGAAGAGGTTGTGGAAAAGGTTAAGAAGGATATGGAGACGACGATAAAAGAAGAAGGCGAAAAGGCGCTATTCGATACAGGCCTACACGGCGTTCATCCGGAAATAATAAAATTATTAGGACGGTTAAGATATAGGACCAGTTACGGGCAGAATGTGCTTGAGCATTCGAAAGAAGTCGCGAACCTTATGGGTGTTATGGCGAGCGAACTGAAACTCGACTTCAGCCTGGCGAAGAGGATAGGGCTTCTGCACGATATAGGTAAAGCCATAAGCCATGAAGTGGAGGGAACGCACTCGAAGCTGGGCGCCGATCTTGCCAGAAAGTACGGCGAGAGCGAAAATATATGCCATGCGATAGAGGCGCACCATCAGGATATCGAGCCAAAGACGCTTCTGGCGGTGCTCGTCCAGGCGGGGGACGCGATAAGCGCGTCGCGTCCGGGCGCGAGACGCGAGACGCTCGAGACGTATGTGAAAAGGCTTGAGAAATTGGAGTCGATCGCCGATTCGTTCAAGGGTGTCGACAAGGCATACGCGATCCAGGCGGGCCGCGAGATACGCGTGATAGTTCAGCCCGAGAAGATCAATGACGCGCAGGCGGCGGTGCTGGCGCGCGATATAACCAAGAAGATCGAGGAAGGCCTAGAATATCCGGGCCAGATAAAGGTGACCGTGATACGCGAGACGAGAGCCGTGGAATACGCCAAATGAAGATATTATTCATCGGTGATATAGTCGGCGAGCCGGGAAGGCGCGCGATAAAGGAACTGCTCCCGAAGATAAAAAAATCGGAAGGCGTGGAATTCGTCGTCGCAAATTGCGAGAATGTCGCCGCCGGAAGCGGCGTTACGCCGGCCCTTGCCGACGAGCTGTTTAACTACGGTATCGATGTCCTTACCTCCGGCGACCACATATGGAAGAGAAAAGAGATATACGATAAACTCGCTTCGGACGCAAGGCTTTTAAGGCCGGCAAACTATCCGAACGACGCGCCGGGGTCCGGCTCGACAGTTGTGCGCTCTGAATCCGGCGTCTCCGTCGGAGTTATAAACCTCATTGGCCGTATCTTTATGCAGGCTGTCGAGTGCCCGTTCAAAACTGCCAAAAGGGAAGTCGAAAGGCTTAAAGGCAAGGCTCAAATAATAATCGTCGATATGCATGCCGAGGCTACAAGCGAAAAGATCGCGCTCGGTTGGTATCTCGATGGATCTGTGAGCGCGATAGCCGGTACGCATACGCATGTCCAGACTGCTGACGAGAAGATCCTGCCGCAGGGGACCGCCTTCATATCGGACGCCGGTATGACCGGGCCGTTCGAAGGCGTTATCGGCAGGAAGAAAGAGCAGATATTGAACAGATTTCTCACCCAGATGCCCACCAAGTTCGAAATGGCCGAGGGAGATATTCAGCTCCACGGCGTTATCATAGATATAGACGATAAGACAGGAAAAGCAGATTCCATCAAGCGTATCCAGAAAAAGTTGGGGTAAAAATTTTTCGATATAGCAGTGTAATGTGCTGTGTCAACGTGGTTCGCAGGGACGCTCGGACTGCTCCAGCGGCAGTCCTCGCTCCGGGGAAAATTTTTTGTCCCGCCGACTTTGTCGGCGGACCAATCTCCAAAAAATTTTCAGGCCCTGCTCACCACATCGCCACATCACATTTTTGGAGAAGTCGAAAAATTTTACTGAAAGGCAGGCAGAAAATTTTACGGGTGACGCGACTGAAGGCTTTTCGATTATGGGCGAGCATGGGATGGGGGTGCCCGCCGTTTAGGATTGCATAATAGTAAGCCCGCGCCCTAGTTTTAATAGTCCTGTTGCAGGCAATCCTGGCGGGCATACAGACACCACTCGAGCTTTTACATGTTGATTGTGAACCCCGTGCGAGCCCTAGAAAGAAAAGCCGAGGGAGCGGCAGGACCCGTAAAATTTGGGAGTAGCATGAACGAGCAGAAAGAGAAGCATATATATACCGTCTCGGAATTGACGAAGTATATCCGCGTCATTCTCGAGGACTCGTTCCCATCGATCTGGGTAGAGGGCGAGATATCGAACTTCGTCCTGCATTCGTCCGGGCATATGTATTTCACGTTAAAAGACGCCGGCTCGACGCTGAAATGCGCCATGTTCGCGCGCTCGAACGCGAAACTGAAATTTAAGCCCAAAGACGGCATGAAGGTGATCTGCTTCGGAAGAGCGAGCGTTTACGAGGCACGCGGCGACTATCAGCTGATCGTCGAGGAGATAGAGCCTAAAGGCATCGGAGCTCTTCAGCTGCAATTTCAGCAGTTGAAAGAGAGATTGGCAAAGGAAGGCCTGTTTGATGAACGCCATAAAGTCGCGATCCCGCACCTGCCGACCAGGATCGGTATCGTCACCAGCCCGACGGGCGCGGCCATCCGCGACATTCTTAATATCGTCAGGCGCAGATTTTCACATAACGAAATAATAATAAATCCCGTGAAGGTGCAGGGCGCCGACGCAAAGGACGAGATTGCCGCCGCGATAAGGCAGTTCAACGAATTGAATAATGTCGACGTGATGATAGTGACTCGCGGCGGAGGAAGCCTCGAGGACCTGTGGCCGTTCAATGAAGAGGTTGTGGCGAGAGCTATATATGATTCGGAAATTCCGGTGATAAGCGCGGTCGGGCACGAGATCGATTACACGATATCGGACTTTGTGGCGGATTTCAGGGCGCCGACTCCGTCCGCAGCGGCGGAGCTCGTTATTCCAAGAAAAGAAGACCTCGCTAATCTTATAAATACGGCTGCGACGAGGCTTAGGAATGCGCTTACAACTAAACTTGATATCCTGACCGAAAGATTCACGACGCTAAAAGAAAGCTATATACTGAGGCAGCCGCTTAATATAATTATACAGCATGAACAGAAGATAGATGATTTACGTAAGGGCCTCGCGATAAGGGTCGATCACCTGGTGAAGATGCGGCAGGAAAATTTCAAGTTTCTCGCTGGGAAACTTGATTCCTTAAGCCCGCTTGCAATATTGGGTAGAGGGTACAGCATTACGACGAAATTGCCAGGCGCTTTTATAATTAAAGATGCGTCCGAATTGAAGAAAGACGATATAGTCGAGACGAAACTGGGCAAGGGAAAATTCAGAAGCAGGATAGAGGAGATAGGATAATATGGCCGAGATGAAATTTGAAGAAGCGTTGAGAAATTGGAGAAGATAGTCGGAGGCCTTGAGGACGGTAATCTTTCATTGGATGAATCCCTCGAGAAATATGAAGAAGGTATAAGGCTTTCCAAGATGTGCGCCAAGCAACTTGAGGTTGCAAGGAAGAAGGTCGAGATACTCCTTAAGTCGGAAAACGGCTCCGTCGAGCTTAAACCCTTCGATGAAAAGACGGCAGGGGAAGAGGCGAAACCGCAGGGTGAAACGAAGAAGAGGAAATCAAAATCGGAAGACGCATTATTTTGATCGATATAGATAGCGCGCTTGACAGGTATTTGCCGAAGGCGTCAGAAGAGCCTAAAATTTTACATAAGGCGATGCACTATAGCGTATTTTCGGGCGGCAAAAGGGTCCGCCCCACTATCGCGATAGAGATCTGCAAGGCATGCGGCGGGAAATATATGGCCGCTATCGCGGCAGCTTGCGCGATCGAGCTCGTTCACACATATTCATTGATCCATGACGACCTCCCGTCGATGGATGATGATGATTTCCGGCGCGGTAAACCTTCCTGCCACAAGGTGTTCGGAGAAGCAAATGCCATACTTGCGGGAGACGCGCTCCTTACGCTGGCGTTCAACATCGTATCGCGGGAGTATGAGCCGAAGATTGCCGTCATGATGACGAGACAGCTGTCCGAGGCCATCGGCACGAAAGGTATGGTTGGCGGCCAGGCGCTCGATATCGAATTTAAAAATATCAAGAAAGATAAAAAAACAGCCATAAAGATAAACCGGCTTAAGACATCGAAATTATTCGAGGCATCCGCTATTCTCGGCGCGATGGCTGCAGGTGCCGGCTCGGGCCGGGTGAAGGCCGCGGCGTATTTTGGCGCATATCTGGGCGAAGCGTTCCAGATGGTCGATGATATTCTCGACGGGGAGGGCGCTCTTTCACGTAAAGACGCCCAGGCCTTGACAGCTTCGTCAAAAAAGGCGCTTCGGGTCTTTGGCAAAAACGCCGGATCTCTTATTAAAATATCGGATCTCGTATTAAATAGAAAAAAATAACCTAACCATCGATATGAGCTTGATAGAAAATATAAATAGTCCCGCGGATTTAAAAAAGCTAAGCTTAACCGAGCTTGGCCCTCTTGCCGGCGAGATCAGGGCTGAAATCCTGGCTACCACTTCCAAGACAGGCGGCCACATAGCCTCATCGCTCGGCGCGGTAGAGCTTACGATAGCGCTGCACTATGTTTTTGACGCCCCGAAAGACCGTATTTTCTGGGATGTCGGCCATCAGACATACGCGCACAAGATGCTTACAGGCAGATTAAAAAAATTTCCTACTTTAAGACAGCTGGGCGGATTAAGTGGTTTTCCAAATAAAGACGAAAGCCCTGAATATGACATATTTACGTGCGGACATAGTTCCACATCCATATCGACGGCGCTTGGCGCCGCAGTTGCGCGTGATCTGGCCGGGGGTAAGAATAAAATTATCGCGGTCATAGGCGATGCGTCACTGGCAGGCGGCATGGCATTCGAGGCTCTTAATCACGCGGGGCATCTTAATAAAGATGTCATAGTCGTCCTTAATGACAACGAGCGCTCGATATCCAAAAGCGTCGGCGCCTTGAGCGGATATCTAAACAGGATAATGGCCAACCCGTCGTATAATAAGATACGAAATGACGTTGAACGCCTTCTGAAACGCATCCCCAGATTTGGCTTTCGTGCCTATAGGGCTGCGAGGAAACTCGAAGAGGGGCTGAAGAACCTTCTGGTGCCGGGTATGCTTTTCGAGGAACTTGGATTCAGATACTTTGGCCCGATAGACGGCCATAACATACCGAGGCTTATAGCTACATTCAGAAATCTGAAGGACCTGAACGAACCGATATTGATACACGTTATAACGAAGAAAGGCCGCGGCTTTCGTCCGGCGGAGAACGATCCAGGCTCCTTTCATGGAACAGGCCCGTTCGATCCGGAGACAGGCAAAAAGGTTGAGTCGAAAAACGCCCCGACATTTACGGATGCGTTCGGCCGGACACTTACGGATCTTGCGGGTGAAGACAAAAGAATAGTTGCTATAACTGCCGCGATGCTGGATGGGACAGGCCTTAACGATTTTGCGGCAAAGTTTCCGGACCGGTTTTTTGATGTGGGCATCGCGGAAGGCCATGCGATGGGTTTTGCCGCTGGTCTTGCAAGGAGCGGCTATAAACCCGTTGCGGTTATATATTCCACATTTTTACAGCGGGGATATGATCAGATAATTCACGATATATGCCTGCAGGATCTTCCCGTTGTCATTTGCCTGGACAGGGCGGGCTTGGTAGGAGAGGATGGCCCGACACACCATGGCGTTTTTGACATCGCATATCTGCGCGGCATACCGAATCTTACATTCATGGCGCCGGCGTCGCCGGATGAGCTTAAAGATATGCTTAAATTCGCGTTGACACTGAATGGGCCGGTTGCGATACGTTATCCGAAAGGCTCTTCATCGTTAAAAACCGCGTCATCCGACCCGATAAAGCTGGGAAGGGCCGAAATATTGATGAAAGGCGCGGATCTTGCGATCGTCTCGATCGGCGGTATGGCCGAGATAGCGTTAAAAGCGGCTGATATTCTATCGAAAAAAGGGATAAGATCAACGGTTATCAATGCCCGTTTCGTAAGGCCTCTCGACGGGGATATGCTTTCCGGCCTCTGTAGGGACGTAAAAAGTATAGTAACGCTGGAAGATGGTATTTTGGAGGGCGGTTTTGGCTCCGCGGTGCTGGAATTTATAGAGCGATACGGTTTCAAAGATGTAAAAGTGCGTAGAATAGGCCTTCCCGACAAATTTATAGAACATGGTAAAAGGAGCGAACTATTTTTAAAGTATAACTTGACACCCGACGCTATTTGCGATGTAATTGTTAATGAGGTCATAAAATAATGCCGAAGATCAAAATAGATAAGGACAGGTGTAAGGGATGCTATCTCTGCGTAGTGAACTGCCCTAACGGGCTTATTAAAGTTTCCAAAACGCTTAATGTGAAGGGCGTGAGGCCCGCGGTATTTTCGAGCGGAAAATGCACAGGATGCAGAATGTGCGCGGTCATGTGCCCGGATTGCGGGATCGTTGTATATAAGTAGGGAAGAGGCATGGCTAAAAAAATATTGATGTGCGGAAATGATGCATGCGGCGAAGGGGCGGTTCTTGCCGGCTGCAGGTTTTATGCCGGCTATCCGATAACTCCACAGAATGAATTGACCGCTTATATGGCCAAGCGCATGTATGAGACCGGCGGCGTATTTATACAGGCGGAATCGGAACTGGCCGCGATAAATATGGTATTTGGCGCTGCGGCGGCAGGCATGCGGGCGATGACATCGTCATCGAGCCCGGGAGTAAGCCTGAAGCAGGAAGGGATATCATATTTGACCGGCTGCGAACTGCCTTGCGTTATAGTGAATATGCAGAGAGGCGGCCCCGGCTTAGGCAACATAGCCCCCTCGCAAGGTGATTATTTTCAATCGGTCAAGGGCGGCGGGCACGGAGATTACAAGATAATGGTCCTGGCGCCATCGAGTGCGCAGGAACTATTGGAGTATACATTTTTGGCATTTGATCTTGCCGATAAATACAGAAATCCGGCGCTGATACTCGGCGATGGGCTTCTCGGGCAGATGATGGAGCCGGTCCAGATGCAGCCTGTAGACTATAACCCCAAGCTAATAGAAAAGCCGTGGGCCCTTACGGGGTGTAGGGGTAGGAAGCCGAATATAATCAAATCGCTTTATTTGGGCGACGGCGCTCTGGAAGCACATAATAAGAGATTGCAGGAAAAATTTAAACTGATTAAAGACACGGAAGTGCGCGCCGAAACTTTTCACACAAAGGACAGCGAAATAGTGCTCGTTGCTTACGGCTCTGCCGCGAGGATCGCCAGGGCGGCGATGGATATGGCAAGAGATAAAGGATTAAAGGTTGGTATGATACGGCCGATAACGCTATGGCCCTTCCCGGAAAAATTGATAGAAGATGCTTGCAATATAGCGAAAAAGTTTCTAGTTGTAGAGATGAGCGCCGGCCAGATGGTCGAGGACGTGAGGCTTGCGGTGAACGGGCGCGCGAAAGTAGATTTCTATGGGCGCATGGGCGGCGGCATTCCCACGGAATCGGAAATACTGGAAAAGATAGAAGCATTGGTTTAAAGGCCATGAAAAAAACAAAAAAACATAAGATTAAAACGTCACCGGAAGCAGGCTCGGATAACATAATATTTAACCGCCCGGTAAGCCTGACTAATGCCGAGAACCATTTTTGCGCCGGATGCGGCCATGGCATAGTTCACAGGCTTGTCTGCGAGGCGATCGATGAATTCGGGATCCGCGAGCGTGTTATAGCGGTCGCGCCAGTAGGGTGCGCCGTTCTCGCGTACGATTACTGGGACTTCGATGTCGCCGAGGCCGCGCATGGCAGGACGCCGGCCGTGGCTACCGGCATAAAGAGAGTGAGGCCCGATAATATAGTATTTACATACCAGGGCGACGGAGATCTGGCCGCGATAGGGACCGCCGAGATAATACATGCGGCTAACCGCGGCGAAAATATAACCGTTATATTTGTGAATAACGGTGTTTACGGCATGACCGGCGGCCAGATGGCGCCGACGACCCTTGCCGGGCAGAAGACATCTACCACGATTCACGGGAGAAGTCTAAGGCGCGAAGGTTACCCGATAAAAATACTGGAGATGCTTGCCGTTTTGCCGGGGGCGAAGTACGTGGAGCGCGTCTCGGTCCATTCCGCGCAGGAGACGCTGCGGGCAAAAAGGGCAATATCGAAGGCATTCAAGATGCAGATCGACAATAAAGGATTTTCGATAGTCGAAGTGCTGTCTATGTGCCCGACATACTGGAATATGACGCCGATACAGGCTGCCGACAGGATAAAGAACGAAGTAGCGACCTTCTATCCTTTAGGCGTGCTAAAGAGCTGTTAAATGTCTAAAAAGAAAATGAAAGCCGAAAGCCGAAAGCCGAAAACGAAACGCGTTGTTTGCGAGGAGATACTATGCGCCGGTTTCGGCGGCCAGGGCATAATGTTCCTGGGGAAACTGCTTGCTGCGTCCGGCCTTGAGGGCGGCGCGCATGTTACATGGATGCCGTCGTACGGCGCCGAGGTAAGAGGCGGCACTGCCTATTCGATGGTAAAGATATCATCAGGCCAGATCGCAAGCCCGATAGTCACCGATCCCGATATTTTGATTGTGATGAACAAATTATCCCTGGTTAAATACGAGGGAAAATTGAAAGAGGGCGGGCTATTGATATCGAACAAATCGCTCGTCGGAGATTTTCCCAAAAGAAAAGGCATAAGGGTTCTTAACATACCCATGACGGAGATAGCGCATAAGTTCGGTGATATAAGATGTGCAAATATGGTAGCTATAGGAGCGCTCGCCGCCAGATCCAGGATGCTCTCGATAAGAAATGTTGCCAATATGCTTAAGGAAGCCTTCAAAAACAAAGAGGAGCTCTTTGTAATAAATAAGAAGGCCCTCGATAAAGGTTATAAAAGTTAATGGTAAGAGTAAGGTTCGCCCCAAGTCCCACCGGTTATCTCCATATAGGCAGCGCGAGGACAGCGTTATTCAATTGGTTATATGCCCGCCGCTATAAAGGCAAACTACTTTTACGCATCGAAGATACGGATCGCACCCGCTCCGAAAAACGTTTCCTGGATGAGATAGTGATGGATCTCAAATGGCTCGGTATAGATTGGGACGAGGAGCCGGTCCACCAGTCGGCGCGGTTCGAGATCTACCGCAAGGCCGCCGAGGAGATCGTGAAGCAGGGTTTGGGATACCGCGAGGGCGAGGCGTATATCTTCAGGGTCCCGAAAGGCCGGACGATCGAGATCGACGATATGATACACGGCAAGATCACGTTTAACACCGACGAGATCAAGGACCAGGTGATGATAAAGTCGGACGGTTCCCCCGTATATAATTTCTGCTGTGTCATCGATGACGCGTTCCTTAAGATAACCCATATCATACGCGGCGACGACCATGTCTCAAACACACCGAAGCAGATCCTGTTTTATGAGGCGATGGGGTTGGCGATCCCGCAGTTTGGCCACATGCCGCTTATCATGGGAATGGACGGGGCAAAGCTTTCAAAACGGCACGGCGGTGTTTCCGTTGAAGAGTATAAGCGCGAAGGATTTTTGCCGGAAGCGCTCGTTAATTACCTCCTTCTCCTCGGATGGTCGCCGGGATCAGACCGTGAAATAATACCCATAGAAGAGGCTGTCAAGGCATTCGACATTAATAATATGAAAGGCGTGCAGGCAAAGTTTGATATCCAGAAACTTAGATGGATGAACGGCGAGTATATTGCCGCAAAACCCGATAAGGAACTGCTGGAACTGATCAAGAAACAGATGCTTGATACCGGTAAGGCTTGCCCGGCGACGGACGACAAGCTTCTCGAGGTTATAAAACTTTACAAAGTGCGCATTAAGACGCTTTCCGAATTTGTGCAAATGACCGATTATTTCTTCAGTGACGACTATTCGATCGATGAGAAGGCTGCGGGCAAGCATCTTGTCTCGCCGGAATCAAAAAATGCCTTGCGTGAGTTCGCCGCCCGATTAGAACGGTTGAACGACTTTTCCCACAGTGCCATCGAAGGAGAATGTCGATCGATGGCCGAAGAAATGAAATTGAAACCCGGCGCGATTATTCATCCTACCCGTGTCGCTATAAGCGGTAAGACCACCGGGGCGGGCCTATTCGAGATGATGGAGGTTTTGGGCAAATCGAAGGCTCTAGAGAGAATGAGAAAAGCAGTTGTCTAGAAGGGCGAAATAGGATGGAAAAAACTCAAGATCAAAATTTCATAAGAGAGATAATCGACGAACACCTTAAGACAGGCAGGTTCAAGGGGAAGGTTCACACGCGTTTTCCGCCCGAGCCGAACGGTTATCTGCATATCGGCCACGCCAAAGCTATCTGTATCAGTTTCGGCATCGCCCGCGATTACAAAGGCCTGTGCAACCTGCGAATGGACGATACGAATCCCGCAAAGGAAGAGAGCGAATATGTCGACTCGATCGTCGAAGATGTCCGCTGGCTCGGATTCGACTGGGGAGATCGTCTCTTCTACGCGTCGGACTATTTCGAAAGGCTTTATGAATGTGCCGTCCAGCTTATAAAATTAGGCAAAGCGTATGTCTGCGACCTGAATATCGATGAGATGCGGGAATACCGTGGAACGCTTACCCAACCCGGCAAGGATAGTCCATATCGTGGCCGTTCGGTCGATGAGAATATCGACCTCTTTGCGCGCATGAGGAAGGGCGAGTTTCCCGACGGCAGCAAAACTTTGCGCGCCAAGATCGATATGGCGGATCCGCATATTATCATGCGCGACCCTGTCCTATATCGCATAAAGCGCGAGCACCATCATCGCACCGGCGACAAATGGTGCATCTATCCTATGTATGATTTTGCGCACTGTATTTCCGATTCTATCGAAGGGATAACGCACTCCATCTGTACGCTTGAATTTGAGAATAACCGTCCGCTCTATGATTGGATACTTGATACATTAAAAGCCTACCATCCGCAGCAGATCGAATTTGCGAGGCTTAATTTAAGTCATACGGTTTTAAGCAAACGTAAATTGCTTCAGCTTGTTACGGAGAAATCGGTAGACGGATGGGATGACCCGCGCATGCCGACTATATCCGGTTTCAGGCGGCGTGGCTACACGCCGAACGCGATCCGCCAATTCTGCGATGGGATCGGCGTTTCGAAGATGGATTCCATAATAGAGATCGCCGTGCTCGAAAATGCGATACGGGAAGAATTGAATAAGACCGCACCGCGTGTAATGGCGGTCCTAAGGCCCATTAAACTTGTCATAACGAATTATCCGGAAGGTAAAACGGAAGAGCTCGACGCCATCAATAATCCAGAAGACCCGGCCGCCGGAACCCGCAAAGTGTCGTTTGGCCGGGAGATATATATCGAACGGGATGATTTTAGAGAAGTTCCCCCGCCAAAATTTTTCCGGTTATCTCCAGGGAAAGAAGTAAGGCTGAGATATGCGTATTTCGTGAAATGTACGGAAGTCATCAAGGACCCCAAGACGGGCGAGATTACCGAGATCCGATGCATATATGATCCTGCTACGCGGGGAGGAGATGCTTCTGATGGCCGCAAAGTGAAGGCTACGCTCCACTGGGTTTCGGCAAGCCATGCTATCGACGCGGAGGTCCGGCTCTATGATCTACTATTCACTAAGCGCGATCCTGACGATGCACTCGAAGGCAAGGATTTTCGCTCCAACCTTAATCCGAAATCTCTCGAAATCCTAACGTCCTGCAAGCTTGAGCCGTCGCTAAAAGGAGCCTTGCCCGGAAGCCGCTATCAATTTGAGCGCCTGGGCTATTTTTATCTCGATCCTATAGCTTTAAAAAACGGGAAGCGTATTTTTAACAGGACAGTGACGCTGAAAGATGAGTGGGTGAAGCTCGAGCAAAGAAAGCGTTGAAAAAAGTCCGGTTTTAGTATAAGATTTACGGGTAACGTAAGAGTGATCATTGCCCGGTGGTGTAATGGTAGCACGAATGGCTCTGAACCATTTAGTCTAGGTTCGAATCCTAGCTGGGCAACCAATGCAAATTTGGCCTCCGCCAAAAACTGTTGTCTGGTTTTTGACTTCGGCCCACCGACAAAGCAATAGCCAGTGGGGCTAGCGCCCAAATTTGTTTAAGAAAAACCTTTTATGAAAGGGTTTTTCTTAATGTTCTTTTTTCAAAAGCATAATTAAGGGCTTGATGTGATACTGTACGAAGAGATACTTAAAGAATTTCAGAGCAAGAAGGTAAAATATGTCCTCGTGGGAGGCATGGCATTTAATCTCCTTGGAGGACAGAGAAATACGCTCGACATGGACATCCTGGTTGAAATGACGGATGAGAATCTTGGAAAGATAGTTAAGATATTGAGGAAGGCCGGGTATCATGTCAAACAACCGGTAGATCCTGCAATGATAGCAGATGCGAAAACACGCAAAGATTGGATTGAAAATAAAAATATGAAGGCGTTTAATTTTTACAAGGGTGAAAAAAGTTATGAAGAAGTTGATATAGTTATTGATTCGCCGGTTAATTTTAAGAACGCTATAAAAAACGCCCTAAAAGTTAAAATAAAAGGCCTAAACCTTATAATTTTATCGCCGAAAGATTTTATAAAAATGAAAAGAGCATCAGGGCGTGATAAAGATTTAAAAGATATTGAAGAGCTAAAATTAGTTAGAAAGGTAATATGATTTCTGGGTGGGAGCCGCGAAAAGAAAAGATTATAAGAGGTGTTAAAATATCCGCAGAAAAAAAACTGGAAGGCATTAGATTAATGAACGAGCTTGCGGATATGGTATTATCGAAACAGCAGAAGTTGGCGCGCCGTAAACTACGAGAAGCTAATTGAGATAATTTTTGCGCGGGTGGTGGAACTGGCAGACACGACAGTTTGAGGGGCTGTTGGGGCAACCCTTGCAGGTTCAAGTCCTGTCCCGCGCACCATTTTAGTCAGTCCGGATATGGACTTGAAGCCAATTTGCGCTGACGAATAGGAAGAAAAGGGCTATGCCCGACAGCAAATTGGCCGGTCCGAAGGTGAGCACTGCGAACCGAAGGACCAAGTCCTGTCCCGCGCACCATTTAGCGATTTGGGCTTCGGGCCGAAAAATGTTGTATTGTTTTTCGCCCTTCGCCCGCCGACACGCTGGCAACAGCGGCCTTGCGGCCAAATCGTTTTAAGGAAAACCTTTTCTAAAAAGGTTTTCCTTAATATTCCTTTTCCAAAATATATTGGAAAAGGAGCAAATTCTGTTCGCGTAATTTTTTTCGGTGGCCCCGTCGTCTAGCCTGGTCTAGGACGTCAGGTTCTCAGCCTGAAGACCGGGGTTCAAATCCCCACGGGGCTACCAAACAACGTTCGGGCTTCGGGCAAAAGCGTAGTCTGCTTTTGCCCTTCGCCTTGCCAACATGTAGACTATAGCAGGTCTCGCGGCCAAACGTTTTTAAAGAGAAGCGTAGTTTCTATTTAATGTAGCTCTTCCTTTTTCCATATTTTATTATTTTGAACAAGTGCCATTTCGCGGTCTTAAAATTTGTTGACAAGTTTTTTGTGATTAGTAAAATACACATATTAGAGGTTATATAGCCTGATAGTATCCTTATTGTTAGAAAAATGGGTAAAGAAATTACCATAAATGAAAAAGAAAACAAAAAAGCCAGTATCGAGAAATAAAATCCGGAACGGTGAGCGCGTGCGTCTAAAGGGGGTAGTCCGGCAGCAAGCCGGTGAGCTCAAGATTAAAAACGGGCAACTAAAGAATGGGATAAAAAAACAGAAAGGCGCAGAAAAGCAGATAAAGATAGATGCTACATTAATACGGAAGAAGGACCTGGAGATACTTAAACAGCGCGCGGAGCTTCTGCACGTCACCAGGGTAGGAAAACTTGCGGAGTTTGTTTCTTCGCTTGCCCACGAAATCAGTCAACCTCTTACGGCTATTCTCTCGTACGCTCAAGCTGCCCAACGTATGCTTGCAGACAGAGAGCCTGAACTACAGAAAATTCTATCCTATATCATTAATGATGACCATCGGGCGTCTGAGGTTATTCAGCGATTGCGTTCACTGTTAAAGAAAGGTAATCCTGAAACGAAACTGCTGGACATTAATACCGTTATTAATGAGACTATTGCGCTTATTGCTACTGATGCCGCCATAAGAAATACTGCCTTAAAAATCGGACTTGAGGATAATCTTCCGCCTGTTCACGGCGACCGGGTACAGCTGCAACAGGTTCTCTTGAATCTTATCAGCAATAGTTTTGATGCCCTGGAGAATAGCCGGGGTGAACATGAAATATTGATATGTACATCACGTAAAAATACTAATACGATCATGGTAGCGGTAAAGGATTCCGGATGCGGGATACCCAAGCACAATATGCCCAAGCTCTTCACTCACTTTTTTACGAGCAAGCCGGATGGTTTGGGTATGGGGTTGTCTATTAGCCGCTCCATCGTTGAATCACATGGCGGCCGACTGGACGTAAAGAGGAATACTGATCGCGGCGCTACCTTTTATTTCACCATTCCTATTGGCATGAAGGATGCCTGATGAATAAGCGCAAGCCGCTTATATATGTCGTTGATGACAACGTTTCCATATGCAGATCCCTAACCTTATTGTTAAAATCGCACGGGTTTGAAGTTAAAACGTTTACGCACGCTCGCTCCTTCCTGGAATATAAGCACCCCAAGCTGCCATCATGCCTGATCCTGGATATACGCCTGCCGGATATCAATGGACTTGCCCTTCAAGATGTTATGACACGACGGGCCATTACCATTCCTATTATATTTATCACCGGACACGGCGATATCCCAATGAGTGTAAAAACTATGAAGGCAGGAGCTGTTGATTTTCTTACTAAACCCGTTACAAAAAAGAAGCTGCTTAATGCTATTACGCTTGCCATCTTAAAAAGCACAGTTCAAAATAATAAAGAAGCCGAAATAGCAAAAATAAAACGTCGTATCAGAACTTTGTCTCCGCGAGAACTGGAAGTTTTTCGACTTGTAGCCAAGGGGATGATGAGTAAAAATATTGCCTTCAAGCGGGGGACTTCCCTACAAACGATCAAGGTTCATCGCGGCCGGGTTATGCAGAAGATGAAGGCTAAAACTGTGACTGAACTTATCCACTTCGCACAAAAAGCAGGCATCGCTTCCTCCTAGTACTAGTTTCTTCTTTAATCCAAGGTTATACCCAGGTACAATTGACCACTTTTTTATTTTCCTATACAATGCAAACATAAATAAAGCAGGAGGTAAGATATGCTGTACACAATTGCAGTTGTTTTGATTGTGCTTTGGTTGTTAGGATTGATTTCGTCGTACACAATAGGCGGATTTATTCACATACTGCTCGTTATTGCCGTTATCGTTATTATTTTGCGCCTCATCAGCGGCCGAAAAGTGCTTTAATCCCCATAAACCGTATATGAAACCAAAAAAGTCGCATAATCAAATATTTATTGTGGATGACGATGCCTCGGTAGGCTGCGCGTTGGGTATTCTGCTGATTACATACGGATTTAAAGTCGACACCTTTACTTCAGCAAAGGATTTTTTTCGTGATGTGCCCCATAACTCTCCCGGTTGTTTGATATTAGACATCCATATGCCGGGGCTGGATGGATGGGAAACATTAAAGTTGATTATTAAATCCGGATCCAAACGTCCGGTTATCATTATTTCAGCAGACAAAAGCGGCGTAAATCATGAGCGAGCTATGGCAGCAGGGGCAACGGGGTATTTGCAAAAACCATTTAATGACAGGGAGCTGGTTAAATTTATTAACGGTGCACTTAAAAATAAATAAGAAAGGAGAGTTATATGAAAAAAATTGCTTTAGCAGTATTAGCAATTGTGTTTTTAGCTAGCGCACTTACCGGATGCAATGCAGCCAGAGGCGCAGGAAAAGATATACAGGATGCGGGAAAGCATGTCAGCAATATCGGTAACTAAACTGTAAAAGAAGGTAAAGATGCGGGGCACTGATCCTGTCCCGCATCTTTTAAAAACTGATATGAAGAATAATAAACAAATAATACGGTTTTTAATTTCCGGGACCATTGTAAATGCAACAGACTTTACTATTTATTATATTTTATTTCATTTTCTGTCCTTTGGCATGTCTAAGGGGATTTCTTTTACATGCGCGGGTATTGTAGGGTATTTACTTTATAAATACTGGACATTTCAATACAACAAACCGTCTTATGCTGAATTTGGCCGGTATGTACTAGTCAACTCATTAGCTTTAGGGATCAATGTTAATAAATCAAAGTATCCTTAACTTGTGGCCCGGGGCTATTTTTGCAGCGTTGATTATCGCTACAACGTTGACAGCCTTATTTGCCTTTATCTGCTTTAAGTGGTGGGTTTTTAGAATCTTGTTGAAAGAGCGGGCTTATTTTATATGGTGGAAATGGTTACCGTGGAAATTTTTATTGAGCGATGCTGCGCGCAGGCAGGGGTTTTTAGATCCTGTTAAATTGATTTCTCGATTACAGAGTTTTGCGCAACCCTCGGAGGTGGCAGCTCCGACGGAGCTGTTGCGTTCAGGGGCTGTCATGCACGCTCGTGGTTTAATAAATAGCTTAGCCATTCAACATAACCTTGATTGGATCTGGCCTTATTGGGTAGAATGTCAATATGATCCTGAAGATCCGGCGTTTATACCGCGGTCTTTTTCACTGACTCAAATTAATCTCACCCATAGAAATTGGACAGCTTTAGGCGTTCCTGACAGCACCGAATTTCCTATTATAGATCCACGCGGCCTTGTTACGCCCTATTATGATGGGTGGTCCATTGACGCCTGGATTATTCCAAAAGAGGGAGAGCCATTAATTCCGTCGCGCATGCCAAATGTATCGCAAAAGATGACTTTCGATGATAATCTTTGCGTGATCACAGAATCAAGTCTTGGGCAATTAAAGCTTCAATTGAAAGCGCAAGTTATTGGTCCAGCCAAAGAACCTATTTGCCAGGTTAAAATCACAGGGTCTGGTTCCACTAATGCGCGGCTAGTCGTTTCTCTCAGGCCTTATAACCCCGAAGGCGTGAGCTTTATAAATAGCATTACCCTACTCGAAGATTCGTTGGGCTGGAAGGTAAATCAGGAAAATTTTATATATTTTGATAAGTGTCCGGATCAATACGTATTTTCGAACTATTATCGAGGTGATGTTTATAGCCGTTTATCATCGAATGAATTTGAAAAAGAAATTTCATGCAAAGTCGGTATGGCCAGCTCCGCAGCCGTTTTTATATTGGAGACGGGAGAATTACAAGAAATAACCGTTTTGGTACCTTTAACGAAAAATAAAATTGAAAGAGGATCTTATAGGTACCCTCAAGAGGCTGCTCAGGTGGAGTGGAAGAAAAGTCTTCAAGGCATCTGTATATTGCAAATTCCAGATGAACAAATTCAATTTCTTTACGAAGCCGCTATCCACACAATGATTTTGCATTCTCCGAAGGAAGTTTATCCAGGTCCTTATATTTACCGGCGATTTTGGTTTCGCGATGCCGCTTTTATATTATCTGCCATGTTATCTGCCGGGTTAACCGAGCGCGTTCGACGAGCCTTAGATTGTTTCCGCTCCCGTCAGACAGCTGATGGTTATTTCCTCTCTCAAGAAGGGGAGTGGGATTCCAACGGTGAGGCCCTGTGGATCATGCGTCAGTATTGTGAGATGACGGGAAATGTACCACCGGAAGAATGGAAAGAATCGATCAGTAAAGCCGGTAAGTGGATCTGTAAAAAGCGTTTATCCGGCGATTTACGATTTCCTCATGCAGGCTTATTACCGTCGGGATTCAGCGCCGAACATCTGGGGCCGAATGATTTTTATTATTGGGATGATTTCTGGGCTGTAGCGGGATTAAAAGCAGCAGCTTTTTTATGCACTGCTTACAAGGATAATGATCGTGCTCTTTATTTTGAAGTTGAATCAAATTCTTTACTGGAGAGTATTGACAAAAGCTTGAAAAAAGTCGAAGTTCGTTTGAAAAGGCCTGCGATACCAGCATCTCCTTATCGCCGCTTGGATGCGGGGGCGATTGGCTCTTTGGTTGCCGGCTATCCGCTTCGTATTTTTAAACAGAATGATCCAAGGATTTTAGATACAGTTGATTATTTAATGAAAAATTGTTTGATCCATGGCGGATTCTTTCATGATATGACCCATTCTGGGATCAATCCTTACCTTACACTGCATTTAGCCCAGGTGCTTTTGCGCGCAGGCGATCCAAGATATTTTGGTTTAATGACAGCGGTGGCTAAACTGGCTTCACCAACGGGACAATGGCCTGAGTCGGTGCATCCACGCACAGGCGGCGGATGCATGGGGGACGGGCAGCATGTGTGGGCCGCGGCGGAATGGGTTTTGATGATAAGAAATTGTTTTGTACGTGAAGAAAACGGCCGATTAATATTATGTTCGGGGATACCGCGAATCTGGTTAAGTAAAAAACAAACGATCGCGTTTGGGCCCGCGCCGACAAGATTTGGCATTATTCAAATTTCCATAAAACCTCAGGAAGAAAATGTCCTTGTCGAATGGCAAGGAATTTGGTTTACGAAAGAGCCGCCGATAGATATTCAATTACCTGGTTTTGCGAATGTAAGAATTTCGCCCGGAACGAATGCAATAGAATTGAAAAATGGTATTGATAAATGACAGAAGCCATCACAGATATATTTAGAGATTTTATCATATTGAAGTCAGGGGAGAAAATTTGCCCGGAAGAGATCGAGGAGTTCTATTCAAAAGTTGCTCCCATCAAAGAGATGTGCGTCTTTATAGTTTCCGGAATGGGAGGCGTAAAAAAATCGAAAGTTCTTTGGGCTGTCATCCAGCCGGATCTTGATAAATTCAGGGAATTTGCCGAAGTGAATCTATGCTTAGTCCTTAAGGAGAAATTTGACAATGCCTCGCCGTCGCTGCCTTCTTATAAAAGGCTTAAAGGTTTTACTATTACGCTGGAGGATCTGCCGCATATCCGGTTTGGTAAGCTAAAAAGATATATGATCAAGAAGATGTATGAACGTAGAGTCATCGAGGGGATAAAAGGCCCTCCTCCGGTTCGAGGAGAGCTGACGAATGAGGACAGTCTATTAATAGGATCCGAGATTGGCATAAAAATTTTGGAATCCTTAAAGGAGCTATGCGGTATCAGAAGACCTATAACGCTCGAGGATTCTTTAGAGCTGGACCTTGGTATAGATTCATTAGGCAGGATAGAGCTTGCTTCGTGCCTTGAGTTGGCTTTTAGCGCGGATATAAAAGATGAAGCGATCTCGAGAGCCTTTAGTGTAAAAGATCTTATTTTGGGGATAACGGATGCATTGGGCGGAGCCAAAGACATCCCCATGGAGGATAAAGAGTTATCTCTGGGGCCGAACTACTGGAAAAAAAATTTACAAATACCGCCGAAGGAAGAACATCTGGGAGCGATCGAATTGGGTAACGGTTTCTTTGCCTGGCTATTTCGATTTACTATAACAGCCATATTTTATTCTATCATGAAATTATTTTTTAGGATTAAGGTGGAAGGACAAGAGAACGTACCTACGGAGGGGGCTTGTATTTTTTATCCCAACCATACGAGTTTTCTTGATGGGCCGGCCATTGCCGCAAGCCTGCCGCGTATACGGGGGTTCCAGATCTTTTACTTCATCTTCATACCGTATTTTTTCAGGCCGTTCATAAAATCTCGTCTATTAAGGAATGTCGTAAAGATGGAAAGATTCATTCCCTTTGATTTTTCAACGCATTTTCTGGAGAGCTTGCGCAGCTGTTATTATGTGTTAGACCACGGCAAAAATTTGTGCTTCTTTCCGGAAGGAATACGCAGCAGTACAGGCGAAGTCGGGAAATTTAAAAAAGGATTCGGTATTTTGGCTAAGGAGACGGGGGCACAGCTCGTACCTGTGGCCATAGAAGGAGCTCACGAGGCCTGGTCCAGTACGGAACAGTACCCCAAATGTTATCCGATCAAAGTGAGATTCGGTAAACCGTTTCTTGTCAAAGATCTGGAAAAGGAAGGGTTGGCTTGTGGCGCGCAAGATTGTTATGAAGCGATATGTGTGGCTGCCAGAAAAGCACTGATAGGATTAAAGGACAAATAATGAGAATTTTAATGATGAGTAATACCTATTTCCCGATCGTAGGAGGGATAGAGCAATCGATTTATTCTTTCAGCGAAGAATTTAAAAGCTTGGGGCATGAGATTTTGATAGTTACTCCGGCCTTTGAAGGGATGCCGATAGAGGAGCCGGGCGTTATCCGCATTCCTGCCTTTCAAAAAGTTAACGGGACTATCTTCTCCATTAACTTTCCGTCCTCCGAGCTGTTAACGCGGTACATGAAAGATTTTTCACCGGATATAGTACACAGTCATAGTCCATTTTTCATGGGAGATTTTGCCCTGCGCCTCAGTCGGCAGCACGCCATACCATTAGTTTTTACTTACCACACGATGTTTGAGCAGTATGTCCATTTTTTGCCGATTCAAAATGAGGGAATGAAGCGATTTATGGTCAAGTATGCCGCAGGATATGCTAATTTAACGGACCAGGTGATTGCCCCTTCGGAAAGCGTGCGGGATATTTTACTTAAAAGAGGTGTCAAAACTCCCATAGAGGTTGTTCCAACGGGGGTAGATCTGGAACGTTTTTCAAAAAGCGACAGAATTGCTTTTCGCCAGCAGAATCAGATCCCTCTCGACGCTAAAGTTATAGGACATGCGGGGCGGTTGGCGCCGGAGAAGAATATGGATTTCCTGATAAATTGCATGGTTGAAGCGTTAAAAAAGGATCCAAAGGTTCATGCTCTGATTGTGGGACTTGGCCCAGCGGAAAAAATGATCAAGGATACCTTTAAACAGGCCGGTCTTGAAAGTAGATTGCATTTAACGGGAGTCTTACATTATCAGCATTTGGTTGATGCTTATTTTGCCATGGATGTTTTTGCATTTACTTCATTAAGCGAAACTCAAGGGATGGTTCTCATTGAAGCCATGGCAGCAGGTATTCCCGTGGTAGCATTGGATGCCCCGGGAGCGCGGGATGTAATAAAAGATTATCATAACGGCCGATTGCTTAGCCAGATGGATCAGCAAAGTTACGTCGATGCTCTTATTTGGGCTTTATCTCGGACTACCGAAGATCTGCAAACCATAAAGCAGCTCGTAAGAATGACGGTACAGAAATATCCGATAAATGTTTCTGCCAAGCGCATGCTGGAAATTTATGAAAATGTCAGGTCAAGAAAATCTATTTCCGTGGGCAAGAAAAACAGTTCGCGGTATCTTTTCTTGTGGCGCATGAAAGCGGAGTGGGATATTTACACTAATTTTATTAAAGCCATAGCAAAATCGGTATTTGAAGGCAATTTTCAAAAAACAGAACCCAAAAAGATTTGCGACACGACCGGAGACTTCCACGAGGGTGCAATTTCTTGCCCTACGGGAGAGAGTGAACCTGATCGCTACATGATAACCGAAGATGGGAAACGCATCGCCTTTTCTCACATTAAAGGAGGGTTTTCTAAGGTTGTTATTATCGCGCATGGTTTTTATACTAACAAGGATACGGCTTTATTTAAAGGGATGGCTGAAGCATTCAGCAAAGAATATGATGTTATCACGTTCGATTTTCGAGGGCATGGTAAGTCTAGCGACGTCTTTACATGGACAGCGCTCGAACAAAAAGATCTACGGGCGATTACGGCTTATGCCAAAGAAAATCACTATGAAAAGATCGGCGTAATAGGATTTTCGTTCGGTGCGGCGATCGCATTGATTGAAGCAAGTCGCCACCAGAATATTGACAGCGTGATCGCTGTCAGCTCCCCGTCAGACTTGGGAAGTATCAATTACCATTTCTGGGAAAAAGACATGTGGAAAGATTTAATACTTAATTTTGGAGCTAAGGGCCGAGGAAAGGGTATCAGGCCCGGCAATCCGTCTTTAAAAAAGATCCGACCAATCGATATTGTTGATAAGATATCGCCGATGCCGGTACTTTTCCTTCATGGTGAAAAAGACTGGCTGGTCAAACCAAGTCATAGCCAGCGGTTATTTGACAAGGCCTTAGATTCCAAGGCTCTGACAATTATTAAAGACGGCGGCCATGCGGAAAGAATATTTGATGTTTTCCCGGACAAATTTATGAAAATATGCCTGGATCGATTTAAGGAAACCTTAAAATAGGGGAAACCATGCAAGATAAAAAGAAGAGCAAAGAATTACTTGAGCATCAGCAGGACGCCCTTAACTATGCGGAGAGCATCATCAATACCGTACGAGAGTCCTTAATCGCTTTAGATCAAGATCTAAGGGTGGTTTCCGTTAGTCGTTCTTTCTACGATGTTTTTAAGGTAAAGCCCGAAGAGACCGTGGGGCAGCTTATCTATGACCTGGGTAATAAACAATGGAATATTCCCAAACTACGAGAACTGCTGGAAACCATACTTCCGCAGAAGACAACCTTTGATAACTATGAGGTCGAACATGATTTTGCTACGATCGGCAGGCGTATAATGCTCTTGAATGCCCGGCAAATTGAAAGAGTGTTGGGTAAAGAGCGGATTATTCTTCTAGCTATCGAGGATATTACAGAGCGCAGGGATATAGAAAAAGGCCTGGAAAAAGCCCATGAAGAGTTACAGGAACTTGCTATCGAGTTAAAACGTACCACCCGGGCAAAATCTGAATTTCTCGCCAACATGTCACATGAACTCAGAACCCCGCTTAACTCTATCAATGGTTTTTCTGAGGTATTATACGATGAGACATTCGGGCCACTTAATGAGAAACAGAAAAAATACGTCGAGTATGTTTTAACCAGCGGGAAACATCTTCTCTTACTGATAAATCAGATACTTGATATGTCAAAAGTTGAAGCCGGGAAAATGAAACTGTCATTATCCAGCTTACCCATGAAAGGGCTGTTAAATGATATTTCACTGCTGGTAGCGGATATGGTCAGCAAAAAGAAGATTGAAATGCTGCTTGAAATAGCCGAAGATCTGCCGAATATTGAGGCGGATGAGCTTAAGGTAAAAGAGATACTTTACAACCTGCTTTCAAACGCAGTTAAATTTACCCCCGAAGGCGGTAAAATCGGTATGAGGGCGAAAAAGTGCGATTCCGGAATAGAGATAGCGGTCTGGGACACCGGGGCAGGTATCGCATCTGAAAATATGGGAAAAATATTTGAAGGTTTCTTTCGTGTCGATACCCCATATTCCCGGGTAACGGAGGGGACCGGACTCGGTTTACCACTCTCTAAAAAGCTGGTTGAGCTGCATGGCGGAAAGTTTTTCGTAGTATCTGGGGGGCTAAATAAAGGCACCCAAGTCAAGTTTACCTTGCCGATTATATCCAGAAAGGCGGTGTGAGATGAAGAATAGAGCCTTAATTGTCGATGATAATAGGAACAACCTGATGTTGGAAAAAGATCTTTTGGAGGTTGCCGGCTTTGAAGTGTTTGAAGCTGAAAATGCCGCTGTTGGAATTGCCATTGCAAGGAAAGAAAAACCGGATATCATAATTATGGATGTACGTCTTCCGGATATGCGAGGTAGTGAAGCTGCCAAAATATTGCGGCAAGACAAAGAGACAAGCGATATTCCCATTGTTTTTGTGACTGCTTCCGTAATGGCAGAAGGCAGGGAAGAGATAAGGCCCATAACTAACAGCGCCTTCATAGGTAAACCGATAAATACGCGCACCTTTGCGAAGGAAATCAGCCAATTTATTACTTAAAAGAGGTAGAGAATGAAAGACAAACCGGTAATTTTAGTTGTTGATGACCAGTTCCAAAATATCGAACTTCTCGAAGCATATCTTGTTGGACAGGATTATGAAATTATCAAGGCGGCAAGCGGTGAAGAGGCACTGAAAAAAATTTCCGTTAATCAAATTGATCTGATCCTGCTGGATATAATGATGCCCAGGATGTCCGGATTAGAAGTACTGAAGAAATTACGTGCCGATGAAAAGACTAAGGCAACCCCGGTGGTAATGGTAACCGCGCTTAAGGGGACCGAAGACAAGATAAAAGCTCTTGAGGCAGGATGCGATGATTTTATCTCCAAGCCCGTTGACAAGGTTGAATTATTAGCAAGAGTTAAGTCCATACTTAAAATAGGCCATTATCTTCGGCAGTTAGATGAAAAGAAGAAATTTAAAGCCGTGGTTGATAAGATAAGCGATGGCATTGCTATCTGCAGTCCGGATTATATGATTAAAGATAGCAATTCGGCGATTTTAAAGTACTTAAATATTACCGATCCGACGAATATTAATTTGGTCGAAATGCTATTCAAGAATTATTCTGTTTCTATAAATAAAGAAGCTCTCATGGATTTAGCGATTACACATAAAACATTTGATATTGTACGCAAAGATTCAGAAGCGATAGAGGAATTATATTTAGAGACAAATTTGGATATGATAAAAAATTCAGCCGGAGATCTATTAAGCATTGTTTTTATTTTGCGCGATGTTACCGCAGCGCGCAGGGAGGAATTGATAAAACAGGATTCCTTAGCTCTTATTTCGCATCAACTGAGTGCACCATTAGGAGTGGTTAATGGAAACATATCACTGCTTCGGAATGGATCATATGGCCCTCTTAATGAGGAGCAAAAAAAAGCGATCGATGCCGTTTCTAAACAATCAACTTTACTTATATCGATGGTGGAGAAATTGCTTGGGTTCACTATAGTATGCAGTCACTCTTCATGATGCTTATAAGCAAAAACTTTATCAGGGGGATGAATAGATGAAAACTTCAATAATAAAATGTATGAAGATGTTGCTTATAATTGTTTTTTTGATGAGCACGCTATCGATCCAGGGTTGTGCCACCCTGCATTCGCGCAATGCGGTACCGATGGATTTTGACGGGAAAGTCTCTATTAGCGGTATGCCCGATATCCGATCCGATATAGATGATCCCGATCCGGTCGTTATGCAGAAAAGTTTGATCGATTCATTTAGAGAAGAGGGGCCCATTAACCTGCTTGGTACAAGGATCTATCCTGTGCTGGCCGTTTCCGGCGGCGGAGCTCACGGCGCCTACGGAGCAGGACTTCTAGTGGGGTGGTCTAAAGAAGGCTCGCGGCCAGCTTTTAAAATAATTACCGGCGTCAGCAGCGGCTCGATCATCGCTTTATATGCGTTTTTAGGAAAAGACTACGATAGCCAGCTTGAACAATTTTTTACTACAAATTCAACTAAAGATATAATGAAACAGAATAGCTTCCTCAGTATTTTATTCGGAGACTCCTTTGCCAGCTCCGCTCCGCTTGCGAAAAAAATATCGAGTATTGTGGATGGAGTGCTAATGGCAAAAGTTGCCGAAGAACATAAGCGCGGCCGCAGGCTATTCGTGGGGACCGTAAATCTTGACGCGCAGGAATTTGTTGTCTGGGACATGGGAGCGCTTGCTTGTAAGGGCGGCTATGATTCGCTCAAAATGTTCCGGAAAATACTTCTAGCCTCATGCTCGCTACCAATGACGTTTCCTCCGGTACATTTTAAAGTAATTTCGGCAACCGGAGAATTTTACGATGAGATGCATGTCGATGGCGGAACGATAAGAGGGGTTTTTTATATTGACCGGTTAACAAAAAATATGGAAGGCGCGGCTAAGCTTTTCGGCATCGATCCTTCAAGATACAGGCCAAAGATCTATATTTTAAGTAATTCTTATATGTCGCCGAATAGGGAGCAGGTAAAAGACAGTCTGATAGATATAAGCGTACGCTCTCTTGATACGGTCGTAGCGGCTGCAAACAACGGGGATATCTACAGGCTCTATGCCACCGCCAAGAGGCGAGGCTTGGATTTTAATTTAGCGTATATCCCGTCCGATTTTAAGCCTCATCCAAAAGAATTGTTCGATAAAGTAGAGATGCAGAAGCTATTTAAGCGCGGATATGACGATGCGGTCAATGGGTACAAGTGGCATAAAACGCCGCCCGGATACGCAGCGGAGGATGAAAATGCAGAAAAAACCGAATGAAAAAGCGATGAATGAAGAGTTAGTTATCCACAAGATGTTTTTTCAAGTCTCTTCCCAATTTCCGGATAGGGTATGCCTTCAAATCAAGAAAGGCCCTGACTGGGAGAGGTGGACATATGGACAAATAGAAGATCTCTCTCTGAGTATAGGCGCATTTCTTATCAAGGCAGGTTACAAAAAGGGCGACTTTGCTGCTATGTGCCTGGAGAATAGGCCGGAGTGGGGGATAATCTATTTAGGCATAATGGCCGCGGGTCTTACTTGCGTTCCTTTTGATACGCAGTTAACCGGGCAAGAGATAGAAAACCTTATTAGTGACTGCGGCGCAAAGATCGTATTCGTCTCCAATGCTGTTTTTCAGGCAAAAAAAATTGATAAGATAAAAACCGGATTGAATAAAACAGTAATACTGGACCTGGATATCGAAAAAGAGAACCTGATAGGGTTGACGCAGGTCAAATCTACCTCGCACGAAGGCGTCGCATTGCCCGAAGTTCTTCCCGAAGATATCGCTTCGCTTATCTATACATCGGGTACCACCGGCGCGCCAAAAGGGGTAATGCTTACGCACAAAAATTTCTGCTCTAATGCTCAAAGTATCGAAAAACTGAAGATCTTCTCCGATAAGGATAATTTCATATCGATATTACCGTTGCATCATTGTTTCCCTTTCATAGTTACGCTGATCATGCCCTTTTTTATCCGAGCACGTGTCACTTATGCTTCAAGCCTTAAGACCGATGAATTGCTGGCATCGATTAGGGAGTCGGGGGTAACGATACTGGCGGGAGTACCGCAGCTTTTTTATATGTTCTATACGCAGATATCGGCCAAGATGAAGAAGATGCCGTTTTTGTTCAGGATGCTTCTCTTAGGTCTCGTAGGGATATTGTGGCAGATAAGAAGACTTAGCGGAATAAATTTAAATAAGCTTGTTTTGTCAAAGGTACACCGGCCATTCGGCAAAACTTTAAGATTTTTTATCTCAGGCGGAGCCAAATTGAATGAAGAGGCGGCGAGATTTCTCATGAAGATCGGTTTCACTATACTCGAGGGGTACGGACTCACCGAAACATCACCGGGGGTGGCCTTTAACCCATTGAGGAGGCAGAAGATCGGCTCTGTCGGCAAGGTGATTCCGGATGTAGAAGTGAAAATTGTTGACCCGGACGCAACTGGTATGGGCGAGGTGGTGATCAGGGGCCCCAACGTCATGAAAGGCTACTATAAGCGGGATGATGAAACTTCGAGCGTTTTAAAAGACGGCTGGTTTTACTCCGGTGACCTGGGCCATATAGATAGGGACGGCTATCTTTATATTACCGGAAGGATAAAAGAGATGATCGTTTTAAGTTCCGGCAAAAAGATCTTTCCCGAAGAGATCGAATCCCATTATGCCAAGAGCCCATATATTAAAGAGGTTTGCGTTATCGGCATCGGCGAAGAGGAAGGCCAGAGCCTGTCCGCCGTGGTAGTACCCGACGCAGAATATTGCCGCAAATCCGGAGAAGGCGATCTCCATAGCAAAATAAAATGGGAGTTGGAAAATCTATCTAACGGCCTTGCTTCATATCAACGCATCAAGGGTTTTATTATTGTAAAAGAACCGATACCGCGCACACGGCTGGGCAAGATAATAAGATATGAGGTTAAGAAAAAATATCTGGATGAACTTAAGGGTATAAAGTCAAAAGTATCGCAGGAAGAGGCCCCTGCTACGGAAGAGGATCTCAAGCTGTTGGCTTCCGATATTGGCAGTAAGATAATCGAGGCCCTGGCTAAACATGCAAAATTAGAAAGGCAGGTCGCCTTGACCGACCATCTCGAATTAGATCTCGGTGTCGATTCATTAGGCCGCGTGGAACTGACGATGGCTTTAGAAAAGACGCTTAATAATCACATTCCTGACGATGTATTGGTTAAAGCTGCCACTGTTAAAGAGCTTATTCTCGAGATTGAAAAGTTGGCCCCAGGCACAGAAGCTCATATTCAAACCTCATGGAATGAGATCTTGAACAAAGAGCCTTCTAAGGAGATGATCAAAAAGTTATATATAGCGCCTAATTTTGCGGTAATTCTGGGAATGCTATTATTTACCGGGATGTTACGTATTATTTTCAGAACGGTATGGCGGCTGAAAATTTTCGGAGCAGAAAATATTCCGGCAAAGGGAAGGTGCATTCTGTGTGTTAGCCACGGCAGCTATCTGGATGGTTTTATCGTTGCGGCTTCAGTGCCGGCAGGCTTACGAAAAAATCTTTTCCTCGTCGGTTTTGAGGCTTTTTTCGACCATTTCCTGATAAGGCGTATAATAAAATATATCAAGGTCATTCCCATCGATCCGGGCCCGCACTTCGTGGAAGCCATGCAGGCATCTTCCTATGTTCTTAATAATAACAAGATGGTCTGTATCTTTCCCGAGGGAGAAAGAACTATCGACGGAGAAGTTAAAGAATTCAAAAAAGGTGTCGGGATTTTGGCAAAAGAGCTGAACGTTTCGCTCGTTCCGGTATATATAGAGGGTTCATACGAATCATGGCCCAGGACAAAGCGGTTTCCGAAGCCATATCCGATCAAAATAACTTTTGGAAAGCCTTTTGATTTTGAAGAACTTAGGAAAGAGGGATCAAGGCTGGGGGCCAAAGATGATTATCAGGCAATAGCCTCCGGTATAAGGGAAGAGGTCATAAAGCTCAAATGATTAAAGTTGCAGTTGAGGTAAGGAGGAAGTTATCATGAAGATTTGCGTAGCGCTGGTTGGTATTTTGACAATCGTAATGGCTCAGACTGTTTGGGGAGCCGAAACACCTATGCATTTTAATTTTGAGAATGATACTGAGGGTTGGGCAATCCCATCGTGGGCACAGGACCAAGGTGATTGTGTCGGTAAAAGCGTATCGGTAAGTTCAGAGCAATTCTCAAGCGGTAAAGCATCCCTTAAGCTTACCTGTGATTTTCCCGGTAACTCGTGGGCTGCCGCAGTGGTTGAATATGAAAAAAATATAAATCTACGAGGGTACAGAAGCATAATTGCGGATGTGTATGTTCCGAAAAATGCGCCTGCTGGGTTCCTGGCGGCCAAAATAATAGTTACAGCGGGCGGGCCATCGTATTGGATTGAAATGCGAAAAGCAATTCCGCTCAATGCCGGTAAGTGGACAACCATCAAGGCACCCCTCGAAGAGAGTCCGGATGGCGAGTTGAAATACTGGAAATGCAAGACAAGCGATGAATGTGTTGTGTCGAATCTCGATAAGGTTAGCAAAATTGCCATTAGAATAGAGTATAACGCATGGGCTAGCCAGGCAGGCCCACGTTATGCGGGCGATGTGTATATTGATAATGTGACTATAGAGTAATACTGAGGAATGGCGACAGGGGTGGCGAGTATGATTATTAAAAAGGCTTTCTTGTATATGTGCATCGTTGCCACGGTTATTTTAGGCACCCCTGTCATCAGTAATTGCCAATCAGCCGAATCGAATAAACCAACACTGGTTATTTTTCATTCGCCCGCCTGCCATTCCTGCATCAAGGTGAAACAGGAGATAATCCCGGAAATAGAAAAAAAGTATAAGGACAGGATACTCCTGGAGTACCGTAATGTAGATAATATCGAAAACTACACGCTTTTATTGAGCCTCGAAGAAAAACATGGCGTTAAATTGACCGGTTCGCTGCCGGAATTTTATATCAGAGGGCATTTTATAAACGGTTATGAAAACATCAGAAGCGGCTGGAGACGTTTCATTCGCTTTTACAGTGATCGTATTTTTTATGTCTTTTATTGCTTTGCAGGGGTATAAAAAACGGGAATTGGTCGGTATAGGCTCTAGTTTTATTTTTGTGGTATTTGGTGTAACATCAGAGCGATTTTCCAAGGTTTTCAAAAAGTATCTTTTAGTGATAAAGGGTCTCATGGCAGTTTTATTCTTCGGATTTGGTATTTTTTTAATATGGAAAGCATAGTTTTCTTGCATGATAAAAAAGGAGGACGATATGAAAAAGATAGTATTTGCAGGTGCGATTATTGTGTGTGCGCTCATAATAATAGGTTCATTTTTTATGCCCTGGGCAAGGGCTACGGTTTCTGCAACTAAAGTAGCGAAGAATCTATCGGAATCCGCAGCCAGTAAACTCCAGAATACGTCTTTTGGCGGCAAGTTTGTCCAAGGATTTAATAAGGCGACAAATGCGATAGTGGATCTGGGTGACATAGAGGTAAAGACTACAATTAGCGGCTATGATATTCCTGCCATGGTAAGCAAGAAATCTTCACATGTAGCTATTCAACTTGCGCAGATACTATTCAAGGATGCCAAAGACATAGATAAGAAGAGCATGCTCGTCTATCTTCTGCCATTATTTGCAATGGCGTGCATCGCTCTGGCCATAGCGGGGCTCAGGTATAAGGTGTCAGTCATGGCGGCAGCTCTTATTGGCGGGGGCATTGGTATCGGTGGCCTATACAAATTAATGGCGACAGATATCTCCGGCCTTCCCGTTCAGATCTCGATCGAAAATGGACTATGGCAGACTATGTACGGATTTATTCTGATATGTATCCTGAGCGTAGCCTGGCTCGTTATAAAACCGAAGGAATAAAATAGCGGAGGTGTGTATGAATATATTAATTGTTTTGGGTTTGTGTCTTGATTTAGCGGGTGCAATTCTTCTTTCCATATATGCCTTTACCGGAAAAGATAGACCCGCAGGAGAGAATTTTACATTCAGGAAAGTGGGAACGCTGTTGCTGACAGCAGGATTTTTTCTGCAGCTTATTGCGTTTGTGCGTTAATAAATATTTCTGCGCAGCATCGATGAACAAAAAAACAAAGGAGGATTGAATGAAAAAATATATCGTAATTGGAAGCTTGGTAATGCTGGCAATGTTTGTTGTTGCTTCGATCAACCCCGCAGATTGTTTTGCGTGGAAGCAACAATATAAGCAGGAATTGACCGATAACCCGAAGCTCGATGAGGCAAATAGCCTTTATAAAAAAGCCATATCGTGGATCAAGGATGGTGACGGTGTGCACGAGCCTCAGAGGGCGGCGACTTTCTACGCCAATGCAGAATCGTATCTAACTAAAGCCATCTTAAAACTGAAAGAGCTTGGACAGCAAGACAGCATCGACGTTTCCAAAGAGGTTGAGTTTTGTGAAAAACTGTTAAGAGAAACACATTCAACACAAGGAATGGCGAAAAGAGAATCAAGATAATTTCGGGTTACACATGAAAAAGATATTTCTAATAGTGATTTTGATTTTGGTTTGTGTGGCATCCATAGGCGGTTTTAAACACGACCAAGACATAAAAACCAAAGTATCGGATAAGATCATGCCTGAGCCGAAAAAAGTAGCGGCTAAGGTCATGTCTAAGTCAGAAACTGAATTAAGATCATCCATGAGGACGCTGTGGGAGTCGCGCGCAACTTTGCTCAGGGCTTACATTGTAAGCGAAATGAACGATTCTAGGGATACGGATGATGCTAAAGATAAGCTTCTTAAGAACGCGCGTGATCTCGGAGCTTCAATTCAACCATATTACGGATATTTCGCAAGAAATATTTTAACAGGGTTTCTCAAAAATGATGTGTTGCTTACAGTAAAAGTCATTAAGTCTGCCAAGCTTGGCAACAAAGTAGATTTGGATTGGAATAAGGATAACTGGTATTCGAACGCGTTCCTTTTGGCTGGTTTCTTTGCCATCACTCACAACCAGACAAAGGAAGATTTAAAGGATATGTTATATAAGCACCTGGACCTTACTATGGGTGAGATAGAAGCGATACTTAAAAAAGACGAGAATAAGGATTTGGACTATTACGAAAGAGACCGCGACCACATGGTTATGTTTTCGGATGTGCTGGTGGATGGCCTCATAAAACAATTCCCTAATAGATTTAAGGAGTGAAATCAAAGTCGTCTTGGTTTTTGACGTCGACCACCTGTAAGGAAAGCGGCAGCGGGCTAATCGCCAAAATTTGTTTAAGGGGGAACCAAAAGGTTCCCCCTTAATATTCCCCCTCCATATGTGCTATAATACATAAAAAGGATGAGAAAGAAGTGTCATATTTGAAAGTATGCGTACTTAGGAGTGGTAGTAGCGGTAATTGCACCGCTATCTGGACAGCGAGATCCGGCATTCTGATCGATTGCGCCGGTATTGGTTTGAAGGAAATCGAAAAAGACTTGAAATGTATTAAGCTGGATCCAGCCCGGATCAGCGGTATTGTTATAACGCATGGGCATGAAGATCATATCTGTAAAAATACTTTCATAATAGCGGGTCACTACGGGATACCGATCTATATACACCATGATACATATCGAGTTATTAAGGAGCGGTATCGTGTTAAAGATCATCAATTTGAAATAATTCATCATACGGAGAAACCATTTATAATAAAGGATCTGAAGATTATGCCCTTTAAGACGTTCCATAGCGGCGGCTATGTAGGTAAGCCGTTCGGTTTTTGCGTAGAACATGAGGGCTCTAGCCGCAAGGTAGGCTTTTTAACAGATACGAGTAAAGTAACCGATAGTATGGTAAGGATGCTGTATGATTGCAAGTGCCTGATAATCGAATGTAACCATGACAAAGAGTTGGCGCGAGAAATATCGCCAAATCAGTCCACATGGAGAGAGCATCTGAACAATGATGCTGCAACCGAAGCGCTGGTAAAGATCAAGAATGGATCCATCGATAGCGTAGTCCTAAAACACGTCTTTTTGGCGCACATCAGCGAAAGGCATAATGAACCCGGAGATCTTATCAGCCGGATATCAAATGGTATTGGTAAGGAGAATATCGCGGGCTGCGATCTGATGTTAACCTACCGCGAGAAAAGGACCCAAGTCAAAGAGATACTATGAAATTTTTCATCGATCAAACAATAACAAGAGACCATCTCCCGGCATATCTTGATATAAATGATGAGTTCAAGGCAGCGTTTGATATTATGGAGCATACCAGGGAGTGCCTTTTTATCACAGGTAAGGCGGGCACCGGCAAATCGACCCTTTTAAAATACTTTAAGGCAAATACCGGTAAAAAGATAATCGTCTTAGCCCCGACGGGTGTCGCGGCAATTAATATAGGCGGCCAGACCATCCATTCATTCTTCAGGCTGCCTCCAAAGATCATTCAAAAGGATACCATAAAGCGCCTTAAAGACAGGAGCTTGATCGAGAATCTCGATATGGTGATAATAGATGAAGTGTCGATGGTCCGATCAGACCTTATGGATGGGATCGACCATGCATTGCGTCTCAACCGCGGTAAGATGAAGGTGCCGTTTGGCGGAGTCCAGATGGTATTTTTCGGGGATCTTTTCCAGCTATCTCCTGTAGTCGAGAATGAAGCAAGACAGCTTTTGGAAGAGCGGTATCCAACTCCTTATTTTTTCAGCGCTAAAGTATTTAACGATTGCTTTATCAGATCCATAGAACTGTCGAACATATATAGACAAAAAGACAGTTCATTCATGGAGCTCTTGAACAGGATCAGGAATAAAGAGCATGATAGAGAAGACCTTGATACATTAAATAAGAGGGTACAAAAAGATAAAACGGATTCCAAGAAAGACGCGACGGTTATTCTGACTTCGACGAACAGTCTGGCAAACACAATAAATCAGGATCGCTTGTCAAGGCTTCCCGGCAAAGATATGATATATGAGGCTAATGCTACCGGTAAATTTGAAGAGTCGGCATATCCGACAGATACATCCTTGCGCCTTAAAAAAGGCGCGCAGGTGATACTTGTAAAAAATGATCCCGCCAAACAATGGGTGAATGGCACTCTCGCAAAAGTTGTCGCGCTTTCTAAAGATTCGATAGCCGTAGATATCGACGGGCGAACATGCGATGTTCCTGTCGTGAAGTGGCAGAAGATCGAATATAATTACAACGAGGAAGAGGACAAGATAGAAGATGAGGTTGTGGGGGGTTTTGAGCAATATCCCATAAAACTGGCCTGGGCCATAACTATTCATAAGAGCCAGGGCCAGACTTTCGACAAGGTTATAATCGAATTAGGGAATGGTGCGTTTACTCATGGTCAGTTATATGTTGCATTGAGCAGGTGCATAAGCCTGGATGGTATAAGGCTTATGCGTCCGATAACCCAAAGCGACATTATATTCGATCAGCGTATATACGAGATCAAGGACCGGTTTGCCAGGTTAGTTTAATATCAGGCCCGACGCGCCTAAAAGCAAAAACAAGAAGGCTTAAGAACTCATGCCAAATCAAAAAAGAAGAAAAGATATACGAAATATCGCGATAGTTGCGCATGTTGACCACGGAAAAACAACGCTTGTCGATACACTGCTCAAATATACGGGCGCATATAAGTTCGAGGAAGGCGAAACAACTATCATGGATTCGAATCCTCTCGAGAAAGAGAGGGGGATCACGATCTTTTCAAAGAACGCTTCCTTTAACTACAAAGGCGTTCAATGCAATATCGTAGATACACCGGGGCATGCCGATTTCGGAAGCGAGGTTGAGCGTATACTTGAAATGGTCGACGGTGTACTTCTTCTTGTGGACGCTGTAGACGGGCCTATGCCCCAGACAAAATTTGTATTGAAAAAGTCCCTTGAATTGCATCTAAAGCCGATCCTTGTCATCAATAAGATCGACCGTCCCAACGCGCGGGCGAATGAAGTCGCCGGCATGACGTTTGATCTCTTCTGCGAGCTTAATGCGTCCGATGAACAGCTCGATTTTCCGATAGTCTACGCCTCCGGCCGGGACGGGTATGCCACGCTTGACCTTGATGAGCCGAGCGATACGATAAAGCCTCTACTGGATACGATCCTGCACAGGGTATTGCCGCCGATCGCGAATCCGGATCTTCCTTTTCAGATGCTGGTGACTATGCTTGATCATAATTCGTATTTTGGGCGCATTGCGATCGGGCGCATAGTCCACGGTGCTATTCGCGTCGGAGATCCCGTTGCTTTGGTGAAACGCGACGGCACGATCACCACGAATAAGGTGACCAAGATCATGAAGTATAAGGGGCTCAATCCTGTCGAAATAAACGAGGCGATGGCGGGTGATATCATAATGATAACCGGTATCGAAGGCGTGTCGGTCGGAGAAACGCTTGCATGCATTGATGATCCGAAGGCACTGCCCGCGGTAAAGATCGACGAGCCTACGGTGTCTATGAATTTTTCCCATAACACGAGCCCTCTTGCTGGTAAAGACGGAGGCGTGTTCCTGACATCGCGCCATGTCCGCGAACGCCTTGAACATGAAGCAATGGTGAATGTCGGCATAAAAGTCGAAGAAGTTGACGGGGGTGAGAGATTT
>JBAZUO010000003.1:0-94312 GCA_041661345.1 Candidatus Omnitrophota bacterium | reverse complement strand
AGGATACGTATCCAGAGAGTATGAACAATTCGATCAGCATGGCAAGGTAATAAGGCACGGAATATCATACCTTTATAATGGCCGGCGAATTTTGGATATCAGCGCTAAAATGTATTCCAGGCCGGAGATCCCGGGTGATGAGATAGCGCTTGTAGATATACAATATTTTGACAAGCGCGGCAACATAACTCATATAGAAACCAAATATGGCGTTAACGTGGATTTTAAAGATCATGAGAAGACGCTCCGCGAAGCTGTTGAATCTCCTTCGTTTCGCCGGGCAGAGTACGTGGAATATAAATATAATCCGGATGGCACGAGGACGATGATAAAGAACGGCTATGATTTATTAACCGGCGCAAAAAATTATTTTGAGTCGTCCAATGAGACCAAGGCGGATGAGAACGGCATGAGGGATATGATCGATAAGACCATCCATGACCGTACGGCGCGTGCCGGTGCTACAGAGATAACATACTTTAAGAAGGCTGGAGACAAGGTAACCGAGAAACGATCGCTTAAGTGGCTTACTGGCGACCCGACGCCGCTTTCCATATCGGAATATTCCTGCAAGGACAGAGACAAGAATGGCGAACTTATATGGGACAGGGACTATTATAAAAATTTCAAGACAGGGGTCTGGTCCAGAACTCTGGAAAGGAAAGCCGTAGGCGACGAGAAGGTTACCAAGGAGGAAGGTGTTGACAGGAGAGGGCGCAATTATACTAACGATAGCGGTGTTATGAGATATCATTTCATAGCCAGCGGAGTTTACGAAGTCGATTATGAGGGAAGTGTCTCGTCCAGCGAAATGTCCGGAATCAGGGTTAAGCTCGGCAACACTAAAGAGATAGTTTTCCCCCGCCTGAAAACGGGCAGGGATATAGTGAAGAAGGGCAGCAAGATTGTCATAGATCAGAATAATTTGTTAGTTGCCGATGGAACGGCGTTCGACGGCACATTCTTCAATTTTCCCGGGGGCTACAAATATAAACTCAACTTACCAGAGGCCAAGTATAAATTTACGGTTACCCGCGAGTTTGATAAAGAGAACGAAAAGATCGTCGCCACGAAATTCGAACGTATAGTGATGACCCTCGATGACAAAATTTTATTCAAGATAACGCTCGATCTGAAGACCGGATATACGGAAGTGATGAGCCATCGCAACGAAAGAAAGATGGATGAGCTTGACGGCAAAGCGTACAACGATGTTATGGAGACCGTAGTTTACGGACGAAACAAGGAGGTTCGATCGACCTCTTATCATAGGATGGTGTATGACAGGCGGTACAGGGATCAGGATATGTGGGTGTTCCTGTGGTCTAAAGGTATTGTGCCGGAAAAGGTCCATAATTACGAGAATAATACGGATAGGGTCGTCGATTACCTGTGCACCAAATCGATATTCAGGCTGCCCACTAGCGGTAGGACTGTTATAGATACGAAGGAATGGACTGATGAGAATACGGGGGAGGCCAACTGCACTACTATTACGACACAAAAAGACCCGTTCGGTAATGTCATCAATGTCAGTTCGAAATGGGATGTGAACGGGAATAGGATCGCCAAAATTCCGCATGTTTATGCATTCCATGCTATAAGGGCAGAGACGAAAGAATTAAAAGTGGGAGATAGGGTTGTCGGCACAGTTCGTTCGAATAAAAAAGGCGGGCTGATAGCCGATTTTGCGGCAGGCCCTCATGGGCAGCCATTTAAATCATATCCTATTCCGCAGGGAGCGCTCTGGATAGTCCAGTCTAAGGTAGATACCATAAAGAACGAAAATTCATTCGGCATATATGATGCCTACGGAAAACCGATGTACCAGGATATAGTTACCCATTATTATGGTAACGGTATTGTCCACCAGGTACTCGTGTATAACGAGGACACGTCTTCTATGGAAGAACATACCACATACCGCCAGAAGGAAAGCGATCCGGAGATATTGATACTCGAAAAGGTTTCCAGGATATTGAGACAGCGTAACTCCGAAATTGGCGATAAATGGCTGCTCTTGACCGAAGAATCATCGAAGAGAAAATATGTGACCGAATACGGTTACGATATGGACAGGGCACTTGGCGGCGCTTATGCAGGAGACAAACCGGTTCTGAGTAAGACCTGGGATATCGTTAATAATAAGAAGGGCGCTCTCATCGAGAGCATGGAATATTCATATGGCGGCCAGTTGCAGGAAAGGCTCATAATAGACAGGATGCACAGGCCGAGCGGAGACGGTTACCTGGCTGAAACAGAGACTTTGAAGGCCGGCCAGCGAGTTATAGGCCTGGTTACTCCGATCGCGGGAACTCTGCTAACGGAAAAAGAACAGGAAGAGTTTGAAACACAGAAATGGGTGGGAACGCTTGCCGAGATGCCCGATGGAAGATTCTGGATAGACAGCGTTGAGGGCAAGCTTTCGGTCTACAGGGTCAAACTTAACGATGATTTCTATATCACGGTGCATCTTACGAAAGACGAAAAGACCGGCAGACACAGCGTAAAGAGTGCCTATATAGGTAAAGGCGTATACGAATTCTACGGCGTGCACGGTAAACGCAGAGTGAGGGAATATTTCGAAATAGATAAGAGATATGTCGAAGTAAATCCTGTCAATGGTTTTTGCAAGACCGACCAGTATACGGGTAAAATTATACTTGTCGATCCGGTAACAGGTAAAAATCTGGACCTGAGCAAAGAAAAAGATGTGTCGCGGTTTGGAACGACGATGTATCTGTATGACCAGGCCGATTCGAATATCGTTTTCGGCATACCGCTTACCGGCAGCGGCTTTGAGAACGGATATTTTTACATTAACAAGATGCTGCAGGACGGCAGGAATATCCCGATGGCAAGATTCAAGATTACACCCAAAACCGGCGATCGAGCCAGGGATTTAGAAGATTTTCTTAAGAGATCTCAGGTATCCAGTTCTGATGTGCCGAGCGCCGAGGTTACCGCTATAAAGCCGGAAGACGCCATATTGCACGGTATCTTCGCGACGTCCATAAATAACGAAAAATATAGAAATACGAAAACTCCTATCGTGGTCTTCTTTACCGATGTCGAAAATGGAATAGTGGATGGTAAGGCCATAGCGTACATTCATCCGGCCAGTCAGGAAGAGACGGGCGGTATTGATGAAAGATATGGCGCGAGGATGCTTGTTAAGAAGGACGCGAAGCACCAGCTAAAGCTTGATACGAACGGTATCGAAAAAATTCAGTCGCTAAACGGCGTAAAAACCGCCGGCGGCAAGCCGATCTCATCTTTTGTGGGCAATAAGGATAAGCCCTTGACATGCAGGGTCGAAGAAGACATGCACTGGTCGAAAAAGCTCATAACTAAAGATACAATAGGTGCACTGTCGAACGAAACGGGCGTCCGGCTTAGCGGTGAAGATGTGGACGGGAAAGCGGTTTTTTACCAGAATCCGGACGATACGCCGAATAAAATAGATTTCCAGATAGGCGAAAATTTGCTTGAGCGTAAGAGGCTGACGGATCTTTTAAAACAATTCCAGCCCGCGCATGATTATCCGTTTTTAAAATATCCGGATGAAGAGCTTCTCGATACGATGTACTCGCTGAAGAGGAAATATAAACTCGATGACGGCCAGATGAATAAATTGATGGGATGTGCTCTGGTCGTACATAAAGAGATGGTTTCGTTATATGATGAGCTGGGAGTGAATAAAAATAATTACAGCAAGTTCTCGGACATATTTTTCTGGTCTATAGACAGGTTTATCAGGTCCGGCAATTATGGCGATCTCGAAGATTTACCCGTTGTGCTCGACAAGGACAGGATATTGAGGTCGATCATTAAGAATATCGCCTTAGAGATTATAGGCCAGCCGTCGACTGCGACAGAAGTTAAGAAGGCAAATGATAATGTACTGGCGGCCATATTTACTGTGGTAAGGAAATATCAGGAAACAAAGGATCTTTACGAGACCAGGCAAATATTGCAGAGAGAAGCCGGCATTACATTTAAGGCCGGCAAGATCGAAGTTAAGAATATCTACACGATCGGTGAGGGCGGCAGCGTAAGCGTCGGCGGCAGCGCTTCTGCGGCTAATATAAGGATAAATGAGAGCTTTACCGTGGCGATGGGAGAAGCGGCCGGTGAGTTTGAGACAAAAGGAATAAAGATCAAAAATATAGTCCATGAAGATGAGATAGAGAATATGGCGCCGCAGATGATACTTGCTACCGCGGTGACATTAGCGACCGAGCATTTAGGAGATGTTATCCGTGAATCCGGGGATAGAAGGCTTACGAGTATATGGAGCAGTATCGAGACTAGAAGGGGGCCGCCTGTATTTATCGAGGTCGCCGAAGAGAATTTTGAGGATTCGAATGTCAAAGAAAGAATTACCGAAGACGTGTTTGGCAGAGTTGTTAAAGTAGAGATAATCTTATCGCGGGATTTTGCTGATATAATCTTCGCTTCGCTTCATACGAATCGCCTCGCCATGGGCGCTCTGTCTGTTTTAGGAGAGCGCTTATTCCACGCCTATAATCACAAGCATGCGTTATCCAAATCAGAAGAAGACAGGACAGAAGACGAAGTCGAGACGCTATATAAGGATTCGATACTATACAGAGGTGTCTTCCTGAGGAATAAAGATGTCCAGGAAAGCGTAAGGGCATTTACGAATCACAGATACGACCGCAATCATCAAATAAGCGAATTGTTAAATTCGAGAAATCTTTATAAAGTATTGCACGGCCAGTGGGCTCAGATCGGCGATGAGGGCCTGTTGAAGCAAAATATAAGAGATTTTGTCGTCAAGACGACAAAATTCGTTAAAGAAGAACCCGGCGTCGAGGTTAAGAATATGGCGGCCGGCATGGGAAATATAGATCAGACGATAGAGAGAATAAATAATTTCAACAACTTTCTTGGAAACCTGGAACGGCAATTTGCCGATGTTGTTAATGCCAGGTCCGGCGGCAAGCGTGCGCAGAAATTGGTTCAGCAAGGCCAGAGCCGGCAGGCCCTGGAACTCATCAGGGAAAAGCTTTTGGCGGTTCAGGATATTATTGCGCAGAATAACGCAGCAGCCGGGGCGATCACGACTGACAGCGTGGGCGAGATCGCGATGCTTAAGAGGATCCACGGCGGGCCCGGCTTTGTCGGGGAGGTTTGTAACAAATCTCTAAACCAAAGCCTTGCCGAATCGATAGCCGAGATCAGCGAGCTTCTTGTGAGCGGAGAAAAGATAGAGGCGGCCCAGGTTGCGGTAAAGCACTATCTAAGGAAAAAATCAGGCGCGGAGTTGCGCTTCCAGGAACTCTTGAGGGTTATTTCCGGATACCGGCAGGTTGTAAGATATGAGGCGCTTGGCGATGTTTACAGGGCAAGAAATAGGGCTGAAGACAATGTAAATTTGGCCCATCTTATGCAGGAAGCCAAGGCCAGGAGATTTAAAGCCCAGGCGGGAATGATAGATCTATACATGAAGTATGAAAATGAGGACCTGGCGTGTTTTGTATGGGCTACACCTGTACAGAAGAGTATGTTTATCCTGGTCCCGGCAGCGGCACTTCTGGGTTTAAGCGCCGTTGGCTGGTTGTTTGGTTACCCGTTCCTGGTCCCGATTGCGATCGCCGTAAATACCGCGGTATTTTTAGGATTGATAATCGACGTTTTTAAGAGGATCATAGGCGCGAGAGGATTCGTGGCAAGATCGACAGCATTATCCAAGGTATTCGATTATAATCCGCCGCTGAATGCCTCGGATGAAGAGGTAGCCAGTCTCCCGAGAGAGACGATACAGTTTATGGATCCTGCCAGATTCAAAGCCCTCATAACTATTCCGGCGGATCGTAACGCGCAGATCTCGACTTATACATATAATTTTAGAGAACACGAGATAAATGTTGACGGAGTACCGGTAGAGATCCTAAGGTCTTTCCAGGCAGCCTATCCGGAATTGTATAGTTTTAATCCAGCCGGCAGGCCGGAGGCTGAGATCCAGGCTTGGAAAGAGAATGTTATAAATGCTCTATTTGAAGTTACATCAAGAGATGCCGAGTCGCTCTTGAGATGCATATCAGCCCATTCGCTGGTAGAAAAAGGCATCGTAAGCGTTGACCTGACCGGCAAGGTTACCAGGCTTATAGACGACAGAGATGATATCATAAATTCTCTGGACGTGAACGATAGGTTCACGATAGGCGCTTACCATCTATTGCCCCTCGTTACCGTTTATCTACCCGTATTCAATGAACCGAACGTTGTAGGTAAACTTGTCAGAAACGTTTCAAATTTGAATTATCCCAAGATCCAGGTACTCATATCGGGAGAAGAAGGCGATGAGGCTACCATAACCCCCGTTCTATCTATGCTTGAGCGTAATAGAGTGCCGGAGTTCCTGAATTTTAGAATTGTAGCGACACCTATACGAGCCCCGAGTGATATAGTGGGAGAATCGCCTCAGCCGCAAACAAAGCCGTATGCCACAGATTACGGTGTCGGATATACTAAGGGCGAATACGCCGTCATATGGGATGGAGAAGACGCGCCCGGCCTTTATCAGGTCGATAAGGTCATATTTACATATCAGAGGATTCATAGAACATTAAGGTATCTGGAAGAGATTTTAAGGGATGACGCGTGCCCCGAGCCGAATAAGTTGACGAAAGAAAATTTTAAAGAGTACCTCTTATCTTTACCCGCGACCCCAACCCGTCCAAGCGGTAAGGAAATATACGACTCGGTCTTCAGATTCGGCATAAATCTGCACATTCCTTTCGTAATCAAGATGCTCGAGCTCGAGCATGTCGAGGTGACGAAAGATAGCATTATAGAGAAATTTAAGCAGATAAGTATACCTGCCGTAATACAATGTCAGCTCGACTGGTTCAACTGGTACAAGAGCTGGACGACAAAGAATTTCTCGGCAGATTACGAGGCATGGTTCAAGTTACTCTTACCGGGTTTGAATGCGACCGGGACTCTCATCCCTCTGGGCGGCACCTCTAACTATTTTTATGTTCCAACCCTTCTGGATCTCGGCGGCTGGGATGGGTTCAACGTAACGGAGGACGAGCATCTCGGCATGGAGCTATGGAAGAGAGGATACAGGACGGCAGTCCTATTTGACAACACTTTAGAAGAGGCAATACCGGAACAATACTGGCAGAGATGGGTCAATCAGAGATCGCGGTGGACCAAGGGCTACATGCAGACACTCGTAAAATTCATGACCTATGACAATATGAGGTCTATCTATAAGAGCAGGGGCGCCACCGGAGTATGGGAATTTTTTGTCATGATTGCCGGAGGCGCGGTATCGGCCCTCTTCTTCATGATAACGGCTGGTACGACATTATTCTGGGGCTTAAGTTATTTGCCGCAGCCGACGTTAGCTTATCCCGTTTCTTACGGTATCGGCCTCACAGCAGCTATTCTTATAGCGATCCATCTTTGGTATCAGATATCGGGCGAGAAAGATGATATCATGTACGGCCCGCTCAATAAGAAGATAGCGCGGCTTAAAGAAAAAGTAGGAAATGTAAAAGGCGGTACTATCGTATGGGCATCGGGTATTGCTCTAGTAGCGATACTTACGTTAGCCATCGGGTATTCGCTCGGGAACGTAAATTTCATAGCAAAGTATTATATGCCGGCTATATTTTTCTGGCTGGCGTACTTACCGCAAATATTTATTGTGATAGCCGTCTTCGTAATAGCCAAATCTGCCGCTTCCTGGATCTATAAGGGCACGAAGGAGTTATATGCAAGGCTGAGATATAATAGAAGCCCATCGAGGATCGCGATGTCTATGGTCCCGATAATATACGGGGTAACAATGCTTGCCGTACTGGCGTATTTCGCGTACCTTCCCATATCGGATCTGAGCATCGCCGGATGGAGGGCCAATGTTGTAGAAATTTATCAATGGTTCTGGCACGTCAGGTTAAAACCGGAACTCGCGGGCCCGATCTTTTTCCTATATTCCTTCGTAGCCCAGACCCTCTATTCGCAGATAGCGGTGTGGCTGCCTAACGCGGCAGACCGGCCCATTAGGCCCGGTTCTAAAGTCAGTATAGGCCTTGAAAAATCGGCGAGCGATCTCGAGAGCGACGCAAATAGCTACCGGATCGCTGTCAGGGCATATAATGACAACGCAGGTGCCATGGGAGAAATAATGAATGGCGTCGGAGAATATGCCAATCTTAATACGGATGAAGCGCGATTGGATGCTATGGTCAGGTATTTGAGGAGCCATGACGACGAAGCCGCCGTGACCCAGGTACCGATTTTGAGAAACTCGTTGAAGAGATGTATTGTTGACAGGAGTGACGTTGTTATATCTCATGCCGAATCGCTTGAGAGAGACGCCGGAAATATCCGCACTGGTGTTCTCGATATGGCTACCTATGCTTATTTGGCGCTGGCTCTGGCTATACCCGCTATCATGATTAATCTGTTCTATCCCGGTTTTGTACCGCCAAAATATATTGCCTTGAGTTTCATAGCGATTTCCGTGTTAATTACGATTGCGGGGAAAGCTAGCCCCATTACCGCAAAAAAGGTCTCTATTTCAGCGGCTGCGGTTTTCAACGTCATATATATGCAGAGTCTGATAATAGGCGCATGGATAGGACTGAAGGAGATGGTTTGTGGCCTTGCTCACTATTGGTCCAAGACCGCACACGGCGCCGAAGGCGAGGACGTCGGGGAGGTTGTGATATTTGGGTTACGATGGACGCATAGATATAACTACGGTGACACGTCAGGCGAGATAAAGGACAACAGGCCTTTAAGACGATTCAGTTTCATAGAATTCAGCAGATTTATCATAAAGACGCTAGTTTTTACAGTAGCTATATGGGCCATCATGCTGGTAGGCGCCCGCAGGGATTACCTGTATAAATATCAGGAACTGCCGGAGGTAAGGGCGCGGTATATCACACCATATTATGATGCTTTTGCCGGCCGCAAGTTTATCGAAGCACCGACTATGGCCGATAAACTGAAGTGGGGTATGTTGGATCAGAAAGTGCTGCCGTTTCCCGAATTGCCACAAGATGTGCGGGCAGATATCGAAGCCGCCGGCGATGATCCGGTAAAACTTACGCAGGCGTTACGGGCGAGGCTTGAGGACGTATTCAGCCAGTATGATTGTTATAAGGAGATATTTGCGTCTTTTGAGGAGCAAGGCGAAATAAAAGAGAAGGGCCTCCTGAAAGGTCATTTGGATGACCTTGCGTATTTTGCCAAATCTCCGAATGGTATCAACGGAAAAGAAGCACAAAGATTGACCGTACTGATAGAAGCTGAATATGGCGCTTATGTCGCCATAATAAGGAAGCAGGTGCGCGATTGGGATATGACAGAAGCGACCGGCGAAGGCGAGATAAATACCCTGCGTAATTTTATAACAGAATCGATGGGGGCGATAGGTATTGGGTTTGAGTTTGATGAAAATGAGTTCAAGATCAATGTTGACAAGAAGGCGCCTTCGACTTCTACAAGCCATAATCTTGAGCCGGTCAAGCCTATCGGCATATTTACAGGTGGTTGGTTGGTCGGAAGTTTGATAAGCCTGGGCACTATAGCTATACTGAATTATCTCGCCGTTGCGCATATTAATCCATGGCTATCTCTGGGCGCAGGCCTGGGGCTGTCGCTTACAGGATTTTACCTGGCAGGAAAGAAGCACGCCGCGGCAAGGTTGAGCATAATCAATATCAAGGCCAATAGGGAAGGCCTTCGCAATGGCGATTGGTATTCCATAGAATATAATTCATTAAAGCTTGCGCTGAGCGAGCTTTATAAAAAAGAAGGTATAGATATAAATATCGATAGTGTAAAATCTCTGATATGGACCGCCGAAGAAATGCCCGACAATCCTTTCGATGCTTTTATGGAATTATTCAAGACTTCTCCGCCCAAGATCGCCACGAGCGATAGAATAAATAGAACCATTTCGATAGCCCCATCCTTACTATGGCCCGGAAACGAAAAAACTCTTAAGAGAATACTCCGTCATGAATACGCCCATTTAAATGGCGCCGAAGAACTTGGCGCGACGTACGCCGAAAGCGGCTGGCTCAGCATATTCAACCTTAGGGCTGTCTACAATATCCCGTTACTTTTTATAGATTATATTATGAATCTGCTGGCTCCTATTGAGGTTCGGCCGGAGATTCAGCCCACGGCGCCGCCGATAACGGTAGCCGTAAAACCATTCACGAGCGAACGTGGGCCGTCGACGACGATGGCTGTGGCTGGGATCAGGACAGACGAGGTTACCATCTATCCGGTTTTCCAGAAAAATCTGGCCGAAAGCCGGGGCATGCAAAGGGACAGGGTGCCCATGCATTTCGGGTACCGGTTGGAAAACGGGGAATTCCAGGATGTGAATGATGTCGCGCCCGACTTCAAAAATGTAAGAAAAGATGTATGGACCATAGAACGGCATCTTGCCGAATTTAGGAAAGACCACCCGGACGTGGAAGTGCTCGGCTTTGTAGGGAATGGGAATATTCTCGCGAACCCCGGCCTTGCTTCATATGTCGGCGGGCGGCTTTATGCCATCGAGCAGGAAAGGAATCTTATCCATAGCGGAGAGAGCGGAAAATATCCCTCGCTCATTATGTGGAAAGACGGCCGTTACAGCATAGAGGAAGTCTCGTTTACGCCGGATGAAAAGGTAACTCAGGTTTCTACCGGCAAAAACATAACAGAAGATGTGATCTTCACCAATTCCGGTATAGGCCTACTCAAGTCGGATGGGAACGGCAATGCTATGCCTTATTCTGTAGAGGATAACTATAGGCAGCATTATGAAGTCAGGAACTATCTAGATTTTCCTTTTATGCCATCATTTAATACCCATTTCGGAGTAAGTCAATTTTACGCCGACGACGGCTCTCTAATTCCGGGGTTCCTTGTCTGCGCGGTAAGCAGGCCCATCACTTTGAATCTTGAGATGAATAAAGCGCCTCTTTCAGAAGATCAGATCGAAGAATTAAGAACCGGGCTGACTGAAAAAGGCTATAAGCCTGCCAAGAGCGACGCGGACGTTGCGTATGGCACATACTATATATCCAAAGGCTTGATCAAGATAGGATTTATGCGCGGGATAAATCCGCACAATATATGCGGTATAGATGCCGACGGAAATCTTGTTTTTTCGATGGTTGTCGCCGGGAAGTCCAACAAGGTAGGCATCACATTTAAGGAGGCTCAGTCGGAGCTGGAAAATATGGGCGTCGTCAGCGCTATTGCTTTAGATAGCGGCGGTGATGCGATGATGAATATAGGCGGTAATTTTGTAGTGCCGTCATTTATGGGAAGAGACCGGTTGACATCGCTTCTAATTTTTGGTAAATCTTCCCAGCCGCAACCTAAATCTCCGGCGTTGCCGGCCGCGCGAAACATTCTCGCCATGAGCAGTACCGAGATCCTCGGATTTGCAAATCCAAAATATAATGAGCTCAAGAAACATTCTGTAGCCGATTGGAATTATGCAAGGCCGATAGCACTCGAACTCGGATATGCCGAAGACAGCGAATTCATGAATAATCTGCGTGTCGTCTGTTTTGCGCATGACATAGGGGGTATGTTAGGCTACGAACCCGACACGGATGTGGAATCAAGCTTACTTAAATTGGCAAGAGATAATTCCGTCCAATATATGGGCAGGAATCCGCAGGATGTAGTCGATGAATTCTCGCGTAAAGGTGTTCTGCTTACGCCGGCGCAGGCGCGGCTTGTCCCGGTTATGGATCACGGTAATAATTCATTAAGGATCCTTGATAATGCCGGAGTTAAATTACCGGACGATGTAAGATTCGTGATATCGCGCCATATGACAGTACCTTCAGAAAAGGAAATTGCAGGATGGTCTAAGGAAAGAAGAGACCTGTATGCGTGCCTTGCAATATCCGATTCTTTCGAATTCGGAAATAATTATTATAAAAAGAACAGCGCAGCTATATTGGAAAGATTGGGAAAGCCCCAATTCGAAGCTCCGGAAGATACGCTCTCTTTTCTAACTAACAGGAAGTTCGCCTCAGTCCCGTCTTTACAGGCCGCTCTGAACGCCGCTGAGGGCATTATAGTGAATAGCCAGTTTGGCGCTGCAGTCGCTTACAGTCGCAGCCCGCTCAACGCCGCTGAGTTTGCATCACCGGCTCGTCCTCAGGCGCCGCCTATATGCAAAGATGTCACATTAACAGACGGTCTGAAGTTCAAATTAGCGTTTCTTCCCTGCAGAGGCCAGTATAAAGCAGCCGCTGCAAAACAGCTTCAGGAATTAATGGCTGGATCGCCGCAGGCTTTGCCATTAAACCATAATGAATCTCTGTGCCCGTTGTGTAAGGAAAAGCATGGAACGGAAAAATATTTCGTTGTTCCGCCAAAATCACATTTTGCCGAAGATCATGAATTATTCGTCAGCACCCAGCCGCGGCCGCAAGTCATAACCAGTCAGGATCAGATAGAGGATATCGCCAAATTCATGGAGCAAAAAGGCGAAAGGTATGAGGCTATATTTAATTCGCTCAATCCGGAAAGAAAAAGCCTCGCGCATATCCATTATCACTGGCAGGTATTCAAAAAAACGAGTACTATTTGGGAAAACTATCAAAACGGTGTTCTAAATAATAGGCATTCACTAGAGGAGAGCACTGATCGGGTTAAGGTTGAATATAGTACTAATAGGGCGTTTCCTGCCAAGTTTATTATAGGAAGCGACTTATCGAAGATCGGTGAGATTGTGCTGAAAGATACACAGGCCATTTCAGCAAAATCGCTTATTCCGAGCATAAATTTCACATTAATTAATGGACAATTCGCGTTTGCCATAGAAGCGGTTCGTACAGAGAAACCTGCTTCATTAATCGAGATAGACAATGAAAGCCAGGCTGGCTTGGCTGCTGCTGAACATGCAGGTTACATCATATGCGATACAGAAAAATTGTTCAATGCATTGAAGGACGATCCGGAGTTGATCAGGCAAATTTTAATCGACAGCACCGCGCCGATCGAAGAAGCTCTTGGCAAGCGCGCCCAGCCTAAGGCACCGCCGTCGATAGCGATTCTGATTCCGGAGGGCGCTGAGGATGTAAGGCAGGCTCTCGGTGAATCTCTCGGCTCATCGGCCAAAGTATTTACAAATGAGGAATTATTCAAAGCGGAGACGGCTCGCCGCACGCCCGGCATCGTTATAAACGGCAATATCAGGATAGCCGATATAAAGAACCCCGATTTCAAATTATATGTGGAAGCGATTCAAACGATTGCAGCAGACAAGAACGGTGAGAAACTGCGCAGATTCGTTAATTTCCTGAAGAAGAAACTTGATCTCATGGATAAATTCGATATTGACACAGCCAAGCAGAGGCTCTTGTCCAAAGGCGAGAGAATGTCGAGATATACGAAAAGAATAAACGCGATACTTCCCGTGCTCTTACGCGAACAGCAGACAAGGCTCGCCAGGGCATATAGCGCGATGGCCCCGTCTGAAGGTCAGTTCAATAATCAGGTTGCGGTAGGCACTACCGATACAATAGCCGAGAATGACATCTATCTATTCGATAAAATCATCAAGGCTTCCAAGCAGGGTATCGTTAGCCCGATCATCTACGGCAATAAGATTAAGACTCTTGAAGATGCCACCGCGTTTGCCAGGGCAGGCCTGCGGGTTCAGGGCCTTAATGAAGGAAGTATCGATGAGGTGATGAAATCCATCGTATTTATCGACAGCAAAAATGGAACGAAGGCGCGTAATGATATCGTGATGGAAATACAAAGTGAGGTATATAAGAGGTTTGGAACGACTCTCGATCTCTACAATGACATAGGTATAAGGGCGAATGATAACGAGCTTATGAATGCCGGCCAGGGCCCGGTTCTCGGGAAATTCATAGAGATAAAACCTGTAACCATAAATGGCGAACAGGTCTACGTTTCGATCAACACATACGAAATCACATTGGAAGTCGTTACCAAGTTGAAGGGAACGATGACACTCGAAGGCCTGGCAATCCCAGGCCTTAAGATAGACGAACGTGGCAGGATCGTATTCACATCTCCGATAGTGCCGTATGACTACAATAAAGAGATCGGTGCGTATCGCGACGCGATGATACTGCTCGCCGCCGCAGCATAATGAATTTAGTCTAACCTGGTTAGTTTAACCAGGTTAGATGGCTTATCTTCGCCGTGTATGGGCCCCGCCAAGCGGCTTCATACAAGGCGAGGATAGGCTACCGTTAGACTATAAAAAAGTAAGAATTGTACCATTGACTAAGTAATAAATATAAGCTATACTTTTAGTACCTTAACGCTATATTTAATATAGCGCGAGAGGGATTTTTATAATCTGGATAATTCAGTCGTTTTACAAAGTATGTATAAAAAATTCGGAGGCTTATAAAATGATGATCTGGGACCATTCCAGGCGGTGTAAGATCGTAAATAAAACGATCTCCATTTTACTCATCCAGGCTTTTCTTCTGTCGAATATAGCGTTCGCGTTACCTACCAAATCCAACATTGACTCTGCAAAAAAACAGGATATTGCTATAACTCCGGACTCCGTAGTTGTGCCTCGTGATTTTGGCCTCGTAAAGAATAAATTTACCGGCAATTCCGGTAAATTTATAGTCCACATCCAGGATGCCCATTGTAATTATGAAGCCCAGTCCAATATAGTAAAGATAGTAGAGGGATTAATAAAGAATTACAATCTTGGCCTGGTATCGGTAGAAGGCGCGGACGGCTTTATAGATACGTCGTGGTTTAAGGCGTTCCCGGACGATGAGGTGAGAAAAGAGGTCGCGGATTACTTCATGAAAAAGGGCGAGATAACTGGCCCTGAATTTTTATCGATTACGACGGACCTGCCGTTTAAGCTATTTGGCGCCGAGACACGCTCATATTACATTCAGAATTTAAATGCGTTTACCGCAAGTTACCCCCTGAAGGGCGAAACTGAAAAATATTTCAATTCGATAAAGACGGTCTTGAGCCGCCTGAAAGGTTACATATATAGTGAAGAGCTCAAGGCCCTTGACGCGAAGGTCCAGGATTACGAGTCGAAGAAGATCCAATTCAATGATTACATAAGGTTCCTGCAGGCGCTTGCGGAACATCATCAGATAAATTTAAGAAGCTACGATAATTTCTTTAGATTAGTTAGTGTTCTGATATATGAAAAGAAGATAGATTTTAATCTCACCGACAAAGAGAGAAGCGCTCTCATAGATGAGCTTAGTAAAGCGATCACAAAAGACCAGCTTCAGCAGTTAGTATCGCTGTCCATATCTTTTAAATCAGGCAGGATTTCATCCGCCGAATATTACGCGTACCTGAAAAACCTCGCCGCCTCTAACAGCATCGACCTTTCGAAGAAATATCCTAATCTCTACAACTATATAATATATAACGCCGTCTACTCCAAGATCGAGAATGAGAAACTGTTCCAGGACCTGAAAAATATAGAGATCGCTGTCAAAGAGAAACTTTTTACCAATGACGACCAGAGGACGCTCGAAAAGCTCTCCCGCCATATCGATATACTCCTGGGGCTTATCAATATAAAGCTCATGAACGGTGATTTCGATTATTACCAGGCGAATAAGGCTGAATTCACATCCGAATATTTTATCGACTTCATAAAGAAGAAGACTACACAGTACGGGTTTGCATACGAGATCACCCCGCCCACAGAAGCGGTGGCGAAGAGTATCCCGCAGTTGGAGGATTTTTATTCGATAGCGATAAAGCGCGATAAGGCGCTTGTTGATAACACATTAAACGCGATGAAGAAAGAGAAGCAGAATATCGCGGTCCTTGTCACAGGCGGCTTCCACTCGGAAGGCATCGCGAAACTTCTGGAAAAAGAAGGCGTCTCCTATATGGTCGTCTGCCCGTCCATCACTAAGGACGTCCCCACGCCGTATATCGAAATTTTAACTAACCAGAGGACACCTCTCGAAAATATATTGGTCGGCACTGCCCATGCCAAAGAAGGATCGGTGGCGGCACAGCTGATGACGCAGTGGATTGCGCTCAGTCCCAAAGGGCTTGAAAAGTTGAAAAGCGAATTTATTCCCGGCCCCGATGGCCGTACGCCCGTGGACAGGCATTTGGATTTCAGGAATGGGTGGGCCGCGATAGAGATCGACGGTGTAAAAACAGCCGCAATAAATATAAATGGTATCGTTGCGCACATGCTTAAAGAGGTTGGAGGGCTTAAGACGCAGAATGAAATAGAGGCCTCCATCATAGATGAGATAAATAATAGATGCGCCAGATACAGGGTAAATTCCGATGTCAGAAAAGCCCTGGTAGAGATGGTAAAAGCCGAGTTTCCGTCCATTCGTGAAAGATTCGAAAAGGAGTTTACGGCGCGTGCGGCGGAAGTGGCAGAGCGCAGGAACTTGAAAGCTCGCCGGGATGGCGCCGTGCAATCCGATGAGTCGAGCCCGGGCACGAAGGCTATCGATGGCGATAATTTAGCCGCGAAAGAGCTTACATACAAAGAAGCACGGATGATGGATGAGATACTGCGCCAGAGCTTCGCGGATAAGACCTACAAGATAGTTACAGCAAAAGAGCTCGGTTTCACGGAGCTGGGTGATTTCCAGTTTGTAGTTCATTACGGCCTCGAAGCGAGAATTGAAAAATATAATAAGGAACACGGTACGAATCTTCCGACAGATAGGGTGCATCCCGGAAGAGGCGGCGAAGTGTTCCAGCATGGTTTAAGGCAGGGCCACATAAGCGCATTCAGATTCGAAAACCTGACGAATGCAGGCTTGAAAGAAGCGCTTAGAATTATCGGTACGCATGAGCTCGCCCACATACAGATTGCCAACAAAGAAAATTCAGAAGCCTACAGGGCAGCCTTGAGAAGCCCAGGCGTAGACGAGGAACTTATTGTCGATCGTCGCGTACCGGGCGCTGACACCAGGAAAGCATATGGTTGGCTGCGCGGTAATATGACTATAAGGCAATTTCTTGCGAATATAGATGAAGAGCGGAAACGAAACGCTGTCTATCAGATAGAAGAGACTGTCCTTACCGACAGTAATTATGGTACGGCCGCCCGCGATGAGATAGTAAGGCTAAGGAATGAAGGCAAATCATATGAGGCCGGTGAGTTTGCCAAGACAGTTTATGAGCGTAGAAATAATATAGACCGGATAAAGAAAGTACTGACTGAGCCCTATAACGGCTACGATGTCATTATTATAAGCTCCACGACCGAAGGCGAAGCAAAAGACCAGCAGGCAAAGCTCGAAAAAGTTTTCAAAGGTGTTAAAACATCGAACAAGGATATGGGTAATAAGGTATGCGTCCTTTCGGTGCTCGATTCCTCAGAGGGTAATAACCTTATAGGACAGGATAATACGTGGGTCGAAGCTTGCAAAGCGTTCAAGAAATGGGCCCGCGACAATAATCTGCCGGAGACAGACCTCGCGAAACTCCAGTCCCAGAAAAGATCCAAGATCGTTACATACCATAACGGCGGCAAGGCAGAGAGATTCTCTCCTGCGGGGCAGGCGCTTAATCTCTCGAGAGCAGATCAGCTGCTTGTGGGCAATATATTCAATAAACAGGGCGAGCCGGTTGAATTGAATCTTCTTCTGGCGGTAATTTTGAGTACTTCCTATAATGCGGCTTCTAATGACGGCACGCGCCATGATGTTTACTGGGCTAACCAGATAGAGTTTGGAACAGCACCTAGCACAGAACGCCACGATTACGTTTTCAATAAATTTGCAGTAGCTCTGCCCGCCAATCCGGACATGAAGGACCTGTTCGATTACGGTACTTTGATCGCGACTAAAGACGGCCGAATATTGAAATTCATCGGAAATAAGAGGCTTACCATGAAGGGCCCGGACGGTAAATACATTCCCAACCCGGACTGGCAGGCTCAATACAACGAACTGATGGAAGCGGCTCGCGAGGGAAGGGCATATTTCGATTACGGCTCATTCAGCATGAGCCTCGATATGCAGAATGCACTTTTAGAATACTGGCGCGATGTCAAAAATATATTCCATGTCATGGGTGGCGATAAAGAAGGAAGGGCCGGAATATCGCGAGAGATAGATCCGCACATGACCCAGATCATGGTTCCGTTAGTGAATGGAATTATAGGCAAAGAGGCCATGTTAGGTAAGCTTCCAAGCATCGCAGATTTGAATTCCGTTTTCGGTTCCTATAAAAATGCGGTTTTAGACAAGGCGTATAACGCATTGATAAACATAATGAGTCCAGAGTACAAGGCTGTATTAGAAGACCTTCATAATAAAGCCAAGAAAGAACTTGATGCAGGCAAACCCGATAACATGAATGCCATATATGAGACGATAGAGTTCTTTATAAGGTACAAACACAAAGTCAATCTTTCGAAAGGATTCGGCATCATAGACTTCGGCCCGTCCAGCCATTGGTTCGCGTATAAGAGATTGCTCGATATGGGCAACGAGAAGTTCTTTATGCTCGCAGATCTGGCGGGAACCAACATTGCTCTGGAACCTAACGGCGATGCGACGAAGACCCAGCCGAACGTGTGGGATAAAGTAAGAGCTGAGGACGCCCGTAGGCTGAGGTCGATAAAAGATGACGCGGTGTGCGTATTCGAAGTCAGCGGCCACAGGGTCACTCTTAACGCCGAGCAGGTTCGTAACGGCTGGGAAGGTTACGGAGTTAGGGTGAGAGGTTCTATTATACAGGGCAACACCGTTCTTCTGCCGGGTTCCGTTATCTTAAGCAGTGTTATCAATAATTCCCAGGGGTTAATCCAGGCACAAAATTCATATGTCGAATCTTCAACATCATCGATGATAAGCGCGTATAACAGTATAATTATCAATGCCCTTGACGAAAAAGAGATACCTGCTAAGAAAGAGATAGTTGCTGATGCGTACAGGCCTGTCATAAGGGATGCCAGATTCCAAGATGGCCATACGAGAATGAGAGGTCCGGTAGGCTACGATCCGAAGCCGGCAGACAAGGCCTTGGCAGCAAAAATGTCGGATGGCGTAAAATTCGGAGACAACGCGTATTCATTCGGTGACATAAGAAATTTGCCGTGCGGCAAAGCCGCGAATGAACGCATATTTGATTTAGCCAGAAGGCTTGCCATGCTTAAAGTATGTTCCGCGTTAAACAGGGCCGAATATTGCAAGACTAAGTTCAAACCCGTCAAGATGGGCACTAGCGGCCTGAGGGGCAACGCAAATATTAACGATCCGGTCAATTTTGTTCTTACAGATTTAGAAGTTTATATCAACTTGAGAGCCGAACTGCGTTATCTCTGCGCAGCTAAAGATATTCAAAACCTGAACAATGATTATGTGCTGTCCCAGGTTATTGCAGGTGCGTTACCGGCGAACGACGGAGTGTTTGCATTAGGCGGAGACCGCAGGGAGTCCACGGTGCGCCTCTGTAGAGCTATAGCTTTAGCCGCATTGGCTGAAGGAGTGAAGGTAGATTTTCAGGGATTAACAGCTTCGCCGGTAATAGCGAATTATGGCCTTAATAGCAATAATCCCATGACCAATTCCGAAGTTACAGCAAGCCATAATCCGAAGAACGAGAATGGCGTGAAGACAGACCGTTTGAACGGTGAATTGCTGAAGCTTGAAGAGCCGCTTTTGGCAAAATATATAACTGCAGTAAGGCAGGAGGAGTATGCCAAGAGTTGGGAAGATTCGATGTTCGATTTTAACGGAGCTCTCAGGGGTATTAACGAGTTGGCGGATCCAGCCAGCGCGGATCTTTTGAGAAGAGCTGGTGAGTTAGTCCTTGAGGATCCGAATGGCAGCCTTGCGCTTAGCAACGTTAAGAATACGAAGATCGTATCAGTCCCAAAGACCGGGACGATGCCGTCTGACCTGAAACTTTCTCCTGCGGATGCGTTGTACTTAAATAGGTATGTTGAGGCCTTCGGCCAGCCTTTAAAAGGAAAGACTATAATCTGCTGGCAGCAGTCGGCAGTTGGAAGAGATATCATTCCTCTGGTCTTTGAAGCATTAGGAGCAACTGTTATCCGCAAAGATTCCGCTGAAGAATTTGCGTCGGTTGACACGGAAAACTTAAGCGACGAAGTAAAAGATAGGATGCGCCGTTATTCCAAAGAATACGAAAAAGAGATCGGGACGAAGCCGTTTGCTATCATAACCTTTGACGGTGATTCCGATAGGCCGGTATTCTGCGATGAAAACGGAGAATTTCTCTACGGCGATAAACTCGGCGTACTTACGAATATATTCCTGGGCGTCGAATTTACCGATTTGCCTGTTACCGCTAATACGAATGCGCTCAAATTGATGTCAAAAAAATATGGGATACAAGTTGTAAACACACGCGTAGGTTCGCCGTATGTTATAGAAGCCGCGATGAGGCAGGAAGAACGAGAAATTGCAGCTGGTGGAAAGTTAACCAGAAAAGCAGGTTTTGAATGTAACGGCGGCTATATACTTATGTCCGATCTTACAATGTCTAACGGTAAGGTGTTAAAATCCTTACCTACCAGAGATGCGTTTCTGCCTATGCTATCGGCAATGCTGCTCGCTATGCAGAAGAATATGTCGGTCTCCCAGCTAATTGCCAGCGAATTCTCGGGTGAGTATGAGAGTTACGCCGCTGCCGGGCTTGTGGAAAATGTGCCGGGAGGCAAATGCACACCCGGATGTGAAGTTTACAAAGCCGAAATGGGGCCTGCTATAGTCGCGAGCTTTACACCGAAGTCTCCGGACGCAGCCAGAATTACGAATATAATATTTGAAGACGGTAAGGTCTATTACACGACGGAGGACTCAGAAGAAAGGCGGGAGGCTCCGGCCGAACTTGCCGATTCTGCCAAAAAGATAACGCAACGGCTGCAGAATTACATAAATATGCTGCCCGGATTAAAAGGAGTCGGCATCAACAGGATAAATTACCTTGACGGAGTCCGCATATACCTTAATAATATAGACGGCGAGATTGTGCATCTTAGGCCGTCAGGCAATGCTGCACAGTTCAGGATGTATGCTGAAGCGAGTACGCAGGCGCGTGCCAATGAATTAAAAGATGCCGCGAAGATGTCGGGTACAGGCGTTCTCGTGCATCTAATACAGGACTTCGCAGCAGGAACGAGCACGACGGCCTCTAATGCCCAACAGAAAACCGTTCAGCAAGAGACTACCCCCGGCATATACGCTGTTTCCGCTTTTGACAGACAACGCTCCAATCAGATAAAGTCCCTTGTGGCAGAACTCAAGATACAGCTTGGGGTCAGCGATACTGCTCTAAAGGTTCTTAGGGACGAATTAAATGTGATACCGCAGGATAAGCTCGAATACTTTATAACCTTAGTCCAAGAAAGCCCCGCCGGATTTTTGAAACAGATTCTACCGGTGGTACAGGAATCGCAGGATCCTGTCCGCATCGCGGAATTGGAAATGGCCATTGAGGAATTCTCCAGGCTTTCACCGCCGCAGGAAATAAATGCGCCTGAAATTGCGCCACTTGCGCAGAAGGATATGGATAGAATTATGACCTCGATATTAGGAAATTATGCAACCGGTGATGAAGTTGTAAGCGAAATGTTCAAATATATTGAAGAACCCCGGTATCTGGACGCGTTGGCTGTCGTATCGAATGAATTGAACAAGCGATACGCGGCGATGACGCAGGAAGAGCGGAATGCGGCGTGGCCGGTATTCGAGAGGGTCTACGCGGCGATGTCCGAACGGGCTCTGACCATAAAAGATATAAATGTAGCGAAGGGCCTTCAGATAATGGTAGGTAATACGATCGCGCTCCAGAACCTGATCGATAACGGCATAAAGGGGGCAGAGAAGATCACCCTTACCACAAACCTCGCCGAAATGTTAAAAGCGCCGGACGCTGTCAGGGGGCCGAGCTATATTAACGGACTGTCGATACCTGGGGGAATGGTAGTCGCTATAAAAGAAGGCGCTGAAGGCATCTACTGGCGCGGTGCGGAGAGCGTCTCGAAGCTCGGCAAGAACGGCGAGAATATAATTCCAGAAGCAGTTTATGCCGAGAATAAGGATAAGCTCGATAGGCTCGTAATGTATACGATGCTACATGTAAGCGGTATGCACACGACGGTATTTTTACATAACAGGCTTCCCGGCTCCATACAACATATCTCGACCGGCAGAGGGCACTTCCAGTCGGATAAGCTGGATATGAAACGTATGGTCAGAGGCCAAATGGTGCAGTTCTCGGATATTTACAACACCAAAGGAGAGATGACGGCCAACTATGCGCAAAATATAGGGGAGGGTGAGGCCGCATTATCCATTCCCGGCTCTGTCGATTACATTTCACCGATAAGCCGCATAGCCGTCTTTAACGACGTCAGCGCGAGACTTGCGCCGGCGCATGTATTGAATTTTAACCCCGGCTTAAAAACTAATGTGGCCGGTAAAACAATCGAGCAGGTTATTAATGACAATCTCGCGATAATAGAACACGCAATCACCCATGAAAAACCTTCACAGGCCGGCTATACGATCGTTAGCTACGGTAAAGGATCTCCCGCGCTTATCAAGGTCAATGAAAAAGCGCTGGACGTTATTCAGCTTGTTCCATATAATGATCTCTTCGAAATATTCGGAGTAAACAGTTTTAGGCAATTAACCGATATCGTTACAAGTGGAAGCGTTATGATCGATGCATTCATAGCCCAGTTAGCTATAAGGCCCAGAACAGCAAAGACGGCCGGTCAATTGAAGCCGGTGGAGCCTAAAGACATTAAAGATTATGTCAAAGCGCTCGAAACCCTGGACCAGATTATTCACTCCGGTCAGCCTATAGTCCAGCGGCTCTTCATGAGGCTGGGCATAGACGGATATACATGGGGAAACCCGATAGTGACCCAAAAGGCTGGGGCACAGGTGCTCAATCCTATACTTGAGCAGTTGGGAAAGGCTACCCTGGAAGAACAGATTGAGACGGTAATGAACAACTTGACGGCTCAACAGAAGGCCGCATACGAGAAAGAATATAATAAGATCCCCGGAGAGAAATCGCCTTTCGATGAGTGGCTTAAGGAAGAGATCAAGGTTGGCGAGGTTCTTGCCGAGCTTTGGGAAGGCGCCGGCGATATCGATGTGGGGACAGGATATCTCTTACCCGTAGAAGTGCTGGGCGCGTTCTGGCCCAACGAAGTATACGGCGCAAGGCATGTGCAGGAGGTAGGCATCGACAGCGGTATTACGAATAAACGCCTTGCCTCGGCAAAGACCCTCTCGATACAGATACATGATTTTGTCGAGATGATACGACCCCTTCAAGATGGTTACGCGTATGTCGGGCTCAAGAAGTCTTTGACCCGCGATGAGTTTGCCGCGGCAATGAAAGCCCACGATAGAAGCATATTCCATCGTGTGAAGGTCGAAAAGGATAAGCTCTATGTGATACCCGCGTTCACTATTCATGCGTATGATGCGGACAATTTCGTATCAGAATCAAAAGATGTGCCTGCGTCTCAGGATAGTAAGCGCACCACATCATTCGGCGATTGGCTGAAGCTAAGCGCCGAAGACATGGCGAAGGTTGCCGCGATAGTAGCCGAAAATATACCAGTGGAAGCGGCGAAAAAATTGATCGAGTCAAAACTTCTGCGTGAAAATAAAGACCTTCTTACTATGGTCACGAAGGACGCGGCTAATAATATAACCGGCCTGGACCAGGCCAAGATCGATAAGATATTGGATACGCTCGTTGCCAACGGCAGTTTGAACCGGATCGAGCCGAAGGATCTCGAATTCCCATCCATTCTCGCAAGCGAAGAGGCGACTCAGAATGTAGCAAGAGCGGAAATTATGGGTATGACCGAAGGTTTTGTCGGAGGCAGGTATACGATATCGGCAGGTCATTCTGTAGCAAGCGGCGCCCTGATACCGCCGGAAACATATCATGTTATTTTTGTCGAAAAAGGCAAAGTTACGGTTACTCCGGAAAAGGGCGAACCCTTTACGGCAGAGCTTGGAAAACAGATACCTATGCTGGCGAAGATGGGCAGCTACACTATCAAGGCCGAGGAGGACTCTGTTGTAAGCACGAGTTATCGCCCGCTATCAGCCGAGTCTCTCGTAATAACCGGCTTCGAAGCGATACGCGCGAACCTTCCCACAGTGCGCAGCAACAAGGTGCACCTGATCACGACCGAGAAGGCGTTCAGGCGCGGAAACGAGCATACGCCGGGTTCGTGGAAACATGAGAGAGATGTCTTAAGCGCCATCTCAAACGGCATGGTCGACGTTAAGGCGATCGAGACGAGCAGTATAGAAAAACTAAAAGATAATTTGAAAAGCCTCGTCGGAGCCGAAAAGGGTGTGACATATGTCGTCCAGCTCACTGAAGACGAATTTGATTCGATTAAAAAAGATAGCGAAATCGACAAGCTATTAAAGAATACAAGGTTAATGGTCCTGCCCAATGTAAAGTTTGCCGAAAACCGCGGCATTCCATTCATCAGGGAGATCGAATCGGCCGGTGTGATACTCGGCAATACTACCGAAAAGGATATACGGGACAAGACCGCGATGGCCGGATGGTTGAAGACTGTGATGTCAAAATTGACCGGCAACAAGGCGATCGATTGGGATATGCTGAATGCCCTGGTTGCGGCAAAGTCACCCGACCTGATTTCGTTCGAACAAAGGGTTGATTTCCTGCTCAAACACCTGCAGGTTAAACTCGAGCCTTACAAGGCCGACGAAGGCGTGCGTGAAAGGCGTCAGTTGCTCTGGAGCGTGTAAAGATATCAATATGATCGGGATGAAAAAATCTCGGGTACTTTTTAGCGTACTGACCTGGTTTATAATATCGAGCCAGGTCTTTACGCAATTGGTGTATGCGGATTCCCTCGCCACGCCTAAATTAACCCAGCCGGATGCCAACGTAGGCCGCGCATTATCCAATCTTTCGGAATTCGAAATACGTTGTGGCGCAATCCTACTGTACAAAGGCGAGGATCTCCGCTCGGTCAATTCAGTTTTAAGAAATCGATATAAAGGTAGAAGAAAAATATATTGGGACGAAAAAGCGCCTGCTGTACAGGAAAACCTGAAATTAGGCCCGGTTGAGTATGTAAGTTACGATAGAGAAAAACAGATAGGTGTATTCAAGTTCAGGGATAAACCTGCAAGCCTGTATCGGGTAGCATTTATAGCCGAGCAAGGTGAATATGTTATAACCAGGCTTGACAATGATGCAAAACCGAAATCTGAAACACTGCCAAACCGTCCGAAAATAACCTTAGATTCAAATTCTTTGGTAGGTAGGCTGTCATCTAACGGCGACATTAACTATTGGGATAGCGCGATCGCCGCAGTGGCACAGGCCGATCCTAAAAGCGTAACGGTTAAAGTTCTGCTTGAGCGCGGAGAGAACCGGTTGAAGGTCCTCCGCCTTAACATCCCTTCCGTGTTATTTTTAAAAACTAATAAAGATATTTTAGCGCAGTATGTATCGACTGCTATATACAATACAGTTGTATGCGAGGGCGCTACAAATATCGCCCTGTTCGTGGATAATAAAAATACGGAAAAGTTATTGGTTGGCATGATTAAAGCGGATATCGACAAGAGATATGCAAGGATGCCGATATACAGTAATTTCGGGAAACCTATAACGATAAGCGATAGTAGTGATGTTGCTTTCACCATGGATAAGGAGCTTTCTCCCCGGCTTGATCTTACCGATGGGGCTTTTAAAAATAAATACTATCTTGGCGTGGATGTCGGCGGCACTAATATAAAGACGGTTGTCATGTATGGAGATAAAGTCGTATATAAAGACTGGACGCCGGTTGATAAAACCGGAGGCGGCGCATCATTAAAGGATCAGATCATCGAATGTTCTAAAAAAGCATCATTATGGCTAGGAAGGGAAAGCAGTAAGAAAGTGGAATCTATCGGCCTCACGTTCCCTTCTCCGATAGAAATACGCCGCGACGGTTCTTTTAAAGTTATCAGACTTACCAATTTTGAACGATTTTGGGCTAAGGCAAGAGGTGGCAGGACCGACTTTACCGGCGATTACAATGCTTTAAATTCGATAGCAGATACTATAAGGACGGAGCTCGATATTCAAAATATAGCTGTCCTGAACGACGCCGATGCTTTTGGTTTTGGGGAAATATATAACCGTATCAGACAGGGGGTTGACCCAAGAACTATAGGGACAAAGATAGTTCTTCCGATAGGGACAGGGCCGGGCTATGTAAAAATAAAAGACGGCTATATAGAAAATATCCCGAATCAAGGCGGCCACATGGTTATAGATATGTCGTCGGATGCCAATAAGGATCCCGGTTGCGAAGTTGCGGGCTGCTATGGCGGTTATGTGCCGAAGAGTGCTTTTGAGGCAATGGCTAATAAGCACGGCATAAGCAAAAATGAACTGGAGAGTTTGGAACCCTCTATTATGCAGAAGACCTTCGAAGTGGAGAGCGACATTGCCGGCAAAATAGCGGCCGAAGCCGTAGCTCTTTACAAAATTACACAAGCTAACGAGATCGTGCTGGCCGGAGGAGTTTCGCAACAGGCCACTGGTCCGCGGCTTGCGGAACTGGCTAACGGCATTATAAAGCAAAAATATCCTGAATATGCCGACAAGATAAAGGTGACGGTAACAAGTTCTGACCCGGACCTGGGCGGCGCTGTAGGAGCGGCAAGATATGCTATTGCCCGCGGCGAATCTTTGCGTGGCGTTAATAAACCGCACTGGAGTATGAAATACGATCTTCCCGTAACAACGATAGGGAATAATGCCGCTCAAAGATTTTTTGACGAGTCCAAAGACGGCAATGTGCGCCTTTTGATCTCAAAAGAGGCATTTACTTTGATGATGAGTAAGAAATATGCCTGGCTCGAAAAACTTGTTAACGAAAACAAGATAATATTTATAGATGGCTATAAAACGCCGGATGATCTTTTTGCGGAGCTTTCCAGGATGGATTTCTCAACCCTGGCGGCACTTGGCGGAGGTACACTTACGGATTGGGCGAAATATTGCGCTAAAAAACTTAAGAAAGAAGCGGTATCCATCCCAAGCACGCTTTCGACGAACGGAATGTTTACAGAGAAAGCTATATTTTATAAAGGGGTGGGTGGCGAAAGGAACAGGATCTCGGAAGAACCCGGGCCGATGGGCAGGGTCGTTATAGACTTGGGAATTCTCAGAGACATGTTGAGCCTAAGGTCTGCGACCGGTATCAGCGGTGATAGGGCCAATAGGGCCGGTTCCGGCGATCTTATAAGCATATATCCGGCGCTGAAGGATTGGGAATTGGCCGCTAAAGACGGCAAAGAAGATGTAGACGATGTCATTTTCGCCGCCGGACAGGACATACTGAAGCTTACATCGGAAAATGCGGGCGACATCCGGGACAATACTGATCTCGGCATGATAGTACTTTCGGAAGCCATGCTTGAAGCATCGTTGCTTAATATGAGATACGGTGTATCAAGGCCCAAAGACGGCTCCGAACACCTCCTTGCCGACAGAATAGAGGCATTAATGCCTGCCGATACGCCGAGATTGCATTGCGAGATAGTTGGCATAGCATCGATGATAATAGGGTATCTTTACAGTACCGAATATGATCCTCACGCGTTTTTTGATATAAAGAATATGCTGGAATCGCTAGGCCTTCCGACGGATCCCGCAAAATTAGGCCTTACTAAGGACGTGATAGTCGATGCTCTTACAAGCATAAAGAGGAGACCGGACAAATATACATTTTTCGACACGCCTGACGGCCAGATAACAAGGGAATGGGCGGCAGTTATATATGAAAGGGTATTCGGTTCTCAGCAGGATGAGATCGACAAGTTCAAATTCGGCCTTAGTTATTATGTCAATAATTCTATCAAGGCCATGTACCAGCATATAAACGAACAGGTAATTCCTAATCTGGATGCCGATAAAACAAAAGAACTGCTAGACCTTCTTCTCGAGACAAAAAGACATGGCGGCAGGGTAATAATTAATGCTGCCGGCAGGGTCGGAGAAGTTGCGGTTTTCTTTCAGCAGAAATTACGCGCTCTCGGGTTCCAGGTAGATGATTTCAAAGAGATAACGCCGGAATTCCTTGTCAATGAGAACGATCTTGTTCTTACATTCTCCGGCTCCGGAAGCACATCTTCGGTTGTAAATAATTTGAAAAACGTCGATATGCTGCATAGAGAGAAAAAGTTGAATAAAAGGATATTCTCAATAACCGCAACACCGGATGCACCGATATGGAAGACAGGTCCTTCTTATCATAGCGTCATGGTGATAAAAGGAAGGACTAAGGATATAGCGAGCTCAGTTAAAAAAGACCCGGCTGCGGAGTATCTTCCTCTTTCATCGACGTTCGAATACAGCACCATGTTGTATCTCGAAGGTATTATTGAAGCTCTGATCCAGGGCGGCGCCAACGGCCTTAATAAAGATGAGGCAGCCAAGATCGTCAGAGGCGTGATAGGCAAGACACCGTCGACAATAAAGGATGAATTAAAAGAAAAGATAATGGAGAATGAACCTTTAACAGGGCAGTTTATCGACTATTTGCTGTCGGCTGTTGAGAGGAATTCCGACGGGACTATAAAAAAAGGCGATAACGATAAAACCTACTCCAAAAAAGGGATATTTTTATTCGGGTTAGGGCAAAATAATTACGTTATCAGGTTATTCGCGAGGAGGATCCAGAATATAGGATTCGAAGTCCAGGTGCCTGGCCCGAGGGATATCATATCGGCGCCGCACAAAGGGGATATAGCGATATTCATATCCAATTCCGGCGCAAGAGGACAGATGGAAGAAAAGATGCTTGTTGCGAAAGAAAAAGAGTGCCCCACTATATTTATTACAGCAGCTCCTCATTCGCCTATGGCAGCGAAGGCTGACCTGGTGATACCGATCTCGCGAAGGCCCACAGTTTCTCATACGGTAGACATAATGGAAAATAATTCCGACTGCCAGGCCGAAAGGGATGTAAAGCGTACTTTTGAGCTCGCATCTATGTTCTACCTGGAAGGCGTCAGCGTAGCCCTCATGAAAGTATTAGGCGTTACAGACAAAGATTTGCAGCACGTGCCGAAGGAATGGGAGCTGAAAGGTCCCAAAGCACCGCAATCGAACCCGCTTATAGGAGATATTATAAAGAGCGGCGGTATGGTAGAATTTGCCCTCGAAGAAGGTGTCATGAGGGGTTATCAGGTTAATTATGTGAATGGATATAAACCCGGCATAACAGATCCTAACGAATATCGCGGCCCGCCCGTTAACGTTACCGATAATTTAACTAAAGACGAAATTGCAACATTAAAGGAATGGATACAAACACACCAAATCGATGATAAGCTTGTCAAATTCAGAGTTGCCCTCGGGAAAACCGCATTAGGATGGAATAATGATATCGATCACTCCAATATCGCCCACGCCGGAGAAAACGACAGAGTAATATATATAGGAGAAGGGTTACTAAAGCACATATTGGCTCGAGGAAATGAGTCCCTGCGCGAAGAGGTGCTCGATAAAGACGAATTTCAGCACCTTCAGGGACGCGGCCATGGCACGGATGCCGAGTACAGGACGCGCCTTGATCTTGTCGCAAGACAAAGCATTTTTGCTGAACAAACTTCCGCGCCGCTTATTGGCCGCGGTTTTAATTCAAGCGAGCTGAACAACGCCCCCATTACACATTGGGAAGATAATCCGATATTTGTCGAGACGATCAAAAGTCTTGAGCAGACAATCCGCGAGAAAGCCCCCAGAGAAATACGCGCATCTTTATTAATTGCTCTCAGAAGATACAAAGAAGGCATTGATGGGCGCCAGCTGGGAATATCGCCGGAGCGTTACGAAAGTACAGATCGTTATTATCTCGGTTTTGGCACATCCAAATCTATTGGCGCATCCCCGCTCTTTTTTACTGAAGGCAGCTCTTTCTATAAACACAGAGAAGAAGCGCTTTGTCATGAACTTTTTCACGCGATGCGTCAGCGCAGAGATGATGTAGAGGACGCAAAGACTGCCGCTGTAACACATGTCGATGCTATGAGGTTAACGGCATTGTTATACTGGAATTTGACTGACGCAGAAAAGCTAAAGATCCCGTATCTTGATCCGCGCGACCTAAAAAATCATTCGAAGAACGAATTTGGTAAAGCGGTGCGCGAATGGCGCCTGGAACAGAGTAAACTCGCGGAGAAGATGGCTTTAGATGACTGGAAGTCCCTTCTTGTAGACTTGAAGAGCGCTATAAAAATTTCAAATAAACGCCGCGCAAATACATTATTCGAATTTCTGGAAGCCTGCGATAATTCGGCTTCGGCCGGTGACAATGCCAAGTATCCTATCGAGAGCCGGTATCCGCTTCTCAGGGCAGTTATGCTGTTGGATAAAGCGGAGCAGGACAAACTTGTCGACATACTGAAATCCAACCTCGCCAAGAGGCGCAATATCAGGGCTCTTCCTATGGTAGATTCCATTCTTCTTTTGCTGGATGAAGAATTGCCTGATAATTGGCTTGAGACGCAAGCGCCGTATCTGGCCGGCCGATCTATCTGGCAGGCATCTTCGGAAATATGGTACGCGGCAGGCGGCCTAGGCAGGGTAATGCAGTTTCACGGGAAAGCCATGAAGGAGATATTGAAAAAATTCAATATTAAACTAAGACATATCGAACCGATGTATTCGAAGCGTCCGGATCCGCAGAACAGGAATGCGTGGATCAATCTGGATTATCATTCTGACGTTCTGTCTTACCCTGTAATTGGCGAGCTTGAAGTTGTTGAAAGATTTCCTGTAACCTATGGCGATCTAAACCATCCCAGGACAACAGAGGCGATAGTATATCGCGGTTATAATGAGCTTGGCATAGAAGTATATCTCATAAAAGATAGGGATGACTTTGTGACGGGCTCTATATATAGGTATGGCGACGGCGTGACCCTCCCTACTTGGGAGCAATTTACAAGTTTTATGTCTGCGGCTACTCTCGAACTTGTAAGGCGGGTTGAGACAAAAGAACGCGCAGAGCATCCCGACACATGGAAAGCGCCTATCTTGCATAATAATGACAGTCAGTTATCACTAACCAGCCTCGACAGGATCAGAGACGACACATTCTTTATGGACGGAAACGGACAGAGGATGCGCTATTGTGATGACGAGGTCAGTAAATCCATTATTATGCCCGGCACGACTCATACGTATAAGAACCGGCAGGAGGGGTCTGGCGAGTACGGAAAGCGAATGCTTGAGCGCGGCGGAGTTCCGTCCAAATATTGGAATTACGCCGAACGTGATTTTAATAACGTATATGATTATGCATCGTGTTTGCTGCGCACATCCGACTGGCAGGGCGGTGTTTCGCGTAAGCACGTTCAGGACGTAACAGTGAAAGATTACTGGTGGCCTGAGATGAATATTGTTGCGGTTACTAACGGCGATGACAGGCCGATGACGGGTGTGGTCTTCAGAAAAATTATGAAAGAACTCTATCCGGATATAGATGTTGAGCATCCGACCCCCGAACAATTTTTGACAACCAAAAAGAAGTCAAAGGAATCGTTCACTTTAAAACAGAACCCCGCGAATAACCGGTATTATTCCACCAGCTCGAGTGATGAGCAGCAGATAAGGCTTAATTCCGAACAAACAGTCTGGTCTTATACGGGCCGGCTTGTTCCGGAGAAAGCCGGTAGGAACAGGGCATTGTGCGACGAGAATATCGAAGAGATGGTTACTAATGGCGCGCAGATAATCATTGCGGGTAATGTGCAGAGCTATGATGACAGCATACAGCTGGAAAGAGATTTGATAGCGCTTGTTGCAAGATTGCGAAGCAAGCCCGGAGTTACGGGCAGGCTCATATTCATACCATACTTTAATATAAATGAGCAGAGAGATATCTTTGCCGCTACCGACTTTGGAATACTTGACTCAGATCCTAATACAGAGGCGGCTGGAGGCTCTGAAACCCACTTTGCGGTAACCGGCGGATTAATTATTGCGCCGCCATGGCCAAACGGGGAAGGCATACTGGTTGACCAGGGCATACCGATCAATTTAGAAGTGGCGGGTGAGGGTAATACATTTATTCCGGATGTCAATGTAACTCAGGATATGCTTAGAAAAATATTAAGGGCGGAGAAAGAGAAGGATAACCCGGAACTTAATAAAGTCCTGGATATCTTACGAAAAGCTTACCTCGCAGAAATGCGTAAAGGCCTGGCGATGTCTGCGCAAGTCCGCGCTGTTTATCAATTATCTGCCATAGCCATAAGCCGTGTTCCGGTGAACCGCCTCACCGCTGCCGAATATTTAAGGCAGTGGAGTATGGCCGCCGCCAAGAAAGAGGGGCTGGGTATTTATAATAAGAGCGCTATGATTCAGGATGCGCAGCCTGCGCTTGCCGGAAGCATTAAAAACGGCCTCGAGACGCTATTAGGAATGAACGAATTCTTCACTAAAGGTGTGACATTCGAAGATTTTGAAAATGCAAGGCTCTCGAAGCATGATATGCATAGGACCACCGCACAGGTTGAATTAAATGAACTCGAGAAGTTGGGCCTGGTAGTTGTCGATCGGTCGGAAAAAGCATACCGGTACCTGGCGCGAAGCGAACTGCGCGGCCTTGCCGCCGCAGAGATTGATATCGTCAAGCGAGAGCTTCTTGCCATAGCACAGCTTGGCAGGCGTCAAATTAATGATTCCGACGAAAGAGCCGGTGTCAGGAACACGGTAGAAAAAATTATCCAGAAGAATGTGATAAGCCGCATCTCTGCAAAAACACGCAAATTCCTGCTTGAAGATTTTATCAACGACGAGTCAAATTTATTTACCGAGAATAATACAAAAATTATCTTGAAGGATTTGTATCAGGATGTGTTTAAAACAAACCCCAAAACAACCGTCGCCGATCTTATCGATTATATATTAAGCAATCCCCGGGATTTCGCGAAACGGTTTTCGGCGGATAAGTCCTGGAACCTGGCCAAGAGAAGCCCGCGCGAAGACGTGTTATTCGGCCTCAGGTTTTATTTAGGAGCTTATTATAACGACTTCTTCTCCAGCCTTCTAAAAATAAGAGAATTCCGCGCAATATTGCCCACAAATACGCTTGTAAGGTTTGTCTCCAATTTTAATTGGTCTAGGGCAGGATGGATCAGAAGGCTGCAAGTTCACCCTACAATATTCGCTATTCTTGACCGCCTTGAAAAAGCGGCTTATTTCGGGGAGGGTTATAGTATATTATCCGACGGTGATAACGAGACCAGGAATGCCATCATGGGCCTTTTGGTATGGTATGCTCCGGAATATGTTCCGCTCAGCATGCTTAAGGGCAACGAAGCTGTTCAGCGCGAGGCATTGCGAAAACTGATGCTATCCGGTGTGATCGCAAAAGACGCTTCCTTTGAATTTGACACGGCCAGCGGTTATCTGGAGGGATTGAAGCCTTTAATTTCTAAAGATTTTAAGACTTTAAATATCCTGCCGGAAGACGTTGCCCAAAAGGTAGGGGAAGCGGTCCGTGATGTTAAAGCCGGGACCGATGAAATGGCCGACTATATTCATCGGCAAGGCGAAGGGCTTGACCTTAGTCATAATTTTATAATAATGAGAAAAGGTCTTGTGGAATCGGCTGTAGGGGTCAAGGCTTTGCCCGAGCCTGTGCGGGAGCGCCTGGCAAAGATCGTAAAGCAGGGTGTATCCGGGCTTAATGGCAAAGAAATTATAGAGGTGGGGACGCGCGAAGAGCTTATCAGCGCGATGAATGATATTATTGGTAAAGATAAAGAAGCGCGGATAGCGGTACTCGACGATGATATACTTACCGGGGGCATGGATCCGAGAGAAGGCATAGCCGGAGTCAAAGGTCAGGCCGGGACGAATTACTGCGCCATAACTACGGGCATGATACAGGGCCTGGATAAAACCACGATTCCTTTTATCAATATTCAGGCGATGGCTTTAATGGGTGTAGGTGTGCTTTACGAAAAGATGAGCCTGTTCGAAATGGCATATAACTTGTTTACCGGCCATGAGATGCCGCCGGATCTGGTCAGCGACCTAGCCGGCAGGATCAAATGGCTTGTCAAAGCGCTTCCAAGGATCATTAAATTCACCGACGAGATATCCAGTTTGGAACGCCTCAAGAAACTCTTCGAAGTCTCCGCATAATGGTTTAAAAATACCTTGACGGTATATCTGCTGCTGTGATAACCTAAAAACCGATTATGAAAACATTGAGAGCAGGCATAATAGGCTGCGGTACGATATTCCCGATGCACGCGCAGTCGCTGGCGAATATAAAAGGCGTTAGCCTTGTCGCCGTCTCCGATATTAAGGAAGGCCGGGCAAAGCAGCGTGCGAAGGCCTACAGATGCAGTTACTATACCGATTATAAGAAGATGCTGGACGAAGCCGATCTGGATACTGTCCACATCTGTACCCCGCATTACCTCCACATGCCGATGATTCACGAGGCCGCAAAGAGAAAAATAGATACGATCACAGAAAAGCCGATGGGGCTTAATCCTGCGCAGGCCGAGAAAGAGATTAAGGCCGCGAAGAAGGCCGGCATAACCCTTGGCGTTATTTCTCAAAATAGATTCAATCCCGGTTCACAGCTGGTCAAAAATAGGATAAAAGACGGTTCGCTTGGCAAGCTTAGGGCCGCAAAGCTCGTCCTTACTTACCATAAACCCGACAGCTATTATAAGAAGAGCGACTGGAAAGGGCGTCTTAATAAGGAAGGCGGCGGCGTTGTCATCGATCAAGCGATCCATTATCTCGATATCGTGAGGTGGCTAATCCCCAGCCCGATAGAATATGTCGAGGCAAGCGTATCCAACAGGATGCACACTTTTACAAATGTCGAGGATTCCGCCGAAGGCATCGTTAAATTCAGGAACGGGTTCTACCTCGCGTTCTATCTCATAAATTGTTATTCGTTCGACGACGATCCATTCATCGATATCGATTGCGAAAAAGCCAGAGTTCATATAGTGAAAGATTCTGCTTATATAGGATACTCAAACGGCCGGAATGAGAAGGCCGAGCCCCGTGCCGACGAATATATCGATTACGGCGACGGCGTGAGAGATTACTGGGGATATTGCCACTATAATCAGATCAGGGATTTCTACGAAGCGCTCTGCAATAACAGAAAACCTGCGATAACGGGCGATGATGCGTTGAAGACTCAAAGATTGATTTGGGCGATCTACGAATCTTCGAAGCGCGGTAGAAAAGTCTATATATCAGATTAGTATACAGTAAACAGGTTACAGCTAATAAGAGATGCCGAGGAGATTGTTAAGATGATATCAGGATTGGTTAGCTCTTTACAAAAATAGTCAAGTTTGCTATCATTTTAAATGTTTTTACCTGTAAACTGTTTGCTGTTAGCTGTAACCTAAACGATGAGTGACTGGGGGGAGTATGGCAGTTAGGGTTGGAGTCATTGGCTGTGGTAAGATAGCGGAGAGGGCGAGCTTACCGAATTTAGTGAATTATAAGGAAAAGGTTGAAGTAAAAGTCCTCTGCGACATAGAGGAAGCGAAAGCAAGAAATTTAAAAGAAAAGTTTGAAATTTCAGGCGCCGATATTGTCAAAGACTGGAAGAAGGTCGTGACTAGAAAAGATATCAACACTATTTTTGTCGATACGCCGAACTACCTGCACGAAGAGATGGCCATAGGCGCCGCAAAAAACAATAAACATATTCTCGTCGAGAAGCCGATAACTATTACAGCTAAAGCCGCAGACAATATGGCCAAGGCCGCAAATAAGAACGGCGTCTACCTTATGGTAGAGCAGACCCAGAGGTTTGACCCGGTTCACCAGGCCGCGAGGAAAGTCCTGGAATCAGGCATCCTCGGCAAGATCCATAATATAAGAGGCAGGATTGGGCATGCCGGACCGGAATACTGGTCGGAAGGCAAGGCCCACTGGTTCTACGATAAGAAGAAGTCGGGCGGCGGAGCGATGATCGACATAGGCGTCCATATCACGGACCTCGTCAGATGGTTCGCGGCAAAGCCGATCGCGGAAGTATTCGCCACGATAAGGACGATCGAGAAGAAAGTACCAGTCGACGATAACGCAACAGTCCTATTCAAATTCGCAGACGGCTCCAAGGGTGAGATCGAGTGTTCCTGGACGACCAGGCCCTACGAAGTAATGACGTGGACATACGGCTCGAAGGGCAAGATGATGACGGCCATCGGCACCGAGAAGCCGGTTAAGGTACAATTAGTGGATACCAATAAAGGCAAAGACCCGAATGTTGCGCTCGAAGAGATGTATCCTGAAATAGGCACCGGTACCGGATGGGAGAATGCCGTCCATTATTTTATAGATTGCATTATCAATAGAAAGAAGCCTTTTGTCTCCGGCGAAGAGGGAAGAGAGACGATGAAGGTTATCAATGCCGCGTATGAGTCGAATGATGCAGGTAAGTGGGTAAAGGTTAAATAAGGGGTACACTCGATGAAGCTTGGACTTTGCACCTGGTCATATAATAGAACATTTAAAGCAGGTAAAATGGATCTGGAGAAGCTTCTCCATGTTTGTGCCGATGATCTTAAGGTAGGCGGTGTAGATATTATCGATATCCATTTCAAGAATGGAGACGATGTCAATAAGCTCCTGAAGGATATGGATTACCTGCTCAAAATAAAGAAGCTTGCCACGGACCTGCAGATTACAATATCCGCGGTATCTCCGGGCAACAGCTTCGGGAAAGATAAGCCGGAAGATGAGTCGGCAGAGATCGAGAAGATCAAAAGATGGACTGATGTCGCCTATATTCTCGGCGCGCCGAATTTAAGGATATTTGCCGGGTGGGCGCCGAAAGAGAAACACGCCCAACTCTGGCCTAAGGTCGTGAAGAGCATAAAGGAATGCGCTGCCTACGGAGCGAAGAAGGGCGTAGTGATGGCGATAGAATCTCACAACGGCGGCGGCTATCTTCCGATGTCGATCGAGACACACAAACTTCTCAAAGATGTTGACTCACCATGGGTGAAACTTAATCTCGATACAGGAAATTATCAGGATAAGGACATGTATGCGGCGCTGAGATCTTCTATGCCTTATGTCACACATATGCACTGCAAGATCCATAAGTTATCGCAAGACGGCAAAGAATTGGAATTCGATTTCGATAAGATATTCAAGATACTGAAAGATGCTAATTATCGCGGCTTCTTCAATATCGAATACGAAGGCAAAGAAGAAGAGCTCCAGTACGTGCCGAAGAGTTTTGCGATGGTAAAGCAATTCATGAAAAAATACGAAACATTCTAAATGAAGAAAAAACAAGGGATTTTCGAGAAGCTTAATGGACAGAAGATGTCCTACATCTTCATTGCGCCGGCAGTGCTTCTATTCCTCATATTTGTCCTGGGCCCCTTAATAGCTTCCCTATACTGGTCATTCACCGAATACGACGGCATCCATGCGCCTAAATGGATTGGCCTTGCTAATTATAAGACGATATTTTCGAATGATCCGCGTTTCTGGAAATCGATTTACAACACAATATTCTATACAGTTGGTGTCATCCCGCCTGGCGTGGTGCTCTCGCTTCTCCTTGCCATTGCGGTTGACCAGCAGATAAAAGGTAAGAATTTTTTCAGGGTCATATACTTTATACCATCCGTAACATCCGTTATCGCGTTATCGGTCATATGGAAATGGCTCTTCGCCGGCGAAAAATACGGCCTCATCAATTATTTTCTGATATTGATCGGTCTTAAACCGGTGGATTGGTTGATGAGCCCCACCTTGACGCTTCCCGCTATCATGATAATGTCGATATGGTCCGGCATAGGCTACAATATGATACTCTTTTTAGCCGGCCTCCAGACTATCCCCGCGACGGTTTACGAGGCGGCGGACATAGACGGCGCCAATACATGGGATAAGTTCTGGAACATAACAGTTCCTCTCCTGAAGCCGACGATGGTATTCGTCGTCATAATGGGGTTCATTGTTTCATTTCAGGTATTCGAGAGGATATACATTATGACGGAGACCGAATTCGGCATCGGAGGCGTTCTCGATTCCGCACTCACGGTGGTTGCCTACCTTTACGACATGGGATTCAGGAAATTCCAGATGGGGTACGCCTCTGCGTTGGGTTATATAGTATTCGCGGTGGTATTCATAATAACTATAATTAACATAAAGTTCGTAAAAACGAAGGTTGAGTATTAGTTAAAACCCATTTATTGACAAATAGTTCTGAAGGTGTTATACTTTCAAAACATTTAAAAGAGAGGAAAGTGGAGATGAAAACAAACAAATATCCTATATGCAAGCGATATAAGGGCAATCCTATCCTGACAGGCAAGGATTTTCCCGCCGAGGCCGATATTAAATATGTTTTTAATTCCGGCATCGTGAAATACAATGATGTTTATCTGATGGTATGCCGGGTGGAGAATTCCGCTTTACTTGACCGTTTTTGGATCGCGGAGAGTACGGATGGTTATAGTTTTAAACCGTGGCCAAAGCCGGTAGATATGCCCCATGAGGACCCAGTCTTTAATAAATACGCCTCCAGTATGTATTACGATCCGCGCGTAACAAAGCTCGGGAATGCGTATTATATAACCCATGCCGCGCACAGCGGTCACACCTGCCGGTTGAGCCTGGTAAAGACAGAGGACTTTAAGAAGTATAAATGGATGGGATTTATTTCCGAAACAGATAATCGCAATGGGGTGCTTTTCCCGGAGAAGATCAATGGACTATATGCGCGCCTTGACCGGCCCAATACCGGAGCCGATACCGGGGATATCTGGATTTCCTATTCGCCGGACCTGATATTTTGGGGAAAGAGTGAATGCGTATTCAGGAACTGGGAGGGTATTCGCTGGGCCTGGAAAAAGATCGGAGCGGGAGCCGTCCCTATTAAAACACCTGATGGGTGGCTGACTATTTTTCACGGAGTGCGCACTCAATGTCATTCGCATTTTGTTTATCAATTAGGTGTTTGTCTTTTGGATTTAAAGGACCCGTCAAAAGTCAAGGCTATGGCCCAGGACGCGATCCTTATTCCTGAAGAGCTTTATGAGCTTGTTGGGCAGACTCCGAGTGTCGTCTTTACCTGCGGGGCTGTGGTGGAGGATGACGGCGAGGTCAAAATTTATTACGGCGGTGCTGATACGGTTCAATGCGTGGCCACTACAAGTTTGCAGCGGCTTATCGATGCATGTCATAATCGTTAAGAAAAGATCTGTAAAAAGGAAAGAGGGAAAACGCAATGCAAGAAGATAAAGCAGTTAGTGGTAAGAAACCTCTGCGGGATCGCGTTCCGAGGCCTACCAAAATGGCTTACAGTCTTGGTACGGCAGTCGATATGTGGGGCCTCTGGCTGTATCCGTCCGTTGCTTTTGCGGTCTTCAACATGTATCTGGGCGTTGAGCCGTGGCTGGTGGGTTTGGCGCTTACATTGATCCGCATTTGGGATGCCCTTATCGATCCTATAGTGGGATGGATCTCCGATAATTTGCGTACCAAATGGGGTCGCCGGCGCCCGTTCATTTTGATCGGGGGTATTTTAGCGGGGCTATGCCTGCCGGTCTTGTTTTTAGTGTCGCCGTCCTGGGCTGACGCGAAATTCCTCGGCATCTCCGCGGTATTTTGGTATATGATCGTATCAACCATGCTTTATTATCCGATAGTTAGTTGCTTTACCGTTCCTTATTATAGTTTGGGTGCGGAGATGACGCCTGATTATCACGAGCGCACCTCCATCATGTCCTATCGCAGTATGACCCAAAAGGTTTCGGAATTGGGTAATTTTTACGCTTTGCGGTTTACCAACCTGGCCTGGTTCCTTGTTCCCGGAACAGCGCAAAAGAATACCCTTTTGGGAATGCGGATCTATACGATGATATTGGGTGTGGTAATGGCTATTTTTGCCGTAATCATCTTTTTCAGGGTCAAAGAACGCTACTACCATACGGTGGTGGTGAAGGTCACCGAGAAGATTTCCATCATGAGCTCCTTATGGGAGACGCTCAGGTGTAAGCCGTTCCGTCAGCTAATGGTCATGGGCGGCGCTTTCACTCTGGGCACGAGCATGGTGGGTTCGCTCGGTTACTATGCTACGGTCTTTTACGTAGCCGAAGGCAACAGAATACTCGGAGATAATTGGCAGTTTTGGATGGGTGTGGCTTTCATGGTGGGCGGCCTTATAGGGGTGCCGGTGCATAAGCTTATAGCGGATCAGATCGGCAAACGTAAGGCGGCAGTAGTAGCATGCCTCATAGGTATATGCGGTTACGGCGGTTCGTGGTTTTTGTATACGCCGGAGGTTAAATGGATGCAGACGATCGCGTCGGGATTGATGGGAATGGCCGCGGCGTCTCTGTGGATGCTCCATAGCGCTATCGGTGCCGATATCCAGGACTACGACGAGCTCAATACGGGAAAGAGAAGGGAAGGGTCTTTCACCGCCTGCGGCTCCTATATACTTAAACTGGGAAACTCACTCGGGTATTATGTTTCCGGGCTTATTCTGACATGGTCGGGGTTTACTTGGAAAGTTAATGTGCAGGCGCCTCAGACTATATTCTGGATCCGCGCAAGCCTTGCTTCTCTACCGGTCGTGGGCCTGATCGTTGCTATTATTTTTGTTTTGCGTATACCTCTTACAAAACAAAAATCCGAAGAAATCCGCGCCAGCCTTGAGGAACGCAGGGGTACGGTTTAAGTAGTTGTCTTGTTCAGTCTTCGCCGTAGGGGAGGTTCAAACCTCCCCTACGGCTTTTTAGGGAAACTTATGGATGAATTAAAGTTCGGTACAAGCGGATTGAGAGATACGGTCGAAAATATGACCGATATGGAATGCTATATCAACGCCAGAGGTTTTATTGCGTATCTTGCTGGATGCGGAGAATTTAAAAAAGGCGATACTGTAGTAATAGGCGGAGACAGAAGGCCCAGTACGTATAAGATAAAAAGGGCTGTCGCGGCTGCTATCCGCGATATGGGTGGCATGGTAGACGATCAAGGCCAAGTCCCCAGCCCTGCTTTAGCAAATTACGCAATGCGCAATAATATGGCCAGCATCATGGTTACGGGCAGTCATATACCGGCTGACAGGAATGGGATAAAATTTACAAAACGAACAGGCGAAATATTAAAATCTGATGAGCCGGGTATTTTGGAAAATGTAAGAAAAATTAGGATAAAAGTTTATTCCATTGCCGGCGAAGATTCGATTTTTGATAAAAATGGAACTTTTAAGGCAACATGCGAGTCCAAGTTTACAAAGCTCTTAAGGGATGAGTCTTATGCAGGCAAGGCCAGCGAATTATATATAGATAGATATAGAAACGTGTTCGGCAATAAATTTTTTCCAAAAGAGACGAAGATATTTCTATATCAACATTCTGCTGTCGGCAGAGACATTGTAAAGGGGATCTTTGAAAGTTTAGGCGCCGAAGTCTTTGCGCCTGATATTAGGATAGGCGATGAATCATTAAGAAGTGAGAGGTTTGTTCCGGTTGACACCGAAAGCGTTTCCGATAAGACTTTATCGCTCTTCAAGAGTGTTCTCGTAGATAATAATATTGATATCGGGATAACATTAGATGGTGATTCGGATAGGCCGCTCCTGGTTTACAGGGAATATGAAAAAGGTAAGCCGATGGACCTTGTAAAATATATAACCGGCGATATTTTAGGATTACTTGCTATATTGGGTTTGGAAAAATTAAATATAAAGATAGATGCCGTGTGTGTTCCTGTCAGCGCAAATGATTCTATCGAAAGGATCTGCAGGGACAAGGGCATAGAATTGACCCAGACCAGGATAGGCTCCCCTTATGTTATTGCCGCGATGAATGATTCCATCGCCAGCCATCCGGGTAAATGGAATGTCTTTTCATGGGAATCGAATGGCGGTTTTTTAACAGGGACCGATTTAAGAATAGGAGATAAAACCCTTAAAGCGCTGCCTACCAGAGATGCGGTGCTTCCGCTTCTAAGCGTCATACATCTGATCGTAAAAAGCGGTAAAGACGTTTCGCAATTTTTAAAAACACTCCCCAAAAGGTTTACACATTCGGACAGAATTAAAGAATTTCCTATGGAGACGAGCAAGGCTATAATAAGTTATTTAACCCCTAAAGATTTGAATGACCGGGAAGAACTCGAAATTATTAAAAAGAGAATAGAAGAAATATTTCTCAATGATGATGGTTTTGAAAAAGTTGAGAATATAAATTATACAGACGGCATAAAAATACTTTTTGACAATGGTGAGATATCGCATCTCAGGCCATCCGGAAACGCGCCGGAGTTCAGGAATTATGCTATTGCCGACTCGCTAGAGAGGGCGAGGGAAATAGTGCGGATAGGGGTTGAGAAGATAATACCGAGGTTAGTTGATATCGTCCGCCATTTTTGATATAATGAACCATATGGAATTTCGGAAGAGCAAGTGGTCCCATAATGCCGCGATAAAGAGCGCGATATACGTGTTTCTCATCCTCGGCGCGATCTCCATAGCGGTTCCCTATGTCTGGATGTTCGTCACCAGCGTAAAACCCGTCGAAGAGGTGCAGTCATACCCGCCTTCTTTTATTGTGAAGCATCCGACCATACTTCCCTATCAGGATCTATTCCAGCTTATCCCGATACTTAGGTACATCTGGAACTCCATATACGTCGCGGCTGCCGTAACCATCGCCAACTTATTCTTCTGTTCACTGGCGGGTTATGCATTCGCAAAACACCGGTTTTGGGGCCGTGATAAGATATTCTTTGTCCTCTTAGGCTCGCTCATGATACCATGGCAGGTCAACCTCATTTCAGGATTCATACTTATGAGGAAGCTAGGCTGGCTCAATTCGTATAACGCATTGATAATTCCGGTCATGGCAAGCGTCTTCGGCGTATTTCTGTGCAGGCAGTTCATAATGGCTATACCCGACGATCTGATAGACGCGGCTAAGATAGACGGCTGCGGCGAATTTACTATCTACAGGCTCGTCATACTCCCCCTAATAAAACCGGTCCTCGCTACACTGGCGATATTGACGTTCCTGCAGCAATGGAACAACTTCATATGGCCCCTCATAGTGATAAACTCGAGTGAGATGCGCACGTTGCCGCTCGCCCTATCCGTGATCAATAGCCAGTTCGGCACGAGATTCGCGATGGTCATGGCAGGCGCAGTCGTGGCGACGACGCCGATGCTCATCGTCTTCCTGTTGTTCCAGAAGTATTTCATGAAGGGAATAGCGATGACGGGGCTTAAGGGGTATGAAAAAACATAGAATAAGGGAGAATAAAATGGGACTAAGAGTGAAAAAAGTTATGTTGTGCATGAGTGCGCTTATATTGGCACTTTCATGCTTATCGTGCCAGGCGGCTGAAGAATCCAAGGCCCCTTCCATAGCAGAGAACGATGCCGGAAAACTTATATATCTTAAGGTCGAGCATGCGGTCGCCTCCGGGTTCGACGAAAGCCCGGATTGGGCGCCGAGGCCAGATGCTATGGCAGTGGCCGACGGCGACATGGAGACGAGGTGGTCTAGCGGATATAAAGACGGCGAATGGATATATCTCGACCTCGGCAAACCGAAAACGATATCGAGGCTGGCCATAAAATGGGAGCAGGCTTACGCGACGGATTTTGATATACTGACTTCGGGTGACGCCGTCACCTGGAATAGCCTTATATCTTTGAAGAGCCAAAAAGGGGATACCAGCGATATAAAGTTCGCACCCATTACCGCAAGATATATAAAGGTAGTCGGTATGAAACGCGCGAATGCCGACTGGGGCATTTCCATCTGGGAAATAGAGCCATATGGGCCAAAAGCGCAGAATCCCGGGGAGCTGCCTAAAGAAGAGATCTTTAAATCGAGCAAAGAGAAGATCGAACTTGAGGATAAGAGAGAAAAGCTTTTGAAGAAGATAGGGGGGACAATAGTTGCCTCGCCCGATCCGATAACGCTGAAAGAGTTCCAGAAGGGCGTCAACTACACTTCGTGGAGATCGGAAGAGCTTGCCGGGGATCTATCGGATTGCAGCCTTATATATCTATCGCAACTGGGTGTCAAACATATAGCGCTGATGGCCGTTTGGTATCAGGCGGATGCCGCTTCAAAGAAGATTTATACCGATCCCGAAAAGACCACGAATGATGAATCTTTGGGGCACACAATAAATACGATGCATGCCCTCGGCATGAAGGTGATGTTGAAGCCTCACGTGGATCTCGCAGACGGTGAGATGCGGACTAATATAATCGCCAGCGATGAATGGTTCGCGAGTTACAAAGAGTTTATCCTGCATTACGCGCGGCTTGCGGCAAAGTACAATGTGGAACTACTATGCATCGGTACAGAGCTGTCGAATACATCGTTTTCGAAATGGAAGGCCCAGTGGTTAGATATCATAGCCGCGATCAGGGCTGTCTATAAAGGGCCAATAACGTACGCGGCGAATTGGGATGAGTATGAGTCGGTTTCGTTCTGGAGCGCCATCGATTATATAGGAATGGATGCGTACTTCCCGCTTACCGACAAGACAAACCCTACCAAAGAAGAGCTTATAAACGGCTGGGAGAAGAACGCCGATACTATAGAGGCATGGCTTAAGGCCAGTGGATTGAATAAGCCGGTAATATTTACCGAGGTCGGATACGATGCGATAGAAGGTTCGAACAAGCAGCCATGGCGTGTACTGCCGACGATGGCGAAATACAGGGAGAGCCAGGACGAACAGGCAAACTGCCTTGAAGCGCTTTTCCTGGTCCTTACGAAGCGGCCGTGGTTTAAAGGCTTCTACTGGTGGAACTACTTTCCGAGGCCCGACATAGGCCCTCTAGGTTATACATTAAGAGGCAAGAAGGGCGAGAAGATTCTCATAGAGTGGTTCAATAAACTGAAATAAAAATTCGAATTTCGATATTTGAGTTTCGGATTTAAGGCGAATTCATGCGTATCTTAGTCATAGAAGATGAGAAAAAAATCGCCGATTTCATAAAACGCGGTCTCAAAGAGGAAGGCTACGCCGTCGACACCGCTTACGACGGTGAACAGGGCCAGTTCCTCGCGAAGACCAATAGCTATGACCTCATCCTTTTAGACCTCATGCTTCCAAAGATCGATGGTATAACCCTCTGCAAAAACCTGAAAAAAGAAGAAATCCATGTTCCTATCATAATGTTGACCGCAAAGGACACCGTTGAAGACAAGGTCGCCGGTCTTGACGCCGGTGCCGACGACTATATTACAAAACCCTTTGTATTCGAAGAACTGCTTGCCCGTGTACGCGCCATATTGAGGAAGAAGGGTTCCAAAGAGGCTACGAAGATTGAAATCGGCGATATTTTGCTTGACCTTGTCTCCCACAGGGTGACGAGGGCGGGAAAGGAGTTAATCTTGACGGCTAAGGAATACGCGTTATTGGAATACCTGATGCGTAACGCCGGAACCGTGGTTACAAGGACGATGATCTCTGAGCACGTTTGGGATATCGATTTTGATACCTTCACTAATGTGATAGACGTATATATCAATTATCTCAGAAAGAAGGTCGACGCAGGGCACTCGAAGAAGCTGATCCATACGATCCGCGGCAGAGGCTACACCTTGAAAGAGTGAGAAGGCATTCATGTTCTTAAGATCTATCCGCTTCAAAATAACGATCCTGTATATGGCGATCCTTGCGCTGACCATCTCGTCATTCAGCGCCGTATTGTATCATAATGTCTCCCAGGGCCTGCGTAACAATATGGATATTCTGCTGAAGTCAAAAGCCGGAGGTATATCAAAGGCTATTAACACATACTGGGAGACGTCGAACCTGGAGACCCTTGCGAGCGGTGTAAAACCCGATGAAGTTTTAACTAAAAGGCGCAATTTCAATTTTACGAAAGTTGCCCAGAACTGGGTAAGAGAGGAGTCAAAGGACCCCGAACTCTTGAGTATAATAGTCACCGTATTTGATACGGACGGTACGGCGATAGCCTCATCCAAAAATACACATGGACTTACTCAGATCCCGAGCAGGGACTTCATATCCGTTCTCCAGGGCAAAGCCAGATTCGATACATTAGGATCGATGAGGGTATATACGACGCCGGTTTTTGAGGACGAAAAAGTTGCATATATCGTGCAGGTCGCGAGCTCCCTTACGCCGCTGCAGATAGCGCTTAACAATATCAAGGTGGCTCTTTTTATATTGTTTCCTATCACCGTGCTCTTAACCGGAATAATGGGCGCGTTTCTGGCAAAGGTCACGCTTCGACCGGTCGACAGGATGATACATACGATACATCAGATCACGGCTGAGAATATGAGGCTGAGATTAGAAAGCCCAAACACGAAAGACGAGATCCAGAAGCTATCCGAGACATTTAACAGCATGCTTGAGCGCCTGGAGTACGCATTCATATCGCAGAAGAAGCTTTTCGAGAACCTATCTCATGAACTCAAGACGCCGCTTACCATAATAAAGGGAGAATTTGAAGTGGTGCTGAAGAAACTGCGTTCTCAGGGAGAGTATGAATCTGTAATAAAAAGCGCCCTAGAGGAAGTCGACAGGGTCGTGAGGCTCGCAGGAAATCTGCTCCTTCTGGCCAGGCTTGAATCGAAGGAGGTATTCCCGGAGAAGAAGAGGCTTGACCTCAATCTGATCGTCCGCGGAATAGCCAAAAATGTCAAATCCTTAGCCGAACCGAAAAATATAAATTTATCCTGCAGGGCGAATGAGCCGTTATTTTTGGATGCGGACGAAAGCCAGATGAAGGCGCTTCTCCTTAATATTCTTGATAATGCCATAAAGTATACCGAACCGGGCGGCAGAATAACGGTAATATCGCAAAAGTCCGGGCCGTCGGCGGTGGTCAGGATCGAGGACACGGGTGCCGGAATGACGAAAGAAGAGGTTGACCATATATTTGACAGGTTTTACAGAACCGATAAGGCCAGGGCCAATGTCGGATTCGGCCTTGGTTTGAGCATAGCCAAGTCGATAGTGGACTCGCATAACGGTTCCATAAAGGTCGAAAGCGAACCCTCTAAAGGCACAATATTTATTATATCCTTGCCGTTACATTAGAATAATTTAATATTGTTCTAACCTTATTTTAACCGCAGGTAATGTATAGTTAAAGTGACGAAGGAGAGATTCTTCGAAAATTTGAAAGGGGGTAGTTGTATGAAAAGGTTGACAGTAGTAGCTTTAGCATTAGCTCTTGCGATAGCCTTTACATTCGGCTTCTCAAGCATAGCCCAGGCTGAAGAGAAGGTCGTCTTCAGTTTCGAGAAGGATGCCCAGGGCTGGGAGATACCGGAATGGGCGTTGGAGCAGGAGGATCACGTAGCGAAGACGGTGGAGTCTTCCAAAGACTTTGCTAAAGACGGCAAGGGCTCGCTTAAAATCATGGCAGCGTTCCCGGGCAAGATATGGAGTGCGGCCTTAGTGGAAGATTTTGAGTATTTTGATTGGACGCCCTACAAGGCTATATCTGCCGATATTTATATACCGAAAGAGGCACCGGTTGGATTGAAGGGTAAGATTATATTGACGGTAGGAGAAGGCTGGAAGTTCATCGAGATGGCCAGATCAACCGCTCTGGTTCCAGGCGAATGGGTTACCATTACCGCAAATCTTTTACCCGGAAGCGAAGACTGGAAGAGGACGGTTGTGGATGATAATTTCAGAAAAGACGTTCGCAAGCTCGCAATAAGGGTCGAGTCGAACAAGAAGCCGGAATACACCGGTCCTATCTATATTGATAACGTAAGGCTGGTTCTTAATAAGTAATTTGAGTAAGCTGCCTTTTGCAGGCAGGGGTTGACCCTGCCTGCAAAAAGTGGTATAATAAGATCTCTTTAAGAGGTAAAAATGCTCAAAAAAATTATAGTAGTAAGCCTGATCGCGATCCTGTTTTGTGTTCCGGCATTCTCTTATGAATGGCAGAAAGGGATATGCTATACCACATGGACCAAGGATAAGTATGTTTCCCCGGCCTCCGATGAGTCTCTAAAGACACTGCGAGGAACGGGAGCGACATGGGTGAGCGTCCTGACTACCTGGTATCAGGATAGCTGCCACGACACGGATATACACCCAACCGATAAGACCCCAAGCGACGAAAGCATCGTCCATGCAATAAAAGAAGCGCATTCCCTCGGGATGAAGGTCATGATAAAGCCTCATCTCGATATAATAGATACTTCCGATGGAAGTTGGCGCGGAGATATAGGTTGCAAACTGGATACCGATTTGGACGCTTGGTTCGAGAGCTATAAAAATTTCATCGTACATTATGCTGTATTAGCGGAGGAGAATAAGGCCGAGATGTTGTGTATTGGTACCGAGCTTACATCCATTTCTGCTATGAGAGAAGATAAATGGAGAGATGTAGTAATTAAATCGGTCAGAGAGGTTTATAAGGGGCCGCTGACATATGCGTCAAATTGGAACGATGAATACGGGCACATTAAATTCTGGGATGCCCTTGACTATGTAGGCATCGATGCCTACTACCCGATCGTGGAAGATAAAGCTGTCCCTACATTAGAAGAGATAAAGAAGGGGTGGGAGCCGTGGGTGAAGGACATTGAAGAATTCCAGAAGAGGGTCAATAAACCGATAATATTTCCGGAGGTAGGATATTGCAGCGCGGACTGGACGGCGAAAACCCCGTGGGAAGACCTTACAGGGAATACGAATGTGAAGCTTCAGGAGGACTGTTACGAAGCTCTTTTGGAAACTTTCTGGGACAAGGAATGGTTCTACGGCTTATACTGGTGGCGATGGGGCACGAATAAGAATTTTGGCGGGCCCAATAACAGGGGCTATGTCTTCCAGAATAAACCTGCCCAGAAGATCGTAGAGAAGTGGTATAAGAAGCATACACCAACAAAGTTGAAATACTAAAATTTTTTATGCCGAAGTTAAAAATATTTATAATTCTTTTAATAACAATTTTCCTCCTCGCGAACCTGTCAGGTATATCGTATTCCAAAGAGATTGTTCTTTACAGTTTTGAGAAGGACCCTCAGGGATGGGAGATACCGGACTGGACACAGGCCAAGCAGGATTACGTCGGGCGTCAGATAAGCGTCTCCGAATTTAACGCGAGCGAGGGCAAATATTCGTTGGAATTCGATGTCGAATTTTCGGGCGGCCCGCGCTGGGAGGGCGCATATGTCGAACGCGTTATAGATGTAACAGACTGGACCCCCTTCAACTACCTGTCAGTCGATATATTTTTTCCAAAGAACGCGCCGCAGGGCTTAAGGGCGAGAGTGATCCTGACGGTCGGCGAAGAGTGGAAGTGGACGGAGGCGAATAAGGCGTATCCGCTTACTCCGGGCGAATGGACGGTGATAAAACTGGATCTTACCGCAAGCAGTATGGCTTGGCGTAAGTTTATAGATGATAGTTTTAGAAGCGATGTAAAGAAGATGGGTATCCGCATTGAATCGAACGGTAAAATCACGTATAAAGGGCCGATATACGTCGATAATGTAAAATTGTCAGATTAAGAGGAATGCGGTTTTGGAGTACGGTTATTTTGATGATAAGAGCAGGGAGTTTGTAATAACGCGGCCGGATACACCTACGCCGTGGATAAATTATTTAGGATGCGATGAGTACTGCGCGCTTATGTCGAATACCGCCGGTGGTTACAGTTTCCATCGCGATCCGAAAGACAGAAGAATAACGAGATTCAGATACAATAACATCCCGGTCGACAGGCCTGGCCGCTACATATACCTTCGCGATGACTCTTCAGGAGATTATTGGTCCGCCACGTGGCAGCCCGTTTTGAAAGACAAAGGTTATAAATACGAGTGTAGGCACGGAATGGGCTACACCGTGATAAAATCCAAGTATAACAACATCTCGACCGCCGCCAGCTATTTCGTTCCGCTCGGAGAGAAGATGGAATTCTGGGCGCTTAAAGTAAAGAATGATTCGAAAAAGACCCGCGCTTTAAAAATCTTCACATATACGGAATTCTGCCTCTGGCATGCCGAAATGGACATGACTGATTTTCAATACACTCTCAATATAGCCAGCGCTGTTAACGAGGGCAATGTTATATTTCATCAAACCGGCTATGCGCCTAAATTCGGCAGGCTTGGGCTCGCGTATTTCGGATGTAATAAAAAGATATCAGGTTTTGATTGCGACAGAGAGACGTTTATAGGTCAGTATCGCTCGGAATCCAATCCCATTGCAGTGGAACGCGGCAAATCTTTCGGCTCCATAGCCTCCGGAGGAAATCCGATCGCGAGCGTTTCCGTAAGCGTTAAGCTTAAACCCGGAGAATCGAAAGATCTGATATTCTCGCTCGGAGTCGCCGAGACAAAAGAAGAGGCGCTGGGCGTTCACGGAAAATATCTCGGCGATAGAGATGTATATGCCAAACTTGATGAACTGAAGAATTATTGGGGCGAATACTTGGGCCGTTTTCAGGCCGAAACCCCCGACAAAGACGTCAACTCGATGGTTAATATATGGAACCAATACCAGTGCCGCACCACATTCAACTGGTCAAGATTTGCGTCTTATTACGAGGCCGGTATCGGCCGCGGAATGGGATTCAGAGATTCAAACCAGGACACGATAGGCGTGGTTCACGTGATCCCGGACAGGGTTAAGGCCAGGATCGCTGAGCTCGCATCAAACCAGTTTAAGAACGGGTCATCGTATCACAAATTCTTTCCTCTTACAAAGACCGGTGAGAAAGGCGGATATTCGGATGATCCTCTCTGGCTGATATTATCGACGGCCGCATACATCAAGGAAACAGGCGATATCGCTTTTCTGGACGAGAAGGTTAAATATGTTGATGGCGATCCTGCGCCGATGTATGAGCATCTTAAAAAGGCGATAGACTTCGTGCTGAGTGAAAAAGGCCTTAAGGGGTTTGTCCTGATGCGATTTGCCGACTGGAACGATTGCCTTAATCTTGGTATAGATAATGAAGTGGCGGAGACTACCTGGGTGCCGCTTCTCTTATATATGGAGATCCACGAATTCCTGACTATGGCAAGCTTTCTGGGAAGGAGCGAGGATTATGAAAAGTACTCCGAGATCGCCGAAGGGATTAAGGAAAATTTTAATAAGAACGCATGGGACGGTAAATGGTTTATAAGAGGCATTGATAAGTATGGTCAGGCCGTAGGTTCGGCGAAGTGCAAAGAAGGCGGTATTATCGACCTGTTGCCTCAGGCGTGGGCGGTGATGAGTCATATTACCGGTGAAGACCGCGCGAAACTGTGCATGGACATGGTTAAATTGCATCTAGATACGAAATATGGTATCATGCTTATCTCGCCGCCGTACAAAGAATATGACGGGAAGCTGGGTGCTGTTACGACATTCGCTCCGGGATTAAAAGAGAACGGCGGTATATTTTGTCATTCGAATCCGTGGGCTATGATAGCGGAGACTATCCTCGGCAGAGGTGATGCCGCATTTAAATATTACAAGACGATTTTGCCGGCCACGAAGAATAAGATAGCTGATATACATCTTACTGAGTGTTACATATATTCGCAGTTCATAACAGGTAAGGGCAACCGGAATTTTGGCCGCGCAAGGAACTCATGGCTTACCGGTACAGCCGCATGGAATATGGTAGCGATAATGAATTATATCCTTGGTGTAAGGCCCGATTATAACGGGCTTGTAATAGATCCATGTATTCCGAAAAAGTGGAAATCATTTAAAGTTAATAGAGTATTTAGAGGCGCGATGTATAACATATCGGTCAGGAATCCGAAAGGCGTGAATAAGGGAGTTAAGTCGTTAATTCTAGACGGCATGAAAGTCGAAGGTAATGTCGTTCCGGTGTTAAAAGATAAAAAGACCCATGTTGTAGAAGTAGTAATGGGATGAAGCAAGAAGATCCTTCGGCCGCTCCTATTCGTTGCGGCCTCAGGATCAAATTTGCTTCGCAAATTTGAAAGGAGAAGTAGTAAGACAATGAGTAACTTACCATTTATATCGATAATTAATCCGATAAGGAACGTTGAGAGGACTATAGAGACCAATCTTAAATACCTGATGGATATAGACTATCCTAAAGACAAAATGGAGATAGTGTTCGGCGACGGCGGTTCGACCGATAAAACCGTTGACATCATAAGAGACTGGCAGAAGCGTCACGATCTCATAAAGCTCGTCATAGTACCGAATTCCAAATCACCCGGCGAGGCAAGGAATGCCGCGCTTAAGATGGCAAAGGGCGATTATATACTTTTTACGGACGGGGACTGCGCGCCGAGAAAAGATTGGGCGATGAAGATACTCGAGCCATTTTTAAAGGATCCCAAGGTGGGCATGGTCGGAGGCGAGATACATACGCTTCGTACCGACCCAAACAACGATGTCGAGTCCTACTGCGAACAGACGAAGTTCCTGACAGTGGCCGGGCGATGCCTGATGACAGAGGAAGGGTATTATCCCACAATAAAGAAAAACTTGCCGCACGAAATGAACGGCAATATTCACAGCCCGTTTTTCGCTACGGCTAACGCGGCTGTCAGTAAGAAAGCAGCCGACGCCATAGGCAGAGAATTCTGGCACGAGATAACAAGCGAGGATGTCGACTTTAGCTTAAGGATCCTAAAGAAAGGATTCAGGCTATATTACAAGCCGTCCGCTATAGTTGACCATATGCACAGAGTTACATTACAGGCGTATTGCAAACAGCTTTACGGTTATGGTTTCGGTCATCCGCTGGCCGTCCTGAAGCACGCGAAGAAGGTTATCGAGATACAATTGCAATATACCCCCAATTACCTCACCCTTGTCATACCTTCATCTGTGAGAGGGATAATCTATATAGGCGATTATCATTTTATGCATTTATTTGGATTGGCTTTTGTGGTAAACTTGCTGCAGACGGTATTCACACAAAACCTGACTATCTGGCTTTGGATATGGCTGGCCCTTACCCTGTTCTTCGGATATAGATATTTCAGGCCGATGTTTGCGCTTTCGCCCCGCAGTAAAGTTTTAAAATGGTGCTGGATAAGATATATCTCGAACTGGGCGCTTATGAAGGGCGGATTTAAAGGCGGCAAAACTTTCGGCGTCATATATCTCGAGTCGAGCTGGTAAAAAATTGTCAATTTTGCTTCGCAAAATTGAGAGGTGATAGATGGCTTTACGGGAAGGCGTTTTGAAAAGTGAGCGCTTCACGGAAAAAGAGCGGCGAAACCTGGCTATACTCGATATCATAAGAAGGACGAGAGAGGTTTCGAGAGCCGAAATATCAAAGATAACCCACCTTAACATCGTCACAATATCCAACTACATAGACGATTATATCTCTAAAGGGCTTGTTCTCGAAAAAGGATTCGATGTTTCTACCGGAGGCCGCAGGCCGGAGCTTCTGGAGATCAATGCGAAGTATGGTTACACGATAGGCCTGGACATGGGTGCACCCCACATTACCGAAGATTCCTGCGTGATAGGCGTTATCGTCGATACCACCGGCAGAACGGTGTCAAAAGTTAAAATAAAAAAAGAAGAAGAGAGCCAGGAAAAATTTATACTGAGGGTAACGGGATTAGTGCGCGACCTTTATGCGAAGTCCAAGATACAGAAGGATAGGATAAGGGGCGTGGGTATTGGTATATGGGGGGTGCTGGATAGATATAAGGGCACTGTCCGGTACGCGGTAGAAAATGGCGGGCTTTTCAGCTACACAGCGCTCCAGTCCGCTATCGAAAGGGAATTCGATACACCGACGCTTGTCGAACATGATGCTACTGCCGGGGCGATCGGAGAGAAGTGGATGGGGTTGGGGCTTAGCAGCGAATCGGAAAACATATTATATATATGTTCGGATTCAAGCTGCGGGCTTATATTGAACGGCGAGCTTTATTATGGCGCCTCCAAAAGCGCCGGAGAACTTAATTTGAATCCGCCCTCATTAGATTACCAGGACGACAATTGTTGGGCAAAATATGATTATGGCTGCGGTTTCAGGTCGAGGGGTATAGACTTAGGTATAGGCGCGCGCGCCAGGGCATACTTCGACCGAAATTTACATGTTACCTCGAAGATATTGGAGTTATCCGGCGGCAAGGCCGATAAAATATCGCTTAATACAGTCATAGAGGCCGGCAAAGAGCAGGACAAGGTTGCTGCGGACATTTTGACCGAGGCCGGAGATTATCTCGGCGCCAAGGTCGCGTTCATGATAAATCTATTTAATCCGGATTCCGTCGTTATAGGCAGAGGAATAGAAAAATGCGGCGATCTGTTTATGGATGCGGTCAGGAGAAGCGTTAAAAAGTGGGCGTATGAAGAATCTCTCAAAGTTGCGAGGATCGTTCCTGCGAGCCTCGGAGAAGATTCTATAGCATGCGGCGCGTCGGCGCTTGTAATGCAGCAGATATTCGCGAGAATTTAAAAATAGGGAAACGCATGAAGAGGGGCTTAATTCTATTCGTTTTAGGATGTTTTTTGCTTGCAGGGTGCGGAGATAACCACGCCGAGAAAAAAGGTGCCGACGGAAAGACCCAGATAACGATGTGGCTTATCGGCTCCGAGGGGCAGGCGCTTACGATAAAGGAGCTGGCAGAAGAGTTTTATAAGGAAACCGGAATAAAAGTCAAATGCGACGCGATCTCGTGGGGCGACGCGCATTCGAAGTACCTTACGTCCATCGCCGGAGGCGTTGCGCCGGATATAGGTACGATGGGCCTTACATGGGGATCCGAGTTCGGCAACCTCGATTCGATTGTTGATCTGAAGAAGGAATATCCCGGTGAGATCGATTCGATAAAAAATACCGTATTTTCCGGCCTTTGGAATTCCATAGAGCATAAAGGGAAGGTCTACGGCATACCTTTTGACATGACCGAGTATGTTCTCTATTACAGGAACGATATTATCGCGAATCCTCCAAAGACGTGGGAAGAGTTGACAACCTTGTTGACGGATTTGAATAAACAGGGCAAGGGCATGATATTTGACTGGGGGTCTTTAAGCTGGATCGGGTATTCCCCGTTCCTGTGGCAGGCAGGCGGCGATTATTACAATCAGGATCTTTCCGCTGCCACGGTGGATTCGGAAGCCGCGGTAAAGGCGATGGACTTTTTCTCGGGGCTTTACACCAGGCACAATGTCCCGAGGTCAAAGATACCGCTCGAACAGGGCATGAGGACGGGCGACTTCCCGATAGCGATTTCGGGCAACTGGAAGATAGACGATCTTAGGTTGTTGGCGCCGGAGATAGCGGGAAAATGGTCTATAGCGACGTTGCCTAAAGGCCCGACCGGTAAAAGTACGGCCTTCATAGGCGGAAGGATAATGAGCATATTCAGCCAATCGAAACACAAAGAAGAGGCATGGGAGTTCATAAAATTTCTATTCAGGCCCGAGATTCAGGCCAAGCTTTATGAAGCGTCGCTCACAAGACAGGATACATACCTGCCTCCGAGCATGAAGGGTTGGAGTATGCTGAAGATGGATCCAAAGTTTAAGGATATTCTGGTAACCCAGGCGAATGACTCAAAAGGCCCTCCGGCCGTAGCAAGCTGGGATACGAGCGCCAAATATGTTGACGAAGCGATTCAAAAGATTATTCTGCAGAAAAGCGACTCCCGGAAGGAACTGGGAATTGCGAAAACACAGCTGGAGAGATTGCTTAAAAAGTAGTATAATAACATGATTAAGTGTAGTCCCTCGCCGCTATCGTGGTTCGGGACGATTTTTACTTCGTAAAAATCGGAGGCAGCGTTATGAAGAAACAGGCAGTGCTTCTCGTTACGGTATTTATCTTTGCTTCGCTAATTTCCATAGAGTCGGCGTTCGCCGGCGCGTGGACGGTACCTAAAGATCACGTATGGGCGGAGTACTACATGAAGTGGAACTATTCGAAGGAAAGTTATAACGAAAGAGGTAATACCACCAGTCTCACCAGCGGCGGCACGAACGCATTCAGGGCGTGGGAGTTTGTGCAGGAACCGAAGCTGGAATTCGGTGTTACCGACTATCTCAATCTCCTCTACAGTATGGAATTCAAGGAAGGCCACTACAAGGAATACGACAGGCCCGATGATTGGGGGCCTTTTTCGCATAAAAACGGCGGCCTCACAAACATTAAGATTGGCGGTAAGTGGCGTTTCCTCGAAAAACCTCTCGTAATGAGCTTACAGGGTAGATTCTTTATATATCCCGGCTATGGAAATTACGTAAGTGAAAAGCCGGACGGCGGAGAAGACGGATATCCGTACCAGCCTGGTATAGGCAGAGGCGACGACGCGTTCGAGCTAAGATGGCTTATGGGCCAATCTTTTCAGTTTCCCGTAACCTCGAGATGGAAATTACCGATATATTGGGGCGCGGAGACAGGTTACAGGTGGAGGAACAAAACCGTTTGTAACGATGTTCCATATTTCTTCGAATGCGGTTTCTGGCCGTCCCCGTATTTTTTGGTTAAGACCGAAATTGATGGCTACGTTTTTCATAGCGGAACAGGATCTTTGAAAGAGAGCTATGGCATCTGGCGTATCGGCGGAGTCTGGCAGGTTTTCGGCGATAGCGTCTTAAGACAAGGCGGCAAGATGTTCAATATAGAATTGCAATACGGCTTGGTCACGTGGGGCGTTAATACAAATGCGGCGCAAGAGGTCGTTTTAAAAGTCCAGACGCAGTTCTAAGTATATTCGAAAAGGCGGTTAGCCGCATGGGGCTATTTAAAAATAAGAGGCCGAAATTCGGCGAGATATTGGTCGAAAGAGGCCTTGCCACGCAAAAAGATGTGGACGAGGCCCTGAAAGTTCAGAAGGAACTCCGGGAGGCGAAACAGATTCAGAAAAATCTCGGAACTATTCTTAGCGAAACAGGCATTATCGATGTGGAAGATATAGATACTGTCCTGGAAGAGCAGAAGAGGCGGGAAGGGTTTGTGCTTAAGGGGCTAATATATTCTATCTTTCATTCAGGGTAGCCGAAATAATAAAGGAGTGTTGTGTTTATGTGGAGTCTGAAGATCCGGATGTGGCTATTGACGGCGGTTTTATTTGCCATAATATACGCGGTCATATCCGCGATAAGTTATTCGCTTGGTATCGGTAATTTTTACTTTTATCTTATCCTGTCACTTGTGATGATGTTCATCCAGTATATGATCGGCCCCAAAATAGTTGAATGGTCGATGAAAGTAAGATATATCAAAAAAGGCGAAAATATTAAATTAGAATCGATGGTCGAGTCGCTTGCAAAAAAAGCCGGTATGCCTACGCCGAGAATAGGTATCGCAAATATATCGATCCCTAACGCGTTCGCATTCGGCCGCACGATCAAAGACGGTCGGATTTGCGTCACCGAAGGTATAATGAGCCTATTAAACGATGACGAGTTGAGAGCGGTTTTAGGCCATGAGATGAGCCATCTGAAGAATAGAGACGTTGTTACCATTACAGTGCTTTCGGTCATACCTATGATCCTGTACCGTATAGCCTGGCAGTTCCTGTTTTTTGGCGACAGGCGCGATCGGTCGGGCTCCAATGCCGTTTTGATCGGGATCGCGGCGTTCGTATTTTATTTCATAACGAATCTTCTGGTGCTGTATGCCTCAAGGATCCGCGAGTATTTCGCGGACAAAGGATCGGTGGAGCTGGGGAACAACCCGTCGAACCTAGCGTCGGCCTTATATAAATTGGTGTATGGGGCCGCCAGGATGCCGAAAGAAGCGATAAAAGATGTCGAGGGTATGAAGGCATTCTTTGCGAGTGACCCGTCAAGGGCGCTTTCGGAACTGAAAGACTTAAAAGAACTTGATCTCGACAGGAGCGGTACCATATCCGCTTCCGAGTTAAGCGTTTTGCAATCCCGCGCGATAAGCCTTAAGTTAGGTGACAGGCTGATGGAGCTATTGAGTACGCACCCGAATATGCTTAAAAGAATAAAGCGGTTAAGCTATTGGGCAAAATCTTGAGGTTTGATTTCGAGCCTACAGGTTTGGGGAGCATGCCTTTCTCGGATCCGCAGGAGTCATGCCGTATAATCTTCGATAACTTTAAAAAGATCCCGTTTTGGCCGCAACTTCCCAAAAGATCCTATCTTGAAAATATGTATGTTCAGTTTTCCGAACGCCTGCCCGGCCTAGTCGTGGATGAACCCGGGAAGAATATATTTATAGATAATTCCAGAGTTGCATCCGAGATAGAAAGCGTCTACGCTAAATATCTTGAAGGAGATACCGAGTTTTTTAAGATCTCTGAAGATCACGCCGCAGGTTTTTATAAATTCATCGATGGTGTGGGAGCCGGTTCGAAGGAAATAAAGGCAATCAAGGGGCATATCACGGGCCCCATAAGCTTTGCCCTATCGGTAACGGACCAGAATAAACGCGCTGTTATTTATGATAAGGACCTGTTTGAGGTATTGACCAAGACGTTGGTGATGAAGGTGCGCTGGCAGATAAAGAGGCTTAAAAAGGCGTTCCCTTCGGTGATAATCTTCATAGACGAACCGTATCTTGTTTCGATAGGATCGAGTTATGTTAATATAAATACTGCCGCTGCCTTCGAAAAGCTTGATGAGCTTATCAAGTCGGTAAGGCAGGAAGGCGCTTTATGCGGTATCCATTGCTGCGGTAATACCGACTGGGGAGCCGTCTTAAAAAGGGATATTGACATATTAAGTTTCGACGCTTATAATTTTACGAAAGAGCTTTTGTTATATGCGCCTGATGTTAAAAATTATCTGGATAGGGGCGGATCTATCGCGTGGGGTATAGTCCCCAGCTCCGAGGGGATAGAGAAAGAGACGTTGAAGGGCTTAACGCAAAGATTTAAATCGACATTGTCCGGCCTTTCCGAAAAAGGGATCCCCAAAGGTTCTGTGTCGTCGCTCATTACCCCCAGCTGCGGCGTGGGGACATTGACGAAGGAAAACGCAAAGAAGGCCCTGGAAATTACCAACATGTTATCCGAGGAGATGCGGTGAAAAATTTCATCGGGCTTGAAGAAGAATATTCAAGCTTTAAAAAGTCGAAGGTATCGATACTGCAGGTTCCGTACGATAAGACTACGACGTACATACACGGCACATCTAAAGGGCCCGCCGCTATAATAGATGCCTCCAAATACGTGGAGTTGTTCGACGACGAGATCAATATGGAAACCTACAGGATCGGGATCCATACGATGGAGCCGCTTGTAGTCGAAGGTTTATCGTCGGAAGATATGGTAGATCATGTTCATAAGTCGGCCTCGGAGCTCCTGAAATCCAACAAGTTTCCCGTCATGCTGGGCGGAGAACATTCCGTATCGGTGGGGGTTGTCAAGGCTTTCAAGGAAACCTATCCAAATCTATCCGTTCTTCATCTCGATGCCCACTGTGACCTTAGAAATGAGTATTTCGGGTCGAAATTAAACCATGGCTGTGTGGCAAGAAGGATAAGTGAAATTTGCCCGATAGTCCAGGTTGGCACAAGGAGCATGTCCAAGGAAGAGAAGGATTTTATTGCCGCTCAGGCAAACGGGAAGGTGAAGAACATAAGCGTTTATGATATATTGGAGAATCCGATGTGGAAGGATACGGCGACCAAAAGCCTGTCCGAAAATGTTTACGTCTCCATAGATCTTGACGTATTTGACCCGTCGCTTGTGCCCTCCGTCGGGACGCCCGAGCCGGGTGGCATCGGATGGTACGAGACGCTTGATCTTTTAAGAGATGTATCGAAGGATAAAAAAATAGTAGGATTCGATGTCGTAGAGCTCTGCCCGATTCCGGGGCAGATATCGTCGGATTTTTTGGCGGCCAAGCTTATTTACAAGCTGATCGGCTATATATTTTACAGTAAAAAGTAATACTTGAGAGGGGCTAATGCTGCTTGTTCCGCGAAAAAATATACTTGTTCCAAAAAAGATATTCTTCACCAAGGGTGTGGGCACACACAAGGCCGAGCTTCGGAGTTTTGAGCTTGCGCTTCGTGATGCAGGTATTGAGAAGTGCAACCTTGTTAAGGTGTCGAGCATATTTCCGCCCGAATGCAAGGTCGTATCCCGCAATGAAGGCTTGAAAGAGATGTATCCCGGCATGATAGCATTTGCGGTCATTTCCCGGTGCTCGGCGAATGAGCCGCACCGTCTTATAGCCGCGAGTATCGGATGCGCAGTCCCGGCCGACCCGCTCGCGCATGGATACTTGAGCGAGCATCACGCCTTCGGCCAGAACGAGAAGATCGCCGGAGACCTTGCCGAAGACCTGGCTGTGGAAATGTTAGCGTCAACCTTGGGCCTTGAGTTCGATGAGGACAAGTCATGGGACGAGAATAAGGAGATATACCACTTAAGCGATAAGATCGTCCGCACCTTCAATATCACTCAATCCGCCGTAATAGGCCCCGAGGGCAGTTTCTCCACAGTCGTCGCCGCGGCCGTATTTCTATTCTAAATTTTTCATAAGTAGATATTTAACTCGAGGAATGGGTGTTTCGCGGGACCGCTTGTCCGGCCCCAGCGTGGCCGGACTTCGCTGGAGAAAAACCGTTCGCTCTTTTTGGCATATAAGATTACATTGTAATAGAGACGCTTTCCGAGCTAATCGGGATAGTGTCTTACCGCAACCGCAAAAGTGTCATTTAGAGGCTTAGTAGTTCTAATAATCGCTCCCCAGATTCTTCGCTTAAGATGCGTTCTTTGTAGCTCGACCACTTATATTCACACGGTGAACCAACCATATTTGCCCTTAATGGATTTAGTTCTATATAGTTAATGCAGTCGATGACGTACTTGTCTTTTAATATCACTTTACTATTGAATCGACCCTGCCACAGATGTCCGACCTTGCCATATTTTTTATTAAAATAAGCCGTGTATGAGCGATTGAGGCCCTGCATGAATTTTGCTAGATTCTCGCCGTGGAGCGCCTCGCCTATCAAATGGATATGGTTAGGCATAAGGCAGAAGCCGTACAATCTGAACCCCCATTTTTTCTTATATCTCTTTATTAGTTTCAAATACTTCCCGAAATCGTGCTCATCATCAAACACCTTCTGTTTTTGATTTCCCCGTACCATAATATGATATAAGGCATTTTCTATAATAACTCTAGGCCCGCTTGGCATAATACACCTCCTACTATATAAAGATGCTAAAAGTGGCAAAATTGTTGCAATTATTTTTAAATATTTTTAAATACAGACACTTTCCCGATTAGCACAGAAAGCGTCTGTATATGTGTACTTTTCAGTTTCCTCATTGACAGATACTGGTGGGGGAAGGTATACTTACCAGTATCAGAATCAAAAAAAGGGGAGGCATGAAGGTATTAAAGGTATTGTGTATTGCTGTAATGGTATCATTCGCAATAATTCTATTTTCCGCTCTCACATCTTTTGCCGCCGGTGAAATCACCAAAGACGATATTAAGTTACTAAGGGATGCGGCCGCAAATCTTCAACAGGTAAACCCTCAACTGGCAAAACAATTAAATGAGCGCGCGGATAAAGTATCCGCGGAACAAACCAGGGATGTATCAGAAAAACTAGTCCAGAAGCCTACCCCTAAGATCACCAAAGAACTTCCGTCCACGGTTACCCTCACTCCTACTAAGGACTTCTGGCTTATAGATTCACCTAAAGAGTGGCCCTCGCAGATAATGGGCGGTATGAGAGGCGGCACACAGAAGTTAAAGGGCTATGAGGATAACTTAATCCCTCTTGCCGGAACAAAAGACGCTCTAATGTTTGCCGATGTTAAGACTGTGTTAGGAGCCTCTGACACAAACGAAGAGAATATAGGCTTTGGCGCAAGAAGCCTGTTATTTAACGAGAAGCTCATATTAGGCGGTAACCTCTTCTACGACACCAAATACACGGAGAGTAAGATCAGGCATAACCAGTTAGGATTCGGCCTGGAAGGCCTGTCAAAGTGGGTAGATTTAAGGAGTAACTTCTACTTCCCCATATCGGGTAAGCAATCCATATCTTCCGGCTATACCGGCTATGGCTTCAGGTCCCGAAGCCTGGTAGGTATAAACTCTTACGAAGAGCCCTTAACAGGCTTAGACTATGAAGGCGGCATTCTCATACCGTATCTATCAGAATACCTTGAGACGAGAGCCTTTATAGGCGGATATAACTATTTTCCGAGCGAAGGTAACGGCTTAAACGGTATTAAAGGGCGCATTGAGCTTAGGCCCGTCAAAGCTCTCACAATTAATTTGGAACTTAAGAAAGATAATTATAATCCTACTGAGTTCTTCGTAGAAGGCATAGTTACAGTTCCTCTTGATACCATGAACGTATTTAAGATCACCAACCCCTTGGGATATGTAAAGGATTACTTGGTCTATAAGAAAGGTATACGTCCTTTAAGAGAGAGGATGGTAGATAGAGTTGTTAGAGATATCGACGTAACGAGCCAGCCCAGTACCACTGAGTCAAAGGTGCATGACCTTACCTACGTAGATAACTCCAACACAGGATCTTCGGATGGAACGCTCGAACATCCCTACACTACCATTCAGGCGGGCGTGGATGGTGTCGTGGGGGATAAGTGGGTCTATGTGAAGGAAGGTTCGGGTAATTACAAAGAAGCCGTTACCCTGGCAAACAACGTCGTCTTATGGGGATCGGGTTACAATGGAGGTTTTAGCGGACTTACCACAAGCGGAGTCTATCCGGTAATAGATGGTGAAGCCACCCGCCACTACGACATAACCCTTGGCGATGGCAACACGGTCATGGGCCTTAAAGCCACCGGCGCTCTAGGCGCGGGAATCTATTCGGCAAGCGCTAATAACGCGACCATCTCTCATAACATCATCACCAGTAATATCGGTACCATTAATAACACTGTCCATCTCGGCGCTGGTATTCTGCTTGTCCCCGATAGCGGCAACCTGACCGCTACCATCACCGATAACACCATCACCGATAACACCGGTTATGCCATGACCCTTGTATCAGTAAGCGGCACTACTCTAACCACAACACTCACCAATAACACCCTTACCTCTAACTATGGCGATGGTTTTGCCTCTAACGGCGTAATCACTACAGATCTCGGCACAGGCCTTATCTGGGCCTCCGACGGTATGGGCACCGGTTGTTATGATGGAGGAACTCGTACCTGGGCGCAAGCAGCCACTTGGGCTGATGGCTTAGACTTTGGCGGGTATACCGACTGGCGCATGCCAACCATACAGGAGCTTGAGGCTATAGTGAATTATAATCTCTATATCCCAACTATAAACCGTGCGGCTTTTCCGAACACTTCGTCCACCTACTGGTCCAGTACTACGCTCGCCGTCGACGCCGGCTACGCGTGGTACGTGAGTTTCATCGATGGCGTCGCGGACTACAGCCTTAAGACTACCACGCTCTGCGTTCGTCCCGTTCGCGGCAGCCAGTAAAATTGATATTTTGACCTTTAATTCAAAGACGCTTTCCGCGCCAATCCGGAAAGCGTCTTTCGGTTAAGATGGTTACTGAAAATTTTTTTAATCTCCGCTCCCTTATAATGCTATAATATTGGCCTATGACCCGACGGATAACGCTGCCATTTAAGGTAAAAAAACCTATATTAGCCTGCGGGGCGGATTTGAAGGGCGCTTTCGCGATAGCTAAAGGCAGCGAAGCTGTGCTTGTTGATGGATTTGGCGATCTTAGCGATCCCGACAATTTTATAAAATACGAAAAAGCCATTAAGTTCCAGCTGAAGAAGCTGAAGATAAAGCCCAAAATTGTAGCCTGCGATCTGCATCCCGGCTATTTTTCGACCCGATTTGCCGAAAATTTAAAACCATATAAAGTCCAGCATCATGAGGCTCACATAGCAAGCGCTATTGTAGACCACGCCATTAAAGGTAAGGTCATCGGCGTGGCATTCGATGGGACGGGTTACGGCTCTGATGGCAAGATTTGGGGCGGTGAATTTTTTGTAGGGGATCTGAAGAGTTTAAAACGCGCAGGTCATTTTGAATATATACCGATGCCCGGAGGCGATAAGGCTATCCGCGATCCCTGGCGCATGGCCGCAAGCTATTTAAATATGATAAAGGCGCGCAGTACTTATTTTAAAAAACAAAAACTGATAGATATGATAATAGCTAAGAATATTAATTCACCGGTGACATCGAGTGTTGGAAGGTTTTTCGACGCTGTTGGGAGCTTGATCTTGTCAAAAAATGCAGTTAGTAAAGAGGCGGAGCTTCCGATGGAGTTGGAGGCGATAGCGGATCATTCTACGAAGGATGCATATAAATTTGATATCAGGAAGTCAGGTGGTTTGTCATTAGTCGATGTATCCAAAGTCGTCAAGGGAGTCCTGGCCGATCTATCGGCAAAAAAAAATAAGGCGGTAGTATCAGCGAAATTTCATAACACGATAGCCTGCATAATAAATAAAGTGACTGCTGACTTAAGCAACAGGTATAAACTATGTAATGTTGTTTTAAGCGGCGGCGTATTTCAGAACCGCCTGTTGACTGTGAGAACTGCGGAACTTCTGGAAAGATCAGGGCTTAAAGTGTATGTGCACTCGGGAGTGCCGACAAACGACTCCGGCATACCGATAGGACAAATAGCCATAGCGAATTCGAGGGCAAGATGTGTTTAGGCATACCGATGAAGGTAATTAAAATAGACGGCGACAAAGGGATCGTCGAGGCGGGGGGGTTACGGAAAGATGTAAATCTTTCGCTTATGAATCATGTGAAGGCCGGAGATTACATCCTCATGCATGCGGGGTTTGCAATAGAGCGGCTCAAGGAATCCGAGGCGAAAAAGACGCTTAAAGTCTTGAGGGAGATGTAAAATTTTTCGCTTTTACAATAATGTGCTGTATCGAGTGGTTCGCTTAGGACGTTCGGTTTGCTCCAGCGGCAAACCTCACTCCGGGGAAAATTTTTTATGCCGCCGCCAGTTAACAACAGCGGACCAATCCATAAAAAATTTTCAGGCCTAAGCTCACCACATCGCCACATCACATTTTGGTGAGGATCGAAAAATTTTACTAGGAGTGTGGACGAGAAATTTTACGGGTGACGCGACTGAAGGCTTTTATTGATGAGAAGCGAGCATGGGATGGGGGTGCCCGCTGTTTAGGATTGCATAATAGTAAGCCCGCGCCCTAGATTATACTAGTCCTGTTGCAGGCAATCCTGGCGGGCATACAGACACAACGTGTATAATACTAATTGATTGTGAACCCCGTGCGAGCCCTAGAAAGAAAAGCCTAAGGGAGCGGCAGGACCCGGAAAATTTAAGGGACCGATATGAAATACGTCGATGAGTTTAGGGACAGGCATATTATAGATAAGCTTGCCGGAGAGATCCGAGCGGCTGTCGACCCGCTTCGTACATATAATTTTATGGAAGTGTGCGGAACGCACACGATGAATATATTCAGGTTCGGGCTTAAAGATATCCTGCCGAAAAATATACGCCTCATATCCGGCCCGGGATGCCCGGTATGCGTTACCCCCAATGAGTTCATAGATAAGGCGATAAGCCTTGCGGATCGCGATGACGTAATAATAGCGACCTTCGGAGATATGTTCAAAGTCCCGGGCTCACGCTCGAGCCTGGAGAAAGAGAAGGCCAAAGGCGCGCAGATCAGAATGGTCTATTCGAGTATCGACGCGTTATCTCTGGCGAAGAAGAACGTGGATAAAGAAGTGGTTTTTCTCGGTATCGGCTTTGAGACGACTACTCCGACGGTGGCACAGTCGATATTGATCGCTAAAGAAGAGAAAATCGATAATTATTCGGTATTATGCGGCCACAAGACGATGCCGGAGGCATTGAAAATTCTGGCCCAGGATAAAGATGTTAAAGTTGACGGTTTTCTATTGCCCGGGCATGTCAGCGCTATAATAGGATCCCGGCCTTACGGGTTTTTGGCTAAAGAATTCGGGAAGAGATGCGTGATAGCGGGATTTGAACCTATTGATATCTTGCAGTCTGTCCTTATGCTCATCAGACAGAAGACGCCGAAGATCGATATCCAGTATACAAGGATCATTGATAAATCGGGTAACGGGCTAGCCCAGCAGAAGGCAAAGAAAGTTTTTATAAAAATCGGATCGTCCTGGCGCGGTATAGGTATTATCGAGAGGAGTGGTCTTAAGATAAGGAAGGAATTTTCAAAGTTTGACGCGGAACGGAAATTCAATCCAAAGATAGAAAAGCCCAGAGAAGATAAAGGTTGTTTCTGCGGCCAGATATTAAGAGGCATGAAGACGCCGCTTGACTGCCGGCTATTCGGAAAAATCTGCACACCGGAAAATCCGGTCGGCGCGTGTATGGTATCGAGCGAGGGCGCATGTGCGGCGTATTACAAATATAAGGTGCGCAATGGATAAGATCACATTATCATGCGGAAGCGGCGGGACATTGATGCACAAGCTTATTGATTCTCTCTTTATAAAAGAGTTTGATAATAAAATTCTGAACCAAAAGAAAGACTCCGCGATATTAAATATAGGTAATAAAAAAATAGCCTTTACTACCGATTCCTACGTCGTGAAGCCGATATTTTTCCCGGGCGGAAACATAGGAAGCCTTGCCGTATATGGTACAGTGAATGATCTCGCCGTCTGCGGCGCAAATCCGCTCTACATATCATTGGGGCTGATAATCGAAGAAGGTCTTGATGTAAAGATATTAGAAAAAATTTCAAAGTCCATAGCCGCTGCAGCAAAGAGCTCGGGCGTTTTGGTAGTTACCGGCGACACAAAGGTGGTCGAAAAGGGCTCGTGCGATAAAATTTTTATCAATACCAGCGGCGTGGGTGAAGTCTATTATGAAAAACTTTCCTTAAGCAATGTAGGAGATGGGGACGCTGTTATAGTGAGCGGGCCGATAGGCGATCACGCCATAAGTGTCCTGTCCGAGAGAGAAGGTATAGGGTTTAAAACAAAAGTTAAAAGTGATTCCGCGCCGTTAAATAGATTGATCTCGGATATTTTGAAGGCTTCTTCAAAGGTAAAATTTATGCGCGATCCTACGCGCGGCGGAGTGGCCACGACCTTGAATGAGATAGTGAAAGATAGAAGATTCGGTATTTTGCTCGATGAAAAAGAGCTGCCGGTAAGGGAGGGTGTCAGACAGGCCTGCGAGTTATTGGGTTTCGATCCTCTTTATTTGGCATGTGAGGGCAGGGTGATAATTATAGCCGCCCGTCAAGATGCGGCAAAGGTATTAAAAATTATGAAGGCATCACGCGAAGGCCGCGGCGCCAAGATCATAGGCCAGGCGATAGTTAGCCATAAAGGAAGAGTGGTGTTAAATACTCTCTCGGGCGGTAAGCGAATAGTGGATATGTTGTCCGGAGAACAGCTCCCGAGGATCTGTTAGCATTATGTTTAAACCGCGCACATACAGAAAATGGGTTCAGAGCGACGACCTTGTCTCTTTCGAGGTGAGGGAGAAAGAGACGGATCTCATGATCCTCGCCCGGAATAACCTGGAGCCCCAGGTGCGCGAACTGATATTGACCTATCGAGGCGACATAGAAAGATATATTAAACTTTACCCCGATTTTTATACCTCACTGGAGCCGCTGCCAGTAAAGGACAACGCGCCGGACATTGTCAGGGCAATGTCCGGGGCCGCGAAACGCGCCGGCGTAGGGCCGATGGCCTCGATAGCAGGCGCGGTGGCCGAATTTGTAGGAAGAGGGCTACTCACATTCACAGACGAGGTGATAGTTGAGAACGGCGGGGATATATTTTTAAAAACTTCGCAAACGAGAAAGCTAGGAATATACGCTGGTGAAAGTTCGCGTTTCACGGGTAAGCTTACACTGGAAGTGGGGCCTGCCGAAAACGGCATAGGCGTGTGCACTTCGAGCGGCACCGTCAGCCATTCTTTAAGCTTTGGAAAAGCCGATGCAGTTGTTATAATATCAGATAGCACAGCCCTTGCGGATGCCGCGGCGACGGCCGCGGGCAACGTGGTCAAAGACCCGCAGGACATTGAGAAGGGGATCGAGATAGCGAGATCGATCGAAGGTGTAAAGGGCGTGTTGATAATAGTGGGCGACAGGATGGGCAGTTGGGGAGAAATCAGGCTGGCGTAATGTCGTTTGAAAAAGGAGAAAAATATGGTATCGAAAAGAATAGTGCTTACTTTTCCGCATAAGTTATTGGACCAGCCGATAGTCTACAAGCTTGTAAAAGACTTCGACCTCATGTTTAACATTCTGCAGGCAAAAATTACACCTAAGGAAGAAGGGTTGATGGTCCTTGAGCTCAAAGGTAAGAAGGAGAACTACGCGGAAGGGATAAGGTATCTTACCGGATTAGGCGTTAAAATACAGCCGCTCAGCCAGGATGTGACGCGGGACGACGCAAGATGCACCCATTGCGGCGCGTGCATTTCTGTCTGCCCTGCCGGGGCGCTCTGCATAGACAAGAAGACGATGAAGGTCATATTCGATTCTGAGAAATGCATAGCCTGCGAGCTCTGCGTCAAAGCCTGCCCGCCGCGCGCCATGATCGTGAAGTTCTAACTTGACTAGCGTTCATTACGCGTCTAAAATGGTATCTTCTATTTGTTAATATTATGAGCCAGAATACATATAAAATATCCAAAAAAGACCTGTTTGACCTATTCACAAGATTATCTAATGATAATAGGGTGATAGTACCCTATATTAAAGGTGAGCAGCTGTATTTTGACTATTTTGACCCCAAAAAAGAGGATATTATAGAGCTTGGAGGCGTAAGGCAAAGCCAGCCGCTTAAATCTTTTATCAATCCCCCCAGAGAAAAAGTCTTAAGCCAAAACAAGACAACCTCAAAACCGCTTATAATAGCGGGTGTAAAGGGATGCGATCTATCAAGCCTTGTCCTGCAGGATTTTGTATTTTTAGGCGGGGATGTGAAAGACCCGATCTATGAGGAGCTTCGGCAGGGGACTCTGATCATCGGATGCGATTGCACCTACGCCAAAGAGACGTGTTTCTGCATTGCGATGGAGGGCGCGCCTTATCCGAAGAATCATTATGATATAAACCTTTCTTGCATAGCGGATTATTTCCTCGTAGATGTAAAAAGTGAAAAAGGATTAAACCTTGTAGAAAAATACAGGATGTTTTTTAAAGAGCCTGATGGCGACGACATCGATATAAGAGATCGTAACCGCGGCAGGGTTATGGGCCAGATAAAAGATCACATCGCAAGAAGGGGAACGAAGAATACGGCCGAAATAAAAGGCTCTGTTAAAAAGAATTATAACCTTGTTAGCCTCTGGCAGGATTTTGCCTCAACATGCGTTGAATGCGGTGCGTGCAACCTTGTCTGTCCGACGTGCCACTGCTTTATTCTGTTTGACGAGAGGTCGAAGGAATTCGCCGCCAGATATAGGACCTGGGATGCCTGCCTTTACAAGACATTCGCCAGGGTCGCGGGGGGCGCCAATCCGCGTAAACATCTGCACGAAAGGCTGCGTAACAGGTTCGAGAAGAAGTTCGATTTCTTTCCGCATATCATGAATTATTTCGCATGTACCGGATGCGGCCGCTGCATAGAGGCATGCCCGGGAAATATCGACCTAAGGGAAGTGTTGAAAGGTTTAGTTGACGGCAAATGGAATAAGCCGCCTAATAAATAGCGATAAAATATAAATGACAAAGAATCCATACGCGTACATAGAAGCCGAGATACTCGATGTTATCGATGAGACGCATAACATTAAGACGTTTCGATTAAAGCCAAGAGGCGATATCGGCTTCAGGGCCGGACAATTCATGGATGTGACGATCCCCGGCGTCGGCGAAGCGCCGTTTACGCCTTCCTCGAATCATAATGTTAAAGAGACGCTTGATTTCACGATAATGGCCGCGGGGCGGGTCACGAAACTGATTCACGGGATGAAGAAGGGCGAAGTGCTGGGCCTGAGAGGGCCGTACGGCGCCAGCTATCCGCTCGCGGATTTCAAATCGAAAGAGATATTCATAGTGGGCGGCGGGGTGGGATTAGCGCCGTTAAGAGCCCTTCTATATGCGCTCTTCAATGATGTCAACGACTACAAAAATGTAATCCTTAAGTACGGCGCGCGAACACCTAAGGATATGGTGTACAAGAACGAAATATTTTCCTGGAAGGATAGAGCCCCGCATGTCAGTATAGAAGCCAGCGTAGATGTCGGCGACGATACATGGACCGGCAATGTGGGACTGGTAACGACGATACTGAAAAATGATAATATCAATATGGATAATGCCGTCGCGATAGTGTGCGGCCCGCCGATCATGATGAAATTTACCACATTTAAATTGTTGGACCTTGGGTTCAAAGACAGCCGGATATATCTTTCGATGGAAAAGAATATGTCATGCGGCGTAGGTAAATGCGGCCATTGCAGGATCGGGCCGTATTACGCGTGTAAGGACGGGCCCGTATTTACGTACGATAAGATAAAAGATTTACCGAACATCTGGGATTGATATGGCAAAGAGGCTGCTTATAGATCTGGATACATGTTCAAAGTGCGATGAGTGCGGCATGCTCTGCAGTTACGTCCAGCATCCGTCCAATAATGGCATAACCAGCCTGCGCGAGCTGGCACATTTCGCGGTGATATGCAGAAAGTGCGATGACGCGCCGTGCGTGGCGTCATGCCCGTGGGAGGCGCTCGAGATGCAGGATTATCACATGCTGAAACGCTACATGATGAGGTGCACGTCCTGCAAGTCATGTTCGCGTGCATGTCCGTTCGGCACGATCTATGCCGAGACAATCCCTTTCATAACGGCGAAATGTGATTATTGCCTCGGCCGCCTTACGGAGAACGAATCCCCGATATGCCTCGAGTCATGTTCGCACGGCGGCGTGAGATACGGTGAGTTCGAGGAGAATCTTGAGGAGAATCTTTATAAAGTTTCGGAATATCTTATTGTGAGGACCTCCCAGAAGTGGGAGAGGCTCGAAAAGGCGCCGGTAAAGAAAAAATAGGGAGGAGATAAAATTTTTCGAGATAGTATAATGTGCCGTGTCGAGTGGTTCGCTTAGGACGTTCGGTTTGCTCCAGCGGCAAACCTCACTCCGGGGAAAATTTTTTATGCCGCTGCTATCCTTTTGCCAGCGGACCAAGCCATAAAAAATTTTCAGGCCTAAGCTCACCACATCGCCACATCACATTATTGTAAGAGCGAAAAATTTTCTAGTAGGACCGCAGGCGGGACTTTTGTGCCATCCGCCTGGAGCGACTGTTAAAAATTTTGATACATTGGGGCGATATAGACAGGACAAGGAAACTGCACAAGAGATTACCGCTAGTTAGCAGGTTCATTGGCCATCAAAATTTTTCCACAGCGGCCGAGGATGCCTAATCTGAGGCCGCGACAAGCGGAAGGCGGGGGCAAAAAGTCCCGCCTATAGGTTATGATAATGAAAACGCTAGAGTATATATTTCAATTTCTCGTGTTCCCCGGATTCCTGTTCTCCGTTATCATGGGGTTAGCGACGGGTTGGGTGGACAGAAAGGTGACGGCCAGGCTTCAATGGAGGGCCGGGCCTCCGTGGTACCAGAATTTTGTCGATATATTGAAACTATTGCTGTACAAAGAGACGCTGATACCGCAGGGCGTCTCGAGAGCGGTTTTCCTGGGCATGCCGATAATCGCGGCGAGTGCCGCGACGCTTGTGTCGACGATGGTGCTTGTCATTAACGGCGCGCCGCAGACGGGATTTATAGGCGACTTGATCGTTATCGTCTATCTTATGATGATACCGGCGGTAGCGATAATGATGGGAGCCTTCGCCTCAGCTAATCCTCTTGCATCTTTGGGGGCTTCGCGAGAGATGAAGCTGATGCTCTCATATGAGCTTCCATTTATACTTTGTCTTGTAGTGCCGATAATGAAATCGGGATACGCGATAAGACTGGGCGATATAATAGCGAGCCAGTCTCAGGGCGCCTGGATCATCGCAAGCCCGTCCGGCGTAATATCGTTCTGTGTTATGCTTATGTGCGTTCAAGCAAAACTCGGATTTGTGCCTTTTGACATGCCGGAGGCCGAGACCGAGATAATGTCAGGCACCTGCATCGAGTATTCGGGAAAGGCGTTGGCGATATTTAAGATCTCGAAGGCCATTTTATTATTCATTATCCCGATATTTATGATAACGCTGTACTTCGGCGGGATCAGGCTCGATTTTGAGGGGTTTGTGAAAAACATCCTCCAGTATGTTATGATACTTGTCCTGATGATAGTCATAAAGGATACGAATCCGAGGGTTCGTATCGATCAGGCGATGCGTTTTTTCTGGGGGCCGGTAACTGTGGCAGCCGTATTTTCAGCGGCGCTGGCGTTTTTAGGAAGATGATATGGGATTAAAAGAGCGGATACTTACAAAGTCGATATATGCGTTCCATGTATCCAGCGGGAGCTGCAATAACTGCGATATAGAATTTCTCGACTGCCTTACGCCAAGATACGACATAGAGAGGTTCGGGATAGTGTTCGCGGCCAGCATCAAACACGCCGATGTTATGATATGCACCGGTTCCACCAACAGGATGTGCGTGCCGCGGATAAAGATGTTATACGAGCTCATGCCAAAGCCGGGGTTTGTCGTTGCCTGGGGCGCATGCGGTGCGTCGCGCGGGATATTCAAGGACAGCTACAATACGGGCGCGCCGCTCGATGAGGTTATACCGGTGGATATATACATACCGGGTTGTCCGCCCAAGCCAGAGGCGATAATAGGCGGTTTCGTCAAACTGATACAGAAAATAAATGAAACAGGGAAAAAGACAAAATGAGTATAGACGCGGTTATAAAAAAGATCCAGGATAATTTCGGCGCAAAGGTCCTTAAAATTTACAAGAAAAACGAGCGAAGGGCCTATATCGACATATATTCGAAGGACGTGGTCGATTTCACGCGATATATTTTTAAAGATATGGGCTTGAGATTTAATATAGCAAGCGCGGTCGACGATTTTAACACGATGGAGATCCTTTACCATTTTTCCGATGACCCGTCCGGGGTTGTTATTTCGATAAGGGCGGTCATTAAGGATAAGAAAGATCCGCACATCGATACGATCACAACCGTTACAAAATCGGCCTGGTGGATCGAGAGAGAGATGCATGAGCTGTTTGGCATAGAATTCGACGGTAACGAAGATCTAAGGCCGCTCCTTTTACCGGATGATTGGCCGCGCGGCGTGTACCCCTTAAGGAAAAGTTTTGTGGTGCCGAAAAGAGATTCGAGGAAATCATGAGTCATAAAGCGCATGTCCCTATAGGCCCGTATCATCCCCTGCAGGAGGAGCCTGAATTTTACAAGCTCGTTGTGGAAGGCGAGAAGGTCGTTGATGTCGATGTCAGGATCGGGTGGAACCATCGCGGCATAGAGAAGCTGTCCGAATCGAAGAGTTTCGACCAGTCGATATTTATCGTTGAGCGCATCTGCGGCATATGTTCGTCATCGCATCCTATCGCCTGCGTTCAGGCGGTGGAGGATATCGCGGATATCGAAGTGCCGGAGCGCGCCCTATACATCCGTTCGATAGTGCAGGAGCTGGAGAGGCTGCATTCCCATATGCTGTGGGTGGGATTGGCCGGCCACTTCATAGGATACAATACGGTATTTATGTGGGGTTGGAAGTATCGCGAGCCTATCTGCGACATAATGGAGACCGTGACGGGGAACAGACAGAACTACGCGATGATGAAGGTGGGCGGCGTCAGGCGCGATATAGAGAAGGGGCACATCTCTTACATATTAAAGCGTCTCGATGAGTTTACAAAACACCTTGATCTTCTGAAGGGCGCCATCCTGGATGATCCGGTTTTACACGCCCGCCTAAAAGGTGTCGGTATATTGACAAAGGAGAAAGCTATAGATTATGCGGCATTGGGGCCAACGGCGAGGGCATCGGGCGTCGATATAGATGTCAGGCGCGATCATCCCTATGCGGCGTATGATAGAGTAAAATGGAAAGTCATAACGCAGGAAGCCGGCGATGTATTCGCGAAAACCGTCGTGAGGATCCTGGAAATGTATGAATCAGTCAGCATAATAAGGCAGTGCCTTGACAAAATGCCGGCCGGCCCGATCGACTCGAAGCCGAAGGATGTACTGCCCGGAGAAGGGATAGGGTTGGTAGAGGCCCCGAGGGGCGAATGTTTTCATTATATAAAGTCGGATGGCACGAATTCTCCGCTCCGGCATAAGGTCAGGGCGCCGACGTATATGAACTTCCCGACATTCCGGGAGACGGTCATAAACCAGACCGTTTCGGACGCCACGATAATACTTGCCGCCATAGATCCATGCTACTGCTGTACGGAGAGGATGTTTATCGTAGACAATAAGGATAAGGAACTCTTTGGTGTCCAGGAGCTGATAAGACTGTCCCAGGAAAAGACCCTTAAATTAAAAGAGAAGATGGGGGTTAAATAGCCGTATGCCGCACGATCCGCTCTTAACCTTGGTGACGCTGCCGATGATTTTGGGCCTGGTATGCCTGGTATTGCCGGAAAAGGCAAGAAGCCTTATTAAGATCGCGGCTTTATTGGTGACGGGATCATCTTTTGCATTATCCCTGTCCGTTTTTTTAAGTAAAAAACCGGTTGTCTATACTCTCGGATCCGGCACATTGTTGATCGCGGATAATCTGTCCGCGTTTATCGCCCTTGGCATATCATTCTTTGCGCTAGTGGTAACTATTTATTCCTGCGGTTTTATTCAAAAATCTTTCGGAAGATATTTCGGCTATACCCTAATGACGCTTGGCGCCGCTCTCGGCGTGGCGCTGTCCAATAATATTATCGCGGTGCTTGTTTTCTGGGGATTTATGGCGGCGTTATTGTATCTATTGGTCAGCATGAGATCTACGGATAGGGCATCCGCCGCCGCAAAAAAGGCGCTTATCATAATAGGCGGTACCGACACGCTTATGATATTCGGGATAGGTATTTTGTGGACGATGACCGGCAGTTTCTCGATAGACCGGATACATCTGCCGCTAAACAGCCTCATGTCGTACCTGGCATTTCTTTCGATCGCTATAGCTTGTTTCGCGAAGGCCGGGGCGGTGCCGTTTCATTCGTGGCTTCCGGATGTCGCCGAAGATGCCCTTACGCCGGTGTCGGCGTATCTTCCCGCATCGCTCGACAAATTTTTAGGGATATATCTTCTTGCCAGAACATCTCTTAATCTATTCGAGATGTCCCGGATATCCAATTTTATTCTGCTGGCTGTAGGATCCGTCACGATAATAATGGCTGTTATGATGGCGCTCGTTCAGCATGATCTGAAGAGGCTCCTGGGATATCATGCCGTCTCTCAGGTAGGTTATATGGTGCTGGGCATAGGTACGGGCAGCGCCATCGGCATAGCCGGCGCCCTTTTCCATATGCTTAACAATACGATATATAAAACATGCCTTTTCATGGGCGGCGGCGCGGTTGAGATGCGCACACAGACGACAGATCTTTCGAAACTCGGCGGCCTTTCAAAATTCATGCCCGTTACATTCGCGTGTTTTCTGGTTGCATCATTGTCTATTTCGGGAATTCCGCCGTTTAACGGTTTCGTATCAAAATGGATGATATACCAGGGCATAGTAGGGCTTGCCAGCGCCAAGAATCCGATGTGGATCATATGGCTTCTGTGCGCTATGTTCGGCAGCGCGCTGACGATCGCGAGTTTTATGAAACTTCTCCATGCCGTGTTTTTAGGCCGGTCCGATAAGAAATTCCACAATGTTGTTGAAGCGGGTTTTCCAATGCTCCTCCCAATGGTGATACTTGCCGCCCTGTGCCTCATATTCGGCGTATTCAGTTTCGTGCTGCCGTTACCGCTATTGATAATACCCGCGGTCCCGGGGGCGCTGGTTTTCATCGGGCTGTGGACACCTATAATCGCTACGATCTTGATAATCATAGGGATATCCGTAGGAATATTTTCGTACGGTTTATTTAAGACAGCAAAATTCAGGACGGTGAAAGCATTTATTGGCGGAGAAGATCCGGATACCCTTATGAGGATCTCCGGGACGGAATTTTATGATACGATCAAGGATGCTAAGGGCTTAAATCAAATATACAGGAAAGAGGCGGACGGTTCGCTGGATATTTACAATATATTCAAGAGGATAATTTTCTTCCTGATGGATAAATTTCAGCGCCTCCATAATGGCATTCTTCCTACATATATGGTGTGGTGCCTTTTGGGCATGGTGGCAATGTTTTTAATATTATTTTTTAGGTAGCCATGATAGAGATACATCTGATACTGTTTTTTATGATAGCTGCCGCTATAATCGCGGTCGAGGCCAAAGACCTTCTCTCGAGTGTCGTTGCCATAGGAGGTGTGGGCATCGGACTTTCTATGGCTTTCCTGATCCTCAAGGCGCCGGACCTGGCGATAATGCAGCTTGTCGTCGAGATATTGAGCCTCGTGATACTGGTGCGCGCTACCATGAGGCATGACCTGCCGTTCAGCATGTCCGGCAGGTGGGTCTTTAATACATTTTCAACTCTGATATTCATAGTCGTATTTTTGATATCCGCGTATGCTGTGCTCAAAAATATTCCCCAACTAGGGAGCGGCTTGTCGAGAACTTCCGATATTTATATGCGCGAGGCCGTAGCCAAGACCGGAATAAAGAATGTCGTTGCCGCGATAACGCTCAACTACAGATTATTGGATACCCTGGGTGAGGTAGCGGCTATATTTGCCTCGGTTGTAGGGGTTATGGCCATTGCCAGAAGGGTGGTCCGGAAATGAGGACCCAAAAAGGCATGAGCGTTATAGTCAAGACGGTGACCAAGATCACGCTTGGATTTATAATGCTTTATGCCGTATATATCTCGCTGAATGGACATGCCGGGCCGGGAGGGGGGTTTGCGGGCGGGGTCATTGTGGCGTTATCATTTGTGCATATAATGCTCGCGTTCGGGAAAGAGACGGCGTTAAAAAGGCTTAAGTCTTATGTCCTGCGCGCGCTTACCTGCGCAGGCGCGCTCATATTTTTATATGTCGCCGCGATAAGCTTCAAGGGCAGTTCTAATCTCTTAAACATTTTTTTTAAAAAGGCGGCATCTTACCGGTTATTCAACAGCGAAATAGTATTGCCGCTCGCCGAGATGGTGATCGTGGGCGCGGGACTTTTTGCGATATTTGTGGCGCTTGTGCTTTTGTCAAAACCGGATAGATACGATTCCGAATAAAGGGCTGTTATGTCAACGTACATGTTGTGTTTAATATTGTTCTGCGTGGGATTGTATTGCGTTTTAAGGAAAAGAAACCTCATAAAGATAATCATCGGCATAGGCATAATGGAATATGCGGTGAACCTGTTCCTGGTGCTTATCGGTTATCGCACGCAATCTGTTTCTCCGATCTGCGTTGGTAATCAGGCGGCGGTTAATATGGTAGACCCTCTTCCGCAGGCCATGGTATTGACATTGATCGTCCTGGGGTTATCGACTACGCTTGTGCTTATAGCGATCGCGATAAGAATATATGAGAAGTATGGGACATTCGATATAACCAAAATAAACAGGTTAAAAGGCTAAATAAATGGCAGGATCGATACAATATTTGATCATAGTTCCTCTTGCGGCGGCGTTTCTCATTCCGCTCTTTGCCAAAAAGGCAAGGGCGATGAGCTGGGTGTTGGCGCAGACAGGCGTATTTATCATAACTGTTTTGTCATTTATGATAGCGCTATCTATAAGGGGAAAGGGGGTATTGGTATACAATGTAGGGCATTGGCCGGTCCCTTCCGGCATATCGCTTGTCGTTGATAGTCTGTCGGCCTTTATTTTAATCATAGCAAATTTTGTCATGCTTGTTATCGTGATCTATTCGAACGGATATATAAAAAAGTATTCCGATACGTGGAAACATTATTCTCTCCTTATGCTTGTTGTAACGGGCGTTAATGGGGTCCTTGTTACAGGTGACATATTTAATATGTACGTATTTCTCGAGATCGCTTCCATAGCCATCTATGCCCTATTTGCGTTTGGGCGAAGAAAAGAATCGTTTGAGGCGGCATTCAAGTATGCCGTTATGAGCACCGTGGCCTCGATCTTTATACTACTGGGCATAGCTGTTCTTTACAGCCGTGTCTCGACGCTAAACATGGCCGATATTGCGTTGGTGCTTTCGACAAGAGAGCTGAACGGTGGAGCAATAAAATTTGTCACGGTATTATTTTTGATGGGATTCGGGTTAAAGAGTGCACTTGTACCTTTTCATACATGGTTGCCGGACGCGTATAGTGAATCTCCCGCTACCGTTCCGGCGATATCGTCGGGTATCCTTATAAAAGTCCTCGGGGTATATGCCTTGTGCAGGATACTTTTTAACGTCTTCGGTATGCAGCCGGCTGTTTCGCATATTTTATTGGCGCTTGCCGTTATGTCGATGGTATTGGGCGGCGTGATGGCGTTCGGACAGAAAAACATAAGACGCCTTCTCGGATACTCAAGTATCAGCCAGATAGGGTACATATTTTTAGGCCTTGGTATAGGAACAAAGCTTGCCTTGGTCGGCAGCCTTCTACATATCCTGAACCATAGCGTGGCGAAATCACTTCTCTTTTTGAACGTCGGCACTCTCGAGGACCATTCGAATGTAGCGAGGAGGCCGGTCAACTCATTTACTGCCCTCGTGGGGTCGATGTCGATATGTGGAGTTCCGCCGACCGGAGGATTCTGGAGCAAACTTATCATAATTTTAGCCTGCATTGAAGCGGGCCATATAGTTCTTGCGCTCGTTGCGGTCGCGGTAGGGGTATTGACCCTGGCGTACTATTTTAGGGCGCTGACCCCTCTATTGTTCAGACAGGTTAGGCACCAGGAGGGGCATGAAAAGGAAAATACCATACCTTTCTCGATGGGCATCGCCGTAGTGATACTTGCCGTCATCAGTGTGATATCGGGCGTAGCGCTTTTACCTAATGCGGCGAACGAGCTCCTCATCGGGGCCGTTAATGTTCTATCCGGCGGCGTCGGGTATGCGAGCATAGTCCTGGGGGCGCTGGTATGATATCGCATATATTGATGTATCTGGTGTCGCTGTCGGTCTGGTTTCTTTTGACATGGCCACCCACATTAAAGAACCTGATCATTGGCCTCGGCGCGTCTTATCTGGTATCGTTTTTCAAAATGGATGTATTTACCGCGTCCGGAAAAAAAATAAGATCAAAGGCTAGAAGCAGGAACCCTGTTGTATATATTAAGAAAGCGGGATGGTTTTTAATCTACATCGTGGTATTTTTGTACGAATGCCTTAAGGCGAATCTGGACGTCGCGTACAGGGTCCTACATCCCGATCTTCCTATAAGGCCGGGAACGATAAGGGTAAAGATGGGTTTAAAATCCGATACGGGTATAACATTTTTGGCTAATTCGGTTACACTGACGCCGGGCACCACCACCGTCGATGTGGATAAGGCGAAGGGATGCCTGTATGTCCACTGGCTTTATGTTCAGGACGGCCACGATGCCTCAAACGCGAGCCTTCCCGTTGTGGAGAAATTTGAAAAGATTTTAAGGAGAATATTCGAATAAAATGAAGAGAATGCGTTATATCTTAGGCCTTACAGCTATTCTGTTCATCGCGTCGGCCATTTTGTTTCTACCTGTGCCTTCGGCCCTTAAATGGCAGTCCGAATTCCTAGGCAGAGCCCTTCTGTGGCTTTTATTCGCCGCGTTTCTATGTCTTTACAGGGTGCTTAGAGGGCCGACTGCCCCCGACCGGGCAGTTGCCATAGATATGCTGGGTATACTGATAGTAGGTTTTTGCGCGATCCTTAGTATCGCCACGGGAAGAGATTGGTATATAGATATAGGAATAGCGTGGGCGCTTCAGAGCTTTATAGGCATCATGGCGCTCTCAAAATATCTGGAAGGTAAGGACTTCGATGAATGAAACTCTCGGATATATTCTGATTGTGATCGGGCTGGTATTCAATTTCTTCGGATGTATCGGGCTCATCAGATTTCCCGATATATATAGCCGCCTCCAGGCCTCGGCAAAGTGCGTTACGCTCGGGACCTGCGGGATACTTTTCGGCCTTTTCATATTCAAGGGGTTCACGGCCGTTGGTGTTAAAGCGCTCCTCTGTATGTTATTCATAATACTGACGGCGCCTGTATCCGCGCATGCGCTGGCAAGGGGCGCGTATCGTTCGGGAGTGAAACCATGGGAGGGGACGATAATCGATGAATACAGTGAAGATATCAAAAAATGAGGTGCCGATTATGAATATAGGCGAAATCAAAACCGCGGCTTTATCGATGGCCGATGCCGTGTATGAGATCATCGAGTTGACGCAGGAAGGTTTTATGGAGAACAAGTCGGAAATTCTTTCCGGCGCGATAAATAAGGAACATCAGATAAACCAGATGGAAAAACTTCTGACCAAAAATATTATGGAGCTGTCGAAAGATTCAAATGATAAAGCAGGGTTGTCCGTAATGGAGCAGATGATAGAGGCATTGGAGAGAATGGGTGATGAGGTTGCCAGCATGATAGAGAGGATAGAAGTCAAGGTGGCGGAAAAACTTCTCTTCAGTGAAAAAGGGGTCGAGCAATTTAACGAAACTTACGACACGATGAAAAAGTCCGTAGCTATGATGAGAGAATACTTAAGAAATAAGAGCGAGGATACGAGAAAGAGGGTCGTCGATAATGGTTTTCAGGTGAAAGAACTGGTTGAGCGTTATCGTAAGGAGCATTCGGACAGGCTCATTCATGGTTTGTGCACACCGATGGGAGCCAATATGTATTTTGACATGCTTGATTTTACCGGGAACTTAGCCCGGCATGCGTCGAATATAGTCAAACTGTTTTAAGGAAAACTTATGCGGTATCCGAAACTTAGAGAACTCAAAGAGGCCTTCAAAGCTATTATAAAAGGGCCGTACACTTCCGGGTACCCGTTTAAGCCGCATAAACCGGCAAAGAGGTTTCGTGGTAAGCCGGAATATTCTAACGAGGGATGTATAGCCTGCGCCGCCTGTTCACTCGTCTGTCCTGCCAGGGCCATAGAAGCCAGAGATGTTGTTACTAAGGAAAAGGCGACAAGAAAGATGATCCTTCACCTCGATGAGTGCCATTACTGCGGACAATGCAGCGCCCTCTGTACGACAAGAGAGGAGACGCCGCCCGGTATAAGGCACACCACGGAATTCGACCTTGCCGGCTCCGACCGGGCCAGTATGATAACGGCAACCGACGAGAAAGAGCTTGCGCTGTGCGAGATCTGCGGTGAAGTCATTACCACGAGAGCGCATCTTGAATGGATCGCCAGGAAGCTGGGACCGCTGGCATTTTCCAATCCGACCCTATTTATAAGTTCGCTTAAGAATATGGGTTACGCCGGCGACGTTCTTAATGCCGCGCGCGACTATATATTAAGAAGCGACCGCGTTAGAATACTGTGCGAAAAATGCAAGAGAGGCACCACGCTTGAAAAGTTCTGATATCACGAATAGGCTCAAGGGCCGCGTCGCGATCGTGGGTATAGGCAATATCCTGCGCGGTGATGACGGGCTTGGCCCAAAATTGATAGAGATACTTAAATCAAGAAATGCAAAGGCGGCGCTTTTCGATTGCGGCACAGCCCCGGAAAATTATGTATTTCCGATACTTACCTCATCCAGCGATACCGTTATCCTTATCGATGCCGCCGACCTGGGCGAAGCGGCGGGCAGCGTCAGAGTATTTGAATTAAGCGAGATATCGAACGTCAGTTTCTCGACACATAATCCTTCTCCGCGCCTCTTTACTGATCTATTGAGGACCGGTAAAGAAGATCTGGATATATTCGTTGTGTCCATCCAGCCAAAGACAACCGCCCTCGGCGCAAGTTTAAGCGATGAGGTTTTGAAAGGGCTGGATCTGCTGGCAGGTGTTTTTTGTGAAGCCCTTAAATAAAATATGGCCAGATCCTACCGTATAGAAGAGATAGGCGCCCTGTCTTCACCGATAGAGATATTAGGTAATCTTCAGGGCTACCCCTACAGTTTTTTTCTCGATTCTTCATATGCCAATTCGAAATTTGGCAGGTACTCACTTTTAGGATGCGACCCGTTCCTTGTATTTAAAAGCAAAAACGATTCTATAGCCATTGAATACCGAAACGGCCGTAAAATGTCTTTTAAGGGCAATCCGTTTTCTGTATTGAAAGACCTGCTTAAACAATATAGGACGCCCGGTCAAAGCGACGCTCTTCCGCTGGGCGCCGGCGCGGTTGGTTATTTTTCTTACGATCTTAAACAGTTCATAGAAAAACTGCCCGACATAGCGCATGATGACCTTGGCCTGCCGGATTGCATAGCCGGGTTTTATGACAACATTCTGACATATGACAATCTAAAGAAAAGAGCGTATCTTTCCGGAATTGGACCGAAGTCCCGTGCCAATGAATTCATGGACGCCTGTGCCGTCGTGCGGCATGAGAAAAAAACTTCTTTTTCATCCGCGCCGCTCCTCGAATCAAATTTCACAAGAGATTCATATGTGGAAGCGGTTAAAAAGGCTAAGGATTATATCAGGATGGGCGATATATATCAGGTTAATTTATCGCAGCGGTTCGAGGCCGAACTTGTCGATATCGATCAATTGTCCCTTTATTCCAGGTTGAGGCGGATAGCGCCTGCGCCTTTCTCATCATACCTTGATTTCAAGGATGTTTCCATATTGAGTTCATCACCCGAAAGATTTTTGTTTAAAAGAGGCCGATACATAGAGACACGGCCAATAAAGGGTACCAGGCCCCGCGGAGATAACAGATCGGCCGATTATTTATTGGGCAGGGAGCTTAAAGAAAGCGCGAAGGATAATGCCGAACACATAATGATAGTCGATCTCGAGCGCAATGATCTTGGCAGAATCTGCGAGTACGGATCGGTGAAATTAGCGGAATCGGCCGCGCTGGAAAAATATTCCAACGTCTTTCATCTTACATCCACCGTAACCGGCCATCTTAAGAAAGGGATCGACGCGATAGATTGTTTGACGGCGGCATTTCCCGGAGGTTCCATAACGGGCGCGCCTAAGATCCGATCGATGGAAATAATAGAAGAGCTGGAGCCGGTAAAAAGATCGGCCTATACCGGCGGCGTCGGTTACATATCGTTCGACGGCAATATGGATACCTCGATAGTCATAAGAACGCTCATAGCCAAGGGGCGTAAGATATATTTTTCGGTAGGCGGCGGGATCGTGGCCGATTCGGTTCCCGAAAAGGAATATGATGAGACGCTCGATAAGGCCAAGGGGTTATTGGCGGCGCTCGGCGCAGGATTAACAAGGCGGGAGGTAGCGTTAGTATGAAGACGCAGAAGGTCTGGATAAATAGTAGACTTGTCGATGCCCGGGATGCGAAGGTTTCGGTATTTGATAGAGGATTACTATATGGCGACGGCATATTTGAGACGATGAGAAGCTACGCCGGGGTAGTTTTTAAGATCGACAAGCATTTGGACCGCTTATTTAATTCCATGAAGTTTTTGAGAATAAATCCGCCCTACTCAAAAGCAGAATTTGAAAACGGGATTTATAGAATGCTCAAATCAAATAACCTTAAAAATGCCTATATACGCCTTACGGTAACAAGAGGAGAAAATAAGTCGAATGCCGTTATCATTGCGAGAGACTTTGAGGGCTATCCCGGCTCTATCTATAAATACGGTATAACTGCGAAAATAGCGGATACGAGACAGAATGAATATTCGCCGATCGTAAATATAAAGACGCTTAACTTTTTAAATTATATCATGTCGAAGGAAGAAGCGAAGAGAGATGGTTTCGATGACGCGATCCTTATCAATACGAAGGGATATGTAGCCGAGGCGGCCACCAGCAACGTATTTATCGTGAAGAAAGACTCGCTTATTACGCCGGCGATATCCTGCGGTATACTTCCAGGGATCACAAGGGCCGTGGTCATCGAAATCGCAAAGAGATTAAAGATGAAGACGATAGAGAAATGCTGCACCGTAAGTGAGCTTCTCAATAGCAATGAAGTACTTCTCACAAATTCCTGCGCCGAGGTCGTGCCTGTAGTAAAGGTTGGTTCAAAATGTATCGGTTCCGGCAAGCCCGGCGAGCTCACGAAGCTCCTCCACATCTCCTACCAGAAGGAAGTCATCCGAGCAGTGATTAGGTAAAATTTTTCGCATTACTCCAGGGGCAGATAGACCGGCAGGGGCCCTTTCAGCGGATTTTGCCATCTAGGATTATTGGTTTTGTATGTAGTTATATAGGGCTAATCTTTTTTTCTTATGTGGACTATTGAGCCAAAACGTTTGGGTAATTATACAATCTTAGCAAAATCATTTCGCCTCAAGGGCACCCTGCCGGTATCTGCCCCCTACCGAGAAGCGAAAAATTTTCTTGGGGGAGAGCAGGAAATTTTACGGATTACTGAAATGTGATGTGGCGATGTGGTGAGCTTAGGCCTGAAAATTTTTTATGGCTTGGTCCGCTGTTGTTATATAGCGGCGGCATAAAAAATTTTCCCCGGAGTGAGGTTTGCCGCTGGAAGCAAACCGAACGTCCTAAGCGAACCACTCGACACAGCACATTCTCGAGGACCCGTAAAATTTCCTTAATTCCAGCCCCTTATAATGATATAATATTAACCCGTATGGATGGGAAGAGGTATAAGATTGTATATGAGGATGAGTGGCTTATAGTAGTCGATAAGCCATCCGGGATACTTGTCATACCGACCCCAAAGAAGGAGACGAACACCTTATCGGATTTACTCAATAAAGAACTGGATGAACGCGGTATCGAGGTGAATGCCTACCCGTGCCATAGGCTCGACCGCGAGACATCCGGCCTCATATTATATGCCAAGGGTAAATCGGCGCAGAAGCTAATGATGGATGAGTTCAAAAATAGGCGTGTTAAAAAGGTATACACGGCTATTGTCCAGGGTAGCCCAAAAAAGGATGCCGGCGTTATTAAATTCAATATTTTTAACAGAAACAAATCGAGAAGCGAAGAGGCAATAACCAAATATAGCGTCCTCGAACGAAGAAAAGGTTACAGCATAGTCGAGGCTGAGCCTGTTACCGGCAGGACGAACCAGATCCGTATTCATCTTGCGCGCATTGGCCACCCGATAGTGGGTGAAAGCGTATATGCGTTCAGGAAAGATTTTAAATTAAAATTCAAAAGGGTTGCGCTTCATGCCGGTGTTTTGGAATTTACGCATCCGGTTACGAAGAAAAATATGAGACTTACATCAACATTACCGGAAGATCTTAGCAGTCTGGTTAAAGGGGGAGAGCGGTTATGAGCGGGGTATTCGGAGTAGTGGGGAAAAACGATTGCCGAAGGGATCTTTTTTACGGTACGGACTACCATTCTCATCTCGGAACGGAGTACGGCGGGATGGCGGTATTGGGTGAGACATTCACCAGGCAGATCCATAATATAAGCCAGAGCCAATTCAAGTCCAAATTTTATGAAGACTCCAAGCATATGGAAGGGAATAAGGGCATAGGCGTAATTAGCGCTCATGACGAACAGCCTATCTATCTTAATTCCAAATTCGGCCCGTTCTGTCTCGTCATGGAAGGCATGATAGAGAATATAGAGGAGCTTGCCCGGGACATGATGAAGAGGGGCGCCTCTTTCAGCGAGGTGAGCAAAGGACATATTAATTCGGCGGAACTTGTAGCGAAACTCATAGTGGAGGGCGACGATATCGTCGATGGGATCGAAAAGATGCACAAGATCATAGAAGGATCATGCTCGCTTCTGGTCTTAAATAAGGACGGTGTTTATGCGGCCAGAGACCGTTACGGATATACACCGCTTGCGATAGGGAAGCGCAGCGATGCCTGGGCCGTGGCGTCGGAAACGAGCGCGTTCCCGAATAATGATTTTGAAACCGTGAAATATCTCTCACCCGGCGAGATAGTTTTATTAAATGAAACCGGTATTGTTCAAAAGAATCCCGGCAATAGTACCAACCAGATATGCGCATTTCTATGGATATACACAGGCTTTCCCGCCTCGAGTTACGAGGGGGTAAACGTAGAAATGGTCAGAGAGAGAAGCGGCAGGCTTTTAGCGAAGCACGATAAGGATATAGATGTGGATGTTGTCGCGGGAGTGCCGGATTCAGGGGTGGGGCACGCGATAGGATATGCGATGGAATCCGGCAAGCCGTACAGGCGCCCGCTGGTAAAATATACCCCTGGTTACGGCAGAAGTTATACGCCGCCGTCTCAGGAAAAACGCGACTTCATAGCGAAGATGAAACTGATCCCGGTTAAAGAGATCATTAAAAACAAAAAGATAGTGGTCTGTGATGATTCGATCGTGAGGGGAACTCAGCTTAAGAATTTCGCCATCAAGAAGTTATGGAATGCGGGGGCGAAGGAGATCCATGCCAGGCCTGCCTGCCCGCCGCTTATGTTTCCGTGCAAATTCAATCTCTCGACGCGCAGCATCAAAGAGTTGGCCGCGCGGAAAGCGATTCACAGTATCGAGGGCCATGATATAGAGGACGTGGCAGAGTATGTCGATAATAAAAGCGCGAAGTATAAGAAGATGGTTGACTGGATAGCGAAGGATATAGAAGTGACGACGTTAAGGTACCAGACGGTAGATGATATGGTTGAGGCTATAGGATTGCCCAAAGAAAAATTATGCCTGTATTGCTGGACCGGAAACTGCCCGCATGATAAAAAATCCTGTATGAAAAATAATGAAACAAAAGGAGAAGAGAAATGGCAAAAGGCCCTTCACACTTAACGCCGGAAGGATACGAAAAATTACGAAAAGAGCTTGAGCATCTGAAGACCGTCAAGCGTAAAGCGCTTTCGAAGGCTATAGGCGAAGCAAGGGCGCATGGCGATATAAGCGAGAATGCCGAATATGACGCGGCCAAGGATGCCCAGGGATTGAATGAGAAAAAGGTCTCTGAACTCGAGAATCTACTGGCCAGTGCACACATCCTCGATGATGAAAATATTCCGAAGGATGAGGTCCTTATAGGGGCGACCGTGAAACTTAAAGATATGAAGTCGGGCGAGGAGCTGGAATACAAGCTAGTTGCCGAGGAGGAAGCGGACTATTCACAGGGCAAAATATCCGTTACTTCTCCCGTAGGAAGCGGCTTATTGAATCACAAGGTAAACGAGATTGCGGAGATCAATGTTCCCGCAGGTGTATTGAAATATAAGGTGCTAAAAATATCGAGATGACGGATCTGGGCATATTCGAATTACCTTTAAACGAAACGCGCGACATCATTAAGAGTTTTCAACTTGAGATGGGTAGGGGGCTTGCCCTTAAGAAGAGCTCTCTAAAGATGATCCCTACCTATGTTACGCCGCCGACCGGCGCCGAAAAAGGAACGTTTATAGCACTCGACCTGGGCGGCACTAATTTCCGTATTCTGGAATTGGTTCTAATGGGAAGCGGCAAGACCGGCGCGTCTTCGAATACGATGAAGTTTGTTATTCCCAAAGCCCATCTTACCGGCAGCGCCGAATCGTTTTTTGATTTCATTGCCGCCTGCTTAAAAAAATTTCTAAAAAAATATCAACTTGAATCCGGCGAAGATCTCAATCTCGGCTTCACGTTCTCATTTCCGGTAAAACAGACCGGCATTAACAGTGGAAGACTTGTTTGTTGGACCAAGGGATTTAATGTCAGGGGCGTGGTTGGTAATGACGTCGTCAGCCTTTTTAAGAAGGCGCTTCAAAGAAAAGGCGTGGATAATGTCAAGATATCGGCGCTTGCGAACGATACCGTCGGTACTCTCGCCGCAAAATGCTACGAAAATCCGGACTGCGATATAGGCGTAATATTAGGCACCGGCACGAACGCCTGTTATCCGGAAGAAGCGTCCGGCGGCATGATCATAAATACCGAATGGGGGAATTTTAATAAACTTAAGTCAACTTCTTACGACAGAGAACTTGATAAAAAATCCGACAGGCCCGGGCAGCAGATATTGGAGAAGATGGTATCCGGCATGTATCTTGGCCGCATTGCAGGCCTGGTCATCGAAGACGACCTGGGGTTAAATGTGGAATTTAAGACGGAGTATATGTCTGCGATAGAGGCGGATAAAACCGCCGGCCTTTCAAAGACGGCGTCGGTATTGAAAAAGGCGGGCATTGCGAAGTCTACTCCAGAGGAAAGGCGCCGGATAAAAGAGATATGTCAATCCGTATCGCGGCGCGGCGCGCGGATAAGCGCGTCCTGCATTGCCGCTATAATAAAAAAGATGGATAGGCGTTTATCGAGAAAGCATGTGGTTGCGATTGACGGCAGTGTATACGAAAAACACCCGACCTTCGCGAAAAATATGAGGTCTTGTCTGGATGGAATTTTCGGTTCTAAGTCGGCCCTCGTCAGGATGGTTTTAGCTAAAGACGGTTCCGGCAAAGGCGCGGCTGTGATAGCCGCCGTAGCTGCCTCAAGATGAAAAATTCATTCGACATAGTTGTCATAGGCGGCGGCGCGGCCGGCTGTATGGCCGCGATCAGGGCGGGCAGTATTAACAAAAGTGTTGCGCTTGTAGAACGCAATTCATCCCTCGGCGTAAAGATATTGATGACCGGCAAGGGCAGATGCAATATCACCAATGCCGCGCCGATAAGCGTGTTTATAGAAAAGTTCGAGCCTTGCGGCGAATTTTTCAGGACCGCTTTTTTTTCATTCTCCAACGAAGATATTATAGAGTTCTTCCGGTCAAAGGGCCTCGAGTTAAAAGTCGAGAGGCAGGGCCGTGTATTTCCTATTACCGACAAAGCAAAGTCGGTGGTGTCCGTATTGGAAGGATGCCTCAAGGAGAACGGGGTTACCGCAATATACAATACGCGCATAGCGTCCATTGAACATCGGAATGGGATTTTCGTTTTGTCCTGCGAAAATGCTGATCTTATCGAAGCAAAGAAAGTAATAATTGCCGCAGGCGGCGCATCCTACAAAGCCACCGGATCTGCCGGGGATGGTTTTGAGATGGCTCGGCACCTCGGGCACAAGATAGAACCTCTTAAACCTGCGCTCGTTCCGCTCAAAACGAAAGAGACTTGGGTTAAAGATCTACAGGGTTTGGGCCTCGAAAATATCCGCCTTGTATTCCACCTTGGAAAGAAGAAAATAAATTCCGATATAGGGGAACTCATGTTCACACATTTCGGCGTATCGGGCCCGCTCATCCTGGATATATCCGGTGATATCGTAACTGCGCTCGAGAAATATAAAGAGATCCCCATGACGATTGATCTTAAGCCGGGCTTAAGAGCTGAACAGCTTGAGAGTAAACTGGTCTATAAATTCTCCATCAAGGGAAGCGTCCAGATCAGGACGCTCATGCAGGACATGCTGCCGAAAAGGATGGTGGACGTATTCCTGTCGCTGCTCGATATGCCGACTGCCAAGCGCGCGAATCAAATTACCAAAACCGATCGTCAGACAATTATAAAAATGTTGAAAGAACTCCCATTGACCATAACGGGGAGCCTTCCTATAGAAGAGGCTATGGTTACGGGCGGCGGGGTATCGCATAAAGATATGAATCCGCGTACGATGGAGTCAAGGACGGTCCCGGGCCTATATTTTGCCGGCGAAGTAATTGAAGGCGCTGCCTCCAGCGGCGGATATAACCTCCAGCAGGCATTTTCCACCGGCTACCTGGCGGGGGACAACGCCGCGGCCTCTTTAAAGTAAAAATAGCAGGGGTGAAGTAATAGGTTATGACAAAAACAAAATTTCACAGTGTTACCGTAGATGAGGCTATCGGGATATTAAATAGCGATCCTCGAACCGGGCTTAGCAAGATAGATGCCGGGAAACGTTTGGCAGAATTTGGGCCGAATCAGCTCGAGCAGAAAAAAGGCATAGGCCCATTAACTATCTTCTTCGAACAATTCAATGATTTTATTATTTGGATCCTGATCGGCGCCGCTTTAGTTTCAGGGTTCCTGCAAGAGTGGATAGACTCCCTGGCGATTGTCGCAATTGTCATATTGAACGCCATTTTAGGTTTTATCCAGGAGTATCGTGCGGAAAAATCCCTCGCCGCATTAAAAAAGTTATCCAACCCCGCCTCAAAAGTGATTCGCGACGGCCGGCATGAAGTCATTTCTTCATCGGAATTAGTCCCCGGTGATTTGATCGAGATCGAAGCCGGTGACAGTGTCCCTGCGGACAGCCGTTTGATTTGGATCAGCGTTAATTTTGGTGTCCAGGAAGCCAGCCTCACAGGGGAGTCGACACCTGTCGCAAAGACAATTCACATTTTAGAGAAGAAGGAGATTCCTCTCGCCGATCGGGCGAATATGGTTTATATGGGAACCTCAGTTGCTTCCGGTAAAGCAAAGGCATTAGTTGTTCATACCGGTATGCAGACGGAGCTGGGCAAGATCGCCGGCCTGGTGCAGTCGATCGGACGTGAGACCACACCGTTACAGAAGAAGCTGGAAGAGTTTGGCAAGTGGATAGTTTATCTATGCTTTGCGCTGGTTGGAATGGTGTTCCTGCTGGAGTGGCTGCGGGGCGGCAAGATCATAGATGTCTTTTTAACATCGGTAAGTTTAGCGGTTGCCGCTATCCCGGAGGGGCTGCCCGCGGTAGTAACCATCGCCTTGGCTTTAGGTGTTCATCGGATGGTCAAACGCCACGCGCTTATACGCAAACTTCCTTCCGTTGAAACGTTGGGCTGTGCCACGGTTATCTGTTCAGATAAGACGGGTACTTTGACCAAGAACGAGATGACGGTGCAAAAGATGTTCGCGGGAGGCAGACTTTTTGGAGTGACCGGAATAGGCTACTCGCCCAGCGGTGAGTTTCTGTCCGGCAAAGAGCAAATTAAGGCCTCTGATTATCCCGATCTGCAGAATATGCTGCGCTGCGGGGTGCTTTGTAATGGGGCAGAGTTGGCCGAAGACGCCGGCGTCTACAGGATAGTAGGCGATCCCACCGAAGGGGCTCTTTTGACTCTCGCCGGAAAAGCAGGAATTACCAAAAAAAGTTTAGAGAAAGAGTTTCTCTTTGTTGATGAAATACCTTTCGATTCCGACCGGAAGAAAATGACGATTATCCGCGCCCATGCCGATCATGTGATCGCGTTCGTCAAGGGCGCGCCCGATATGCTGCTGGGCGACTGTGTTAATATCGAAGAGAACGGCGCAGCCAGGAAATTGACAGGCGAGGACAGGGTGAATATTCAAAAAATAAATAATGATCTGGCGGGCGAGGCGATGCGGGTGCTGGCGGTCGCTTATAGAACTCTGGATAAAGGCCACGAAAGGTATGATGCGAAGATCACCGAAAGGGATCTTACGTTCGCGGGCCTTATCGCAATGATAGATCCGCCTCGCGAGGAAGTAAAAAAGGCAATAGAAGAATGTAAATCTGCCGGCATAAAGACGGTAATGATCACCGGCGATCATAAGAATACGGCAGTCGCGATCGCGCGGGCGCTGGGGTTTTTTAACGACGATTCTTTGGCATTAAGCGGTGAAGAGCTGGATAAATTAAGCGATGACGAACTTTATAAAGAAGTAAAGAATATTTCGGTGTATGCCAGGGTTTCACCGGAGCATAAATTAAGGGTTGTGCGGGCCTGGCGGAGACATGGTGAGATTGTGGCCATGACGGGAGACGGTGTTAATGATGCCCCGGCGGTTAAGGAGGCGGATATAGGAGTAGCGATGGGTATCACCGGTACTGATGTTACTAAGGAAGTATCGGATATGGTGATAACGGATGATAATTTTGCCTCGATCGTTTCTGCCATCGAGGAGGGAAGGGGAATTTACGATAATATCAGGAAATTTATCCATTATCTTCTGTCATGCAATGCCGGTGAAATATTGGTCATGTTTGTTTCTTCTTTGATCGGACTTTCCGCGCCGTTACTTCCGATACATATCTTATGGGTAAATCTTGTAACAGACGGCCTGCCAGCGCTTGCCTTGGGGGTAGATCCGGTTGATCCACGTATCATGAAGCGTCCTCCGCGTAAATCTACGGAAGCAGTGGTCACAAAAGATAGGGTGATTTTAATGCTGATGCAAGGTTCCTTCATCGCCTTCTGCAGCTTGCTTGCGTTTGTTTTTGTTTTGTTCATTGAAAAAGAGGGTATCGTCCGCGCAAGAACGGCGGCATTTATAGTGCTCGCCTGTTCGCAGTTATTTCATTCCTTCAATTGCAGAAGCATGACGGAGTCACTGTTCAAGTTGGGGGTATTTACCAATAAAAAATTGGTCTTGGCAACTTTTATATCATTTCTTCTGCAAATGGCAGTGGTGTATATACCTTTTCTGCAGACGGTGTTTAAAACCGAGCCCTTGGGGCTATTTGACTGGGTTTTTGTGTTAGGCATCTCTTCGCTTCCATTGTGGGCCATGGAAGCCTGGAAACTCGTAAAGGAGAAACATTCATGAAGGGTTTAAAACATTATTTCGTTACGGGGTTACTTGTAGTTTTGCCGATATTTCTCACGCTCTATTTTCTTTTTCTATTTTTTAGGCTGATCGATGGTTTCCTGGGTGGGATAGTCAATAGATATTTAAAATTGGAATTTGGTTTTTCGGTTCCCGGATTGGGTTTTATTTTAGTAGTGTTGCTGCTCTTAACGGCGGGATTTATCGTTTCGCACCTATTGAGCAGAAAGGCAATTCCCTCCATAGAAGGATGGTTCCTGAGGCTTCCGGGTATCCGTCAGGTGTACCCTGCCATAAAACAAGTCGTCGGTTTTCTGTTTTCCAAGGATAAAAGCGCGTTTAAAAAAGTGGTTTTGGTGGAATATCCTTCGAAAGGAATATGGTCGGTGGGATTTATGACGAACGAAGGTTTCAGGGAGGCGCAGGAGAAGGTAGGTCAGGAGCTTGTTCATGTGCTTATCGGTACGACCCCCAGCCCCTGGAGCGGTTTTTTAATCCTGGTTCCTAAGAGCGAGGTAAAGTTTTTAGAGATGTCCATCGAAGAGGGCATGAAACTTATAGTGTCCGGAGGGATAATTAAACCATTATAGCATTGGATATTCCATGATATCCATATCATTCCTAGGCGCATTATCTTAGCCGGAATAGATTTTGATAAAATAGCAATATTGTGAAGAGAGGCTATGCAAAGTATGAAAAATTATAGTACAAAGAAGAAAATGAATACGAAGCTATGGTTCAAGCGCTGGTCAAATAAATATGACCGGACACTTGGGAGTCTTGGCTTTCACAAAGCACTGTTGGACCTGGTCGCGAAGAACACCAAAGTAAAAGCTGGCGATAAGATACTCGACATAGGCTGCGGAACGGGGCTTCTCAGTTTAAAATTACTGCAAAAGAAGAATTGTTTCATAACGGGAATCGATTATTCCAAAGAAATGACGGATATTTTTAAAGATAAGATCAAAAAATTGAAACTGGGCAATGCGGTTTCCGTCAGCCTAATGGATGCGGCATCGTTAAAGTTTAAGGCCGGCACTTTCGACAAGATAGTATCCTCGGTTACACTGCATCACCTGAAAAATAAGTTACCGGCTCTGAGGTCTATATTCCGGACGCTTAAGCCCGGTGGTATTTTTATTATCGGAGATGTTGACATGGATACTACCGGTAAGCCTACTGATACCAGGCGGTTGAAACGTATTCTGAGAGTTTTGGAGCAGGAGTTTATATCCGCCCTGGAAGATGCGGGGGTGGAAGCCTTATTTCAAATGTACGATAACGGCAAAAAACATATTTTAAACGAAGGTGAATACTGCTTGAGCCTTAAACAATGGTCCGGGCTTTGCAGAAAAGCCGGTTTTAGCAAGGTTACTATAAAGAGGGTGCCTCGCTATAAGGTTTTCGGTATAGTAATAGCAAAAAAATAACGTTAATGTGCAATAGCTATAACCTTCCTAAGATTTACAAGAAAAGCATTGATTCCAAGTCATTATAGTGTTAAAATAAGAAAAAGGTTTAAATTCGAAATCCATCCAAAAATAACGAGGATCGTGCCATGAAACGTATGTTTGCCTATATTACGATAATATTATCGCTGCTAACTTTATCGGAGACGAAAGTCTTGGCTGGTGAAGGGAGTTATGCATATTATCTCAGTGGCTGGATAGAGTCAAAAACATTGCTTACGTCGGATCATTGGCTTACAGACAGCGCCGTCCGTTATTATGTTGAATTCGGCCCGGATAATACCTGGAAACAGACCATAGAATATTGGCTTGACGACACCACGATGCACTATCAGTGGCTTGCGGATGTGCATTCGAGTGTAGACGGAGATGACGTATATTACGAGTACGATGCAGCCGGAAACCTCACATTCAAGAGGCTTGATACAGGGGAGAA
>JBAZUO010000002.1:81308-97501 GCA_041661345.1 Candidatus Omnitrophota bacterium | reverse complement strand
CTTGCGACCGTACTCCCCAGGTGGTTCACTTAATGTGTTAACGGCGGCACCGAACCCAGAGGGCCCGACACCTAGTGAACATCGTTTACGGCTAGGACTACCAGGGTATCTAATCCTGTTTGCTCCCCTAGCTCTCGCGTTTCAGTGTCAGATGATGGCCAGAAGATCGCCTTCGCCACTGGTGTTCCTCCCGATATCTACACATTTCACTGTTACACCGGGAATTCCATCTTCCTCTCCATCCCTCAAGCAAATCAGTTTCGAGTGCAGTTCCTTGGTTAAGCCAAGGGATTTCACATTCGACTTAATTCACCACCTACACGCCCTTTACACCCAATCAATCCGAGTAACGCTTGCCACCTCCGTATTACCGCGGCTGCTGGCACGGAGTTAGCCGTGGCTTCCTCTGCTGGTACTGTCACCCTGCAAGCTTATTAAGCCTCCAGAGATTCCTCCCAGCTGACAGTGCTTTACGATCCGAAGACCTTCATCGCACACGCGGCGTCGCATAGTCACCCTTTCGGGCATTGCTAAATATCCTCGACTGCAGCCTCCCGTAGGAGTCTGGGCAGTGTCTCAGTCCCAATGTGGCTGACCATCCTCTCAGACCAGCTACCCGTCAAAAGCCTTGGTGGGCCATTACCCCGCCAACAAGCTGATAGGAAGCGAGCTCATCCTCGAACAATGGGCCTTGCGGTCCCCACTTTTGATCACAGCCGGATGCCCGGCCGTGGTCTTATGCGGTTTTAGCCTCGGTTTCCCAAGGTTGTTCCCCATTCGAGGGTAGATTGCTCACCCGTTACTCACCCTTTTGCCACTATACCTTGCGGTATCGTTCGACTTGCATGCCTAATCCACGCCGCCAGCGTTCACTCTGAGCCAGGATCAAACTCTCCAATTGTAAAATCTTAAAGTTTAATCTTGGCCTATTCCCGCAAAATATTAAAATGCGGGGGAACTTGGTCGGTTATTTCAAACTCGTTGCGAAAGAACAATCAAAAAAAATCCGCCCAGGGGACGGATTTCAAAATAATAAAAATGACGTCTAAAGAAACGTCATCTATTACATCCTCTAGCTAGCTATCTTACTCCAAAATTGTCAAGGTGAAGTAATCAAAAATACTTCTCCTTTCGGTAGTTGCTAAGTATAACATTTTTACAAACTTTGTCAATACTTTTTTTAAAAAATTCTTACATCTAACTAAGATGAATTCTGGCGAACTTTTTGCCGACCCTTATCTTGTATTCTTTGCCTGTAGCGAGCGTTAAATTAATATCACTGACCCTGGACCCGTCTACCTCGACAGCGCCTTCCTGGATCTTGCGTTTTGCCTCTCCCCTGCTCGAGAGAAGCTTTGCACCGTCAACAAGGACCGCCAAAATGCCCAGATTACTGGTACCGAGAGTTATCTCCCGAAGAGGGATATCCTGCGGAAACCCTTTATCTTTAAATGCTCTATCAAACTCCTCGGCCTGCTTATCGGCATCGGACTTAGAATGATATTGTGCGGTTATTATTTTTGCCAGGTTAATCTTTGCTTGCTTGGGATGAAGAGATCCGGATTGTACACCCGACTTTATTTTGGCAACATCTTCATCGGTCAGTAATTCATAATACTTATACATAAGCTCGTCCGATACCGACATCAGCTTACCGAACATATCTTTGGCGTTTTCATTAATGCCGACATAATTACCGAGCGACTTCGACATTTTGTTAACACCATCAAGGCCTTCGAGCAGAGGCATTGTTATTACAACCTGCGCCTCCTGTCCGTATGCACCCTGTAAGTCCCGCCCTACGAGCATATTAAACTTCTGATCGTTACCGCCTATCTCGACATCTGATTTTAATTTAACGGAATCGTATCCCTGCATAAGGGGATAGAAGAGCTCTGAATAGCTTATAGGCTTATTCTCCTTTAATCTTTTTTCGAAGTCATCTCGTTCCAGCAATCGTGCAACCGTATACTTCTGTGCAAGCTCAATAAATTGCTCAAATCCAAAGGGATGCTTACCTTCTGCGCCAAAAGGTTGTATAAACCATTCTCTATTATGTTTTATCTCAAAAAGATTCGGGTCTTTACGCAATATTCTTCCCGCCTGATTCACATATGTCCTGGAATTCTTATCTACTTCGTCTACGGACAGGATTTTTCTTGTCTGTGACTGACCTGACGGGTCGCCGACCAATGCAGTAGCGTCACCGATTAAAAATATAACCTTGTGGCCTAAATCCTGAAAATGCCTCATCTTCCTTAATAGCACAGTGTGCCCCAAGTGAATATCGGGCGCTGTGGGATCGAATCCAACCTTTACTACAAGCGGCTTATTCTCTTTTATAGCCTGCTCGAGTTTCTTCTTTAACTCATTCAACTGTATGATCTCTACTGTGCCGCGCCTTATCAGATCAAGCTGTTTATCTATATTTTTTTCCATAATCTAATTTTTGGCCTCGCCCTGGCCTTCCACCAGTATTTCATCAAGGTTACTATCTTTATCGAAGAACAGATATATCCTTATGCCCTCGGAATATGTTGAAGCTGCCGGCTTGTAAACCCATTTTTCTCTTTTTGTGGTAAAATCCTGGGTTGAGATCACAGGCTCACCGTATTTTTTACGTATCTCTTCTTTCGACTGCCCATTCTTTATTGAGCCCTTATCTACAGCCCTCTTCACATCGTTGAACGTCTCAGTCTCTTCCTTATATGCCTTTTGTATATCACCCTGGGATCTCGCCACCGCTATGAGGGTATCCAGGCCTTCCGCATAAGAGAATGAGGAACACAATAATAACATGGTCAGAAATATAAATACCTTCATAGTCACTGCCTCCTAATACTTTCAAGGATATAACAAAACAGCAGTCTTAAGCAAGAAAAATCTTACAAAATTATGGATTCAAGCCCTTTTGTATAGTAGTATATACACTGTGAATAAATGCAAAAAGCTTCTACTCATCCTGTTGCTGATAAACGCAGCGCTGGCCCTGCCTGCAGAGGCGGCGCAAACCGACATGAAAATTGTAACCGCTGCAAAGAATGTGGTCAATCAATATGAATTGTTCGACATAACGATACGGCTATCGCCGACATTTGACAATCCTTATGATTACAATGAAGTCGATCTTGTCGCAGATATTATCGCTCCGGACGGGCAGGTCGCAAGCATTCCGGCCTTTTACACCGGGCAGAAATCTTTGTGGAAAATAAGATACACTCCTGTTAAAAAGGGAAAATATTCTTACAAGCTGGTACTTAAGAATCCCCTCGCTCCGGCCAGTGTAATATCGGGACAATTCAATGTGACTGCAGGAATAGGAAACGGTTTTTTGAGGAAAGGGCAAAATAATCCGCACTACCCCGTTTTTGATTCCGGCAAGGGATTCTTCGGCATAGGCCATAATATAGCATGGGCCACAAATAATAATATCGATGCTTATAAAACGTATTTCAAACTGATGAAAGAAAACGGCTGCAACCTTACGAGGGTGTGGCTTAATGCACCGTGGACATTCCGCATAGAATCCGATAAGGCCGGCCGCTACAATGACGCGGATGCCGAAAAGCTTGACAAGCTCCTCGACCTGGCTAAGGAGTACGGTATCCATCTGATACTTACGCTGGACACATACAGCTCTCTGATGGAAGAGCGCGGGTCGTGGGATGAACAGTCGTGGAGAAGAAATCCTTACAATAAAATAAATGGGGGCCCTTGCGAAAAACCGTGGGACTTTTTTACCGATCAGGAGTCCATCAGGCTTTACAAAAACCGCCTTAAATATATCATTGCACGATGGAGCTACTCACCGAATATAATGGCATTTGAGCTATGGAATGAGATCGACTCCCCTGCGAAATGGGTCAGCGACATTTGCCTATATTTGAAATCCACGAATCCTCATGGTCAGCTAATAACCACAAGCCTCGGGTATCCGTGGGGCAATAATTTCAATGAATCTTCGGTCTGGGAGATCAAAGAGCTGGATATGATAGACCGCCATCTCTACGGCAATACAACGTCCGACATAATTTCAAACCTCGTAACTGTTAACCGACAATTATATTCCTCCTACAATAAATTACTCCTGGTCGGAGAATTCGGCCAGGACACAGGCAAAAGCGATGCCGATATTGATGTAAACGGCAACGCCGTTTCTCTCCATAGCGGATTATGGGCAGGCGCGTTGACCGGCGCCTGCGCTACACCGCTCAACTGGTGGTGGGCCGAGTACATCAAGAAAATGAAACTATATAATCATTACAAGGCTTTGAGTAATTTCCTGAATGGCACAGACTGGTCTTCAAAGGACATTTGCCCTCTGAATACCACACAGGTTCTCACGAATTCTAGTAAGGAACGGACGGCCTGTCCGGAGATAGTAATTAAAACAGCCGATGCGTGGGGCGATAAATCGTATGAGGCCTTCTACATCCAGAATAATGGAGACATCTCAGGCGGGATCGTAAATGCCTACCTACACGGCACTCAAAAAAAAGATTTTAGGCTCGAGCCGACCTTCCACGTAAACTACCCCGCTGACGGTGAATTTATAATACATATAGATATGGTATCACAAGGTGCAAATCTTGTAGCCGAGCTGGATGGAAAACAAGTGTTAAACAAAGAGCTTCCGGCAGGATCCGGAAACGGGCCGTGGAAAAGAAGTTTACACCGGAAAGACTATAAAATTTATCAGTGTATATATGATACCAAAGTAGGCATAGATGTGCCGAAAGGCGAACATACAATAAGGCTATCGAACACAGGACTTGACTGGATACGACTGAAGAATATTACACTCACGAACTATTTCGGCGGTGATTGCACCAATGCCCGCATAGTCGGCTTGAGGGTCGCCGGGCAAATGCTTATCTGGATACAAAATAAGGCATATAATTGGAAAGATATTAATAACGGTATAAAACCCGATACGATAGAAGGCGCTTATTTCAAGATCGCCGAAATAGACTCCGGCTCTTACAAGATAGAGTGGTGGAATACCTTCGAAGGCAAAATAATAAAAAGCGGATCGGTAGATTCAAAAAACGGCGAACTTGATATAAGAATACCTGCATTCGATAAAGATATAGCCTGTAAGATAATAAAATATTGAGCAAGGAGGATTTGTCATGATAATCCATGATCCGGAAAAAAATGCCGCCATTCAAGCGTCGAGCCTTATGGTCGGCGCCGCCAGGACCGCACCCAAAACAAGAGGAACCGATAATATCGAAATACTGATTATAGATGACGCCAAGACAAGAAAAGGCATCATTAAAAAAATGAAGGAGATGTCGGCCAAAGAAAATCGTCCCAGCATGGGACGCGATGCGAATTCGATAATCATCTCCCCCGTTATTATCGTTATAGGGGTAAGAGCGAATCCCGCAGGGCTTAATTGCGGATTTTGCGGCTACAGCAAATGCGAAGAGCTTAAAAAAACAAAAGGCATCTGCGCATATAACTCGATCGATCTCGGTATAGCGGCATCTTCCGCGGTATCAGTAGCAGGCCAGCTTCATATTGACAATCGGATAATGTACTCAATAGGAAGAGCCTGCCTTGATTTAAATCTCTTTACAAGAGACACAAGACAGGCTCTCGGAATCCCATTAAGCGTAACCGGAAAAAATCCGTTCTTCGACCGAAAATAAGTTAGGCGTTCTTAAGGCTTAGCGCTATCTTATGCTGTATCGAATCGACCTTCAGGACTTTTACCTTTAGCTCGTCACCTATTTTATACTTCTCTTCGAGCTTCTCACCCTCAGTCAAAGCTATTTCGGATACGTGGACAAGCCCCTCCAGATCTTTATCCAACTCGATGAATAAACCAAAAGTTGCCACCTTGGTCACCTTGCCCGGCAACACCATATCCTGGATATACTTTGACGCTATATCATCCCATGGATCGGGGGTGAGCTGTTTCATGCCGAGCGATATCCTTCTATTGTTGGAATCGGCGGCTAAAACAACTGCCTCAACCTTCTCAGCCTTTTTAAAAACATCCTTAGGGTGTGCAATTCGTTTAGTCCATGAAATGTCCGACACATGGATCAGCCCGTCTATACCGTCCTCGAGTTCGACGAATGCTCCGTAATCCGTAAGGTTCCTTATCTTTCCCTTAACCTTGGTACCTACCGGATACCTGGTCTCAACATCAAGCCACGGATTCGACTCGAGCTGTTTTATGCCGAGCGATATCTTCTTATTATTTTTATCCACTTCCAGAACCTGTACCTCGATCCTATCGCCGATGGCCAAAAGTTCGTTCGGATTAGCGTATTTCTTTGTCCATGAAAGCTCTGATATATGGAGCAGCCCCTCGACGCCTTTTTCAAGTTCAACGAACGCACCATAAGGCACAAGATTAACTACGCTTCCCTTGATCTTGCTGCCTGCAGGATACTTCGCATCGACAGCCTCCCACGGATTCTGCGTCTTCTGCTTCAACCCCAAAGACACCCTCCCGCTCGCCGGGTCGAAATCCAGGACCATTACCTCAACCGTGTCCCCTATCGCAAGGATTTCGCTCGGATGAGAAACCCTGCCCCAGCTCATATCGGTTATGTGCAGAAGGCCGGTCATCCCGGCGCCGAGATCCACAAAAGCGCCGAAATCGGTTATGTTCCTGACTATACCGCTTACTATAGTGCCCTTCTTAAGGTTGTCGAATATCTTCTTCTTGTCTTCGTCCTTCTGCTGCAATATCGCGTCTTTGCGCGATACAACTATATTCTTCCTGGCTTTGTTTATCTTCACGATCTTGAAAGGGAAGGTCTGGCCTATCATCTGGTTTAGATTCCCGAATCCTCTGAGCGCGGCAAGGCTTGCCGGCAAAAAGGCCTCAACACCTACGTTGACCATGAAGCCGCCCTTAACCTTCTTGGACACTTTCCCGTCTACAGTGTCACCCTCTCCGTATTTCGAAACAACCATATCCCATCCGACAGCGCGTTCGGCCTTCTGTCTCGACAGGACAACCATACCGTTCTCATCTTCTTTACTCTCGAGATAAAATTCGATCTCGTCCCCGATCTTAAGCGATTCCGGATCGGAAAACTCCGAAATGGGTACCAGGCCTTCGGATTTATATCCTATATCTACAAGCACGTCTTTCTGATTAACAGCTATGATCTTACCTTTCACTATCTGGCCGGTCTTCACATTAGCAGATATGCTCTCCTGATACAGCCTGGCAAATTCGCTTACCACCCCTCCTTCCGATTCGTCTTTTTCTGATTCTCCGGTTACATTTTTTTCTTCAACCATTAATTACACAACCCCTTTCTTTGGATTTTTTTCACTACCTTTTTAATTACCCAGTCAGGTGTGGACGCACCGCTTGCTACGCCCACCACCCAACCCGGATTGATGCAAAGATCCGCTAAGTCTGCCTCTGTTTCCACCAAGTGCGAATCTTTCAATATCGAGGATGACACCTCGTAAAGCCTTTTAGTATTTGCGCTGTCCCTGCCTCCGATAATAAGCATCAGATCTACTACTCTCGCAAGCTGCCTTGCCGATGCCTGTCTCTCTTCGGCGTCCTTACAGATGGTATTGAATACCCTTAATTCTTTGGGTTTCTTTTTTGATATTACTTTGACGACATCAAGAAAATTTTCCGTCGATTGTGTCGTCTGCGATATTATACTGACTCTATCGGCGCGGCCTATTCTTAGCTTCTTTGCCTCGCCCACGTTCTTTACGACAAACACGTCCCTCGAAACAAAATCCACAAGCGCCCTTATCTCCGGGTGACGTGCATCTCCGACAACTACTATCGAGCACCCCCTCCTGCTTAAATTTTGCGCGATCCGCTGCGCCTTCCTGACAAACGGGCATGTCGTATCGATCACATCAAGCCCTCTTTCCGAAATTTTTTTAACTACCTTCGGGCTTAAGCCGTGTGAAGATATGATGACTGTCCCGCGGCTAACCTTCCCAATATCCTTTATTACCTTAAGTCCTTTTTTCGAAAGAGCGCTGACCACTTCTTTATTGTGTATGATCGATCCGAAAGAATATATCGGCCGTTTTTTCTCAAGCGCCTCCTCTGCCATCGCAACTGCGCGCTTGACACCGAAACAGAAACCGATCTTTTTAGCCAATACTATCGACATACGTCTATTTGATATATGAAAGCAGCTTTTCCGCTACTTGGTCTATGGTCAGATTTGTCGTATCTATAACTACCGCGCCGGGCGCCACCTTCAGCGCACCGACAGATCTTTTCATGTCCGACTCATCCCTTACGGCAACATCTCTGGTTATTTCTTCCAATCTGGACGCCTGGCCCGCCTCAACAAGTTCTTTGTGCCTGCGGCGCGCACGTTCCTTTATGTCAGCATCCAGATAGAACTTGTAGTCCGCATCAGGAAATACGACTGTGCCTATATCGCGGCCTTCAAGCACCGCGCCATTTCGCTCGCCTATCGCGCGCTGTAACTTCACCATCTCACTGCGCACTCCGGCAACCCTGGCTATAAACTTTACGTTATTGGTAAGCTCCGGCGTCCTTATCAATCCTGAGACCTCAACGCCATCCAATAATACGCTAAGGCAGCCGTTTTTCTCCCTTAAATCAACACTTGTCTTCCGCACTAAATCAGTCAAAGAACTTTCGTCTTCAAGCTTCAATCCTAGCCTCATCGCCTTAAGCGTGAGCGCCCTGTACATAGCGCCCGTATCTATGTACATAACACCTAACTTCTTTGCCGCTATCTTTGAAACTGTGCTCTTACCGCTGCCTGCCGGCCCGTCTATCGCTATGACAAGCTTCTTCTTATTTTGCATAGACTAATTTATCGCGGTTCGATTTGGCCGCCTTTAGAAGCCGTACTGTACCTCTGTAATCATTCCCGGATATGGATTTTAAAATAGCCTTATAGTACCTTTCGAATTCACGGCAAGCCTTTGCTATCTCTTTCCTATTGGTCAAAAAGATATCTGCCCAAAGCTCCGGATCGCTCGATGCAACCCTAGTCGTATCCTTATACCCCTCTGCTGCATATACAAGCTGCTTTGACGGCACGGCACCCGCCAACCCGAATGCGACTATGTGCGGTAGATGACTTACTAGAGAAACACTTCTGTCATGCCCCGATGGGCTTAATATAATAACTTTAGCGCCCAGCGCCTTCCAAAAATCGATCACTCTTTCAAGCGCCCGCTTGTTTGTATTAGCTGTCTTTGTCACTATACACGGGGCGCCATCGAGAAGATCCTTCCTGGCAAATTCTACGCCGGCATGCTCTGAACCCGCCATCGGATGAGAGCCAACAAAACGGATCGAACTGTTGCCGGATAACACCTTTTCGATCTTACCGACTATCCATGCCTTTGTGCTTCCCGCATCCGTTATAACAACACCTTTTTTGGCGTGTTTAATAGCTTCTCTGGCTGTGGCAACTATCGTGTGGACCGGCGCAGCCAATACTATAAGATCCGCATCTCTTACACCTTCAGCAAGAGACATAGTGCCCTTATCTATTGCCTTATATTTAAGCGCTTTTCGCAGCGTAGACGGCCGCCTGAAAACACCGGTTACTTCCACAGCCGGGACACGCTTTTTGATGGCCAGCCCTATAGAGCCTCCGATCAATCCCACTCCGATAATTGTAACTTTTTTAAACTGCATCATAGATCTCTTCCGACGGCCTCGGCAACCTTTTTCACTTCCTTCATAAGTTTCTCGAAATTCGAGGGAATCAATGATTGCTCTCCGTCAGAAAATGCCTCTTCCGGCTTTGGATGGACCTCTACTATAAGGCCATCTGCGCCTACAGCTATCCCTGCTTTAGCGCACGGCCCGACCAGCCCCCATTTGCCCGTAGCATGAGAAGGATCGACGATAACCGGCAGATGGGTCAGGTTTTTCAATACGGGAACGGCGGAAATGTCGAGAGTAAAGCGCGTCGCGTCTTCAAATGTCCTTATCCCGCGTTCGCACAGGATAACCTTGAAATTCCCTTCCGATAGCACATATTCGGCCGACATCAGCAATTCCTTTATCGTGTTTGCCATGCCGCGCTTCAAAAGAACCGGCTTCTTTGTTTTACCTACCTCTTTCAAAAGATTAAAGTTCTGCATATTTCTTGCGCCGATCTGTATGATGTCCGTATATTTAAGCATAACGTCAAGGTCACGTATGTCCATCAACTCCGTTATTATCCTCAGGCCCGTCTCTTTCCTGGCCTCGGCAAGGTACTTTAATCCCTGCACACCCAGCCCCTGAAACGCATACGGTGACGTTCTCGGTTTGAACGCGCCTCCCCGTAACACAACAGCGCCCGTCTTTTTAACTTTTTTGGCTATGTCAATCAACAATTTCTCGTTTTCTACTGAGCAAGGCCCGGCCATCACGACTATCTTTTTCCCGCCGACCTTAACTCCCCCCCCTATATCTATTACGCTATCCTCTTTTTTGAAATCTCTTGAGGCAAGCTTGTAGGGCTTAAGTATCTGAAGAACTTTTTCTACGCCGGGAAATACCTCCAGCGGCTGAACCCTTATCACATCCTCTTCGCCTATTACGCCTACGATGGTTCTTTCGACACCCCTGGATACCCATGGCTTGAGTCCCAGCGACTTAATCTTATCTACTAGATGATTAACCTGCTTCTCGGTAGCGTCGGGCCGCAAAACTATAATCATATTTAAACTCCGATTTTTTTCAATGCTTCTATGAATTTGACATTCTCTTTGCGCGTCCCTACAGTGACGCGTATGTATGTATCCAACCCCCAAGCCTTCATATCGCGGACTATCACTCCCTCTTTCAAAAGGCCGTTAAATACAGCCTTGCAATCCTTAAAGGTATTTACCATGATAAAATTTGTCGCGCTCCTGACATATCCCAGCCCCATCTTGCTAAATGCCGAATAAAGGAACTTCCGCTCTCTCTCGACATGTACAAGCGTCTTTTTTAAAAACACCTTATCGTCAAGCGCAGCCAGCGCGGCAGCCTGGGCGAGAATATTCACGTTGAACGGTTCCCTGACGCGTTCCATACAGCTTACGATCTCAGGGTTTGAAACAGCATAACCGATCCTCAATCCCGCCAGCCCGTAAATCTTCGAAAAAGTTCTCGCGAGTATGATGCGCCGATCACTTAGATAATTAAGCCCGTTCGGATAATCTTTAAAACTGTAATTTGCAAATTCGAAATAGGCCTCATCCAGAAAAACAACTATCTTTTCCGGCAAGCCTTTAAAGAACTCATCTAATTCATTCTTCGTAACATAGGTGCCCGTAGGATTGTCGGGATTTGCTATGATAACAAGCTTCGTCCTGGCCGTTATCTCTTTTTTCATCTGCTTCAAGTCATACTTAAACTCGCGCGTCAACGGTACGGTCTTAATTTTTGCGTTCTGAAGATGCGCGGCAATTTCATATATTAAAAATGTCGGACGCGCAATAACGACTTCATCGCCGTCGCTGACAAAAGTCCTGACCACCTGGCATATGCTCTCATCGGAACCGTTGCCGAATATAAGATTGTCTTCGCCCACCTTCAGATATTCGGCCAGTTTTTTTCTTAAGTAGAACGAAGCGCCGTCGGGATACCTGTTTACGGTCTTGAGCGCCTTACGCACAGCCGCGATGGCCATTGGCGACGGGCCAAAGCAGTTCTCATTCGATGCAAGCTTTATGACATTTTTAAGCCCCAGCTCACGCCGAACCTCTTCAATAGGTTTGCCGGGAACATAATTTTTCACGCTTAATATATTCGGTTTAACCAAATTCTTCATCTTTACACACTATCCCCTATCGGATACGAACCCAGCACCTTCATGTATGAGCACGACTTCTCGAGCTCCGAAAGCGCCTTCGCGATCCTCGGCTCCTTGTAGTGGCCTTCCAGATCAACGAAGAAATAGTACTCCCACGCCCTCACTTTTGAAGGCCTTGACTCTATCTTTGTGAGATTTATCCTGTTCTTTTTGAAAGGAAGAAGCATATCATGCAGCGCTCCCGCCTTGTCCTTTATTGAAAACATAACCGACGTCTTATCCTCTTTGGTCGGTTCGGCATCCTTCTTCCCGATAACAAGGAATCGCGTTACGTTATGCGCGCTATCCTCGATAGATCTATACAGCATTTTAAGAGAATATTTCCTGCCTGCCAGTTCGCTCGCAATGCACGCGGCATTTTTCTGGCGCGAAGCGATCTCGGCAGCCTTGGCGGTGCTGGATACCTCTATCAGCTCAGCCCTGGGCAGGTTAGACTCAAGCCAAAGCCTGCATTGGCCGAAGACCTCCGCTTTCGAATAGATCTTTTTTATCTTATTCTTCGACGATTCCTTCGACAGCAGATTATGGTAAACCTCAAGGTAAATTTCAGAACAAATCTTAAGATCCGAACCTATGAACATGTCGAGGGTATGGTTCACCGCGCCTTCGATCGAATTCTCTATAGGCACAACCCCGTAATCCGCTCTCGATTTTTCAACCTCACTGAAAACCTCTGTTATCGTACCACAGCCGATATAACCGACGCTCGAACCGAATTTCTTCATACTGGCTATATGCGTGAATGTGAATTCCGGGCCGAGGTAAGCTATTGAAATCGGCCGCTCAAGACTGAGCGCGCTGGACATCACCTCTCTGAATATCGCCTTCACCGATTCGTTGGGGGTCGGGCCTTTATTCTTCGAGACCAGTTTTCTGTAAACATCCTTCTCGCGGGCCGGCACATAGATAGACTCTTTCTTTCCGGCCTTGATCTTTCCGATCTTCAAGATCACATCGGCTCTCTTGTTCAAAAGAGACAATATCTCGGAATCTATAGAATCAACCGTTCTGCGTAAGGCTTTCATCTTTATCCGCTCCCTCCTTAACCGGGCTGCCCTGCGGCGCAGTGTCCTGCACAACAAGTTTCCCGGTCTGAGTATCTATTACTTCTCTTTTCTCCTGCTCTTTCACAAAATCCAGATCCGTCTCCTTAAACTCCTTCAGCTTCGGAAGCTCTTCTAAAGACTTAAGCCCGAAATGCTGGAGAAATTCCGTAGTGGTGCCGTACAATATGGGCCGCCCCGGGGCATCGACCCTTCCTTTGGTTCTTATCAGGGATCTGTCTTCAAGCGTCTTCAAGACCCCGTCAACATTGACTCCCCTTATAATCTCTACTTCGCTTCTTGTAAGCGGCTGTTTGTACGCTATGATCGCCAGGGTCTCCAACGCAGGGCCCGTAAGTCTGTCCTGCGGACGCTTATAGAGAGCCGATATCCACTTGCTGTATACCGGGTCGGTAAGCATCTGAAACCCGCCGGCTATCTCCTTTATGCTGAAACTCCTGCCGGTCTTTGCATATTCCTGGTTCAATTCTTCCGTGATGGATCTTATCTCTGTCGGCTCCACATCTTTAAGAACCTCTTTGAGCGTATCTATCGATATCGGTTTATCGCTCACAAATAGCAAGGCCTCTATAATGCTTCTTGCCTCCTGCCTATCCATGCTTCTCCTCTTGAGGTTTTATCGTTTCCGCGTTTCTGACAATTTCGATTTCGGCAAAAGGCGCCGACTGCACGATCGTGACCTCCTTGATCTTTATAAGCTCCAGGATTGCCAGGAATATCGTTATTATCTCAAACTTTGTCTTCGCGACTTTAAACAACTCGGTAAAAAACAGCATCTTCTTTTCAACCAGGAGATGCAGTATGTCATGTATCTTTTCGGAAACCGTAAACTCGTCTTTTACTACCTTATAGAATACGTCTTTGGGTATATCCTTTAAAACCTTAGTGAACGCCGATATCAAGTCAAAAAGGCTGGCCTCAAAATATTCTTCAGGCGCCGGAGGCGGAAGCTCGTCCTCCTTGATGCCGGATCCTACTCTGGCAAAAAAATGTTTCTGGTGTGACTCCATCTGGGACAGCTGACTCGCCGCCTCTTTGAACTGTTTATACTCAAGAAGACGGCGCACCAGTTCGGCCCTTGGGTCTTCTTCCAACTTTTCTTCGCCTTCAGCAAGATCGGGCGGCAGAAGCATCTTCGACTTGATGTGCATCAGCGTTGCCGCCATCACTATAAATTCACCGGCGATATTCAGATCCAGAAGCTGCATCAACTCGAGATATTCCAGATACTGATCCGTTATCCTCGCGATCGGAATATCCGAAATGTCCACTTCGTCCTTCTGTATTAAATACAACAGAAGATCTAATGGGCCTTCAAAAACATCGAGCTTTACTTTGTAACTCATCAGCCTTGCCTAGGCTACAAAATTCACAAGCCTTTTAACCTCTCCCAACGTCTCGGATGCCGCAAGCCTCGCGCGCTTATCGCCCTGTCTTATGATATCTTCAACCGAAGAATCCGAAAGTTTCGATCTTTTAATCCTGACCGGCTCAAGATACTCTATCAGCACTTTAGCTAAATTTTTCTTGCATTCGGTACAGCCCTTCGCAGCGCCCGTACACCAGTCTTTGACATTCGCCTTCAACTCGCCGCCTGCAAATGTAGAGAAATAACTAAAGACGTTACATATATCGGGATGTCCCTTATCATTTAATTTAATGCGCTCAGGATCGGTGATCATAGAGGTCACTTTCTTCTCTATCGCTTCAGGCGTATCGGAAAGCGCTATAAAATTTCCAAAGCTCTTCGACATCTTGCGGTTATCGAGCCCCAATAGCTTTGGTGTCTTCGTAAGTATCGCCTCGGGTTCCGGAAAAATGTTCTTCCTGTAAAGGCCGTTAAACCTGCGTACTATCTCGCGCGTCAACTCCAGATGCGGGACCTGATCGATACCTACAGGTACCGCATTGGCCTTGTATATGGCGATATCCGCCGCTTGAAGAACCGGATACCCTAAAAATCCGTAAGTCGTAAGATCACGCCCCTTGATCTCCCTAAGCTGCTCTTTATATGTCGGCACCCTCTCAACCCATGCAAGAGGGGTTATATCCGAAAATACCATAGCAAGCTCCAGGTGTTCTGGCACATGCGATTGAACAAATATTACGGATTTTTCCGGATCAATACCTGCAGCAACAAAATCACGCACCATCTCGTAGGAAGACTCTTTCATGCCCTTCGGGTCTTCATACTCACTCATCAAGGCGTGCCAATCAGCAACCATGTAAAAACACTGATACTCTTCCTGCAGCTTAACCCAGTTGTTAAGCGCGCCCACAAGATGGCCCAGGTGCAGCCTTCCGGTCGGACGCATTCCGCTTAAAATTCGTTTCTTCATTTCTTGGAATCCAGTCTTCTGGCCACTTTTTCGATACTATAAACTTCGATGAGGTCCCCGGACCTTATATCGTTGTGCCTATCGAGCCCTATACCGCATTCCACACCTTCGGCCACATCGCGCACATCGTCTTTAAAACGTTTTAACGACGATATTTTACCCTCATAGACTATATCCTTATCCCGTATCAATTTAGCGATGCCGGTGCGCACGATCTTGCCTCTGACAACAATAGAGCCGGCGATCGTACCGGCCTTCGTAACTTTAAATACCTGCTTTACGGAAGCCCTGCCGACAAAGATTTCTTTAGAGAACGGCTCGAGCAGGCCTTCCATCGCTGCGACTATATCCAGTATCACCTCGTATATTATTCCATAAACTTTTATTTCAATACCTTCCTTGGCGGCCAACTCTTCAGCGCCCGCTTCTGTCTTGACATTGAATCCGATTATTACGGCATTGGATACAACCGACAGCATTACGTCGGATTCACTTATATTTCCCACATCCGCGTGAATGATATCTATCTTCACATCCTTTGTATTTAACTCCAATAACGATGCTTTCAGTGCCTCGAGCGAACCCTGCACATCGGCTTTCAAGACTATGGCCAGCTGTTTAGCAATACCGTCTTTCATCTGCTTGTAGAAATCCTCCAGGGTCACCCTCTGCGAAGATTTTAATTTTTTGACGCGTGCCTCATCCTGTTTAAGTGCTGACAATATCCTTGCCTTCTTCTCGTCCTTAACCGAAAAGAACTCATTGCCTGCCATCGGTACGCCGGAGAGCCCCAATATGCTGACCGGTTTTGAGGGCGGCGCTTCATCGACCCTTTTGCCGGTATGATCCATCATCGCCTTGATACGACCGTAATACATGCCCGTAAGCAATGTATCACCTACGCGCAGTGTCCCGTTCTTCACAAGCACCGTAGCTACCGGCCCCTGACCGCTGGATAATTTTCCTTCTATCACAACGCCTCTCGCCCTTAAGTG
>JBAZUO010000002.1:0-81298 GCA_041661345.1 Candidatus Omnitrophota bacterium | reverse complement strand
TTAAGTGCGGATTTGCTTTAAGCTCCAGAAGCTCTGCCTCCAAAAGCAACATCTCCAGTAGGTGTTCAACACCATCTCCTGTTTTCGCGGAGACCGGAATAACTATCGTCTTCCCGCCCCAATCCTCAGCGGTAAGGCCTATCTGTGAAAGCTGCCCCTTAACCTTATCGATATTCGCAGATGGAAGGTCACACTTATTCAATGCAACCACTATCTGGACACCCGCTGCCCTGGCATGATCGATCGCCTCTTTCGTTTGCGGCATCACGCCGTCATCAGCCGCGACGACCAGCACCACTATATCGGTCGCATTGGCGCCTCGCGCTCGCATTGCCGTAAAGGCCTCGTGGCCGGGCGTGTCCAGGAATGTGACGGACCCGTTCTTAAATTTAACTTCGTAGGCGCCTATATGCTGTGTTATGCCGCCTTTCTCCTTGTCGGCAACGCGTGTCTTTCTGATAAAGTCCAGAAGGCTCGTCTTTCCGTGGTCGACATGGCCCATGAACGTTACAACGGGCGGCCTTGAAGCCAGATGCTTCACATCCTGTTTCTCTTCGAGTTCCCTGTGCTCTTTTACAACCTGGTCCTCCAGTTTGGGTGGTTTCTTAAATTCTATATTGTACTCCTTCAATATACTCGTCAAGAGATCCTCACCAAGCCCCTGATTTATCGTTGCAAATATATTTCTGGCCATCAGCTTTAATATGATCTCATTGGGTTTAACCCCCACCTTCTGTGCAAGATCCTTAAGCGTTATAGGAACTTCCAATTCCAGGATCCTTATCTTCGGCGCTTCGACAACCGGCTCCGGGATTTTCGGTGCCTCTTCTATCTTAGGTGCTGCCACCGCTTTCGGCGTCACCGATACCTTGGGCGCCGGAACAGCAGCTTCTTTTATCGGCGGTGTTTTTATTTCAGGTTTTTTCGCTTCCTGTTTAACAGGTTCGATTTTTTTCGTAAAAAGCGCTTCAGATTTCTTTGGTTCGGAGGAAACAACGGCCTGCTTTACTACTAGAGGTTCTTTTTTAAGCAGTTTCTTCGGCAACGCTTTCTCCGGGGATTTACTTATAATTTTTACAGGGGTGCTCTTCGCCGACGCCTTTTTAGTTTTTAGTTTAGATGCGACAGTCTTAGCTACCGATTTCTTCTTTTCTTTTGTCTCTTTTTCTTTAGTTTTCTTTATCATTATTATCCGTTTTCTTTAGCTGACTTCAATATCTTTTCTGCGGTTTTTTTACCAATACCTTCAAGCTTCGTCAGGTCTTCAACCGTAAGAGCCTTGATCTTCTCGGCTGTATCATACCCTGCCCCTATCAATACCTTTTCGACCTTCGGGCCTACTCCTTCAAGGTCAGTCAATTTTACCACGGTTACCACTTTTTCGCTTTCACCGGCACCGGCGACCACATCGGGCACAATCTCTTTCTCCTTTGCGGCTTCCGCCAATTTTGCCTTTCCTTCTTTACCTCGTATATCCATTTCCCAGCCTATCAACCTCGAAGCAAGCCTTATGTTCTGCCCGTGCTTTCCTATCCCTATCGAAAGCTGATCGTCGGGTACAACGACTTCGATTTTCTTATTCGCCTTATCTATCTTTATCTCCGAGATCTCTGTAGGCTTTAGCGACTCCTTAACATACTCCCTTAAGTCATCGCTCCATCTTATTATATCCACCCGTTCACCCTGCAATTCTCTTACAATATCCTTTACGCGTGAGCCGCGCATACCCACGCAGGCCCCCACAGCGTCAACCTTCTCATCTTTGGACCATACGGCTATTTTGGTACGCTCGCCGGCATCGCGCGATATCGATCTTATTTCAACGATCCCCTCGGTTATCTCAGGAACCTCTATCTCAAAAAGCTTCTTTACGAACTGCGCATCGCTTCTTGAAAGTACTATCTGCGGCCCGTGAGAGGTCTTCGACACCTCAAGTATCAGCACCCGCACCCTGTCACCCTGTTTATAACGGTCCTTCTGGCACTGCTGGGATTTCGGTAGGACACCTTCCGTTTTCCCTAAGTCTATCACTATGTCGCCTCTTTCAAATCTATGGACCGAGCCGCCTGTGATAGTGCCAACCCTCTTTTGATATTCTTCAAACACTATATCCCGTTCCGCTTCGCGAATCTTCTGTATTATGACCTGTTTGGCGGTCTGGGCCGCAATACGGCCGAACTCATCCGATTTTATCTCCCTGCCCTCACTAATTATCTTTATCGCGCCTGTAGACCGGTCTATCGTTGCCGCTATCTCAGCCTCTTTATTGCCCATGATTTTGCGTGCAGCGCTCGTCAGAGCGGACTCTATAGCCTTAAATAGAAATTCTTTCTCTATTCCTTTCTCGCGCTCGATGTGCTCCAGTACCGTCAACAATTCTTCGTTGTTCATGCTATTCACCTCTTCTATATTTCAATCCTGCGTTTCGCTCTGGCGATCTTTATTTTCGGTATCACTGTGGCCACTCCGCCGGATTCAATGATCACGCTCTCCTTATCCATGCCGATGAGCCTGCCCTCATGTTCCTTTTTCGCATCTATCCGTTCATACGTGGATATATACAACTCTTTGCCCATGACCCTTTTGAAATCTTTATCGGTCGTGATGGGCCTATCAAGGCCCGGCGATGCAACTTCTAACAAGTAATGCTCGTCTACGATATCGTTTTTGTCCAAAAACTCACTTAGGTAATTATTAAGCTTCTCGCACTCATTTATAGTGATGCCCTGGGCCGTATCCACCAAAAGCCTTAAGATCATGCTGCCCTGTTCGCGCTTATAGGTAATCTCGACCAAATCTATGCTGTTTTCCTCTAGATAACTGGCAATTAGCGAACTAACCTGTTCCGTCACTTCCATACGAATAAAAAAGTGGGTTTAAATCAATAAACCCACTTTCCCTCCCTTTCTAATAGAGTATATACTTTATACTATAATATGGCTAGAGTGTCAAGAAAAATCTACTTAATCAGGCTTTTAAGGTGGGATTCCAGGTCTTTTGCCGGGATCTGGTCGATTTTGCCGGTTTTGCGGTCCTTGACTTCAACTATATCCTTATTCGCGTTCTTCTCGCCTATTATGACTTTTATGGGAATGCCTATCAGATCGGCGTCTTTGAATTTCACGCCTGCCGATTCGCTTCTGTCATCATATAACACATCGTAGCCGTGCTTGGATAATTTTTTATAAGCTTCATCTGCAAGCTCTTTTACCTTCTTATTCTCGACATTGAGGGCAAGAATTATGATCTGATACGGCGCTATAGAGGCGGGCCAGATGATGCCGTCCTTGTCGTTCGAGGTCTCTATAGCGCTTGCGAGAATCCTGTTTACGCCAATGCCGTAACATCCCATTATCGCCACATTTTCTTTTCCGTCTTTATCGAGGAATTTCGCGCCAAGGATATCGGAATATTTTGTGCCGAGTTTGAATGTGTGGCCGACCTCTATTGCCTGTTTCATCTCTAAAGCGGCCTTGCCGCATGCCGGGCACGGATCGTCTTTCGTGATGACGCGGAAGTCCCCAAACTGCCTCGTCTCAAAGTCGCGATCGAAGTTTACATTAATTAGATGCGCGTCTTTTTTATTCGCGCCTGTGATGAAATTCACCATATCCTTGATACTGTAGTCAGCGACTATGCGTATATTTTTTAATCCAACCGGGCCTGAAAACCCTACCGGCGCCCCGGTGGAATTCTCTATCGTCTTCGCATCGGCAAGCTCAAGATGGCCGCACTTCAGATAATTCGCCAGCTTCGCTTCGTTCGCGTCAATATCGCCGCGGATAAGAAGGGCGACTACCTTGTCATCGGCCTTATAGATGAGAGTCTTTACGAGCCTGGCCGGTTCGGCCTTGAGTAGCTCGGCTACCTTCTCGATCGTTGTAATGCCCGGTGTCTCAACTTCGGCTATGGGAAGCTTCTTCTCATTCAGAGCCTTTGTCTTAGGCGCCTGGCATTTCGCGACGTGAGTGCTCGCCGCGTATTTACATTTTTCGCACACGACGATCCTGTCCTCGCCGGCCTCGGACGGGACCATAAACTCGTGCGACATATTCCCGCCCATCATTCCGGAATCGGCCTCGACCGCTATAAAGGGTAGGCCGCAGCGCTCGAATATCCTGCAGTAGGCATCATACATTTTCTTGTAACTCTTCTCGAGCCCCTCAGCATCGCAATCGAAGCTATATGCATCCTTCATTATAAATTCCGACGTCCGCATTATACCGAAACGGGGACGAGGTTCATCTCTGAATTTGGCCTGTATCTGATACAGGATCCGCGGCAGGTCTTTATAGGATCTGACATTGTTCGCCACGAGATCGGTGATTATCTCCTCGTGCGTAGGTCCAAGAACGCATTCCTTGCCATGCCTGTCTTTAAACTTTATAAGGACGGGGCCCAGGACATCGTATCGGCCCGTCTTCTTCCATATTTCGGGGGGATGGATAGCCGGTAGAAGCACCTCCTGCGCGCCTTCAGAGTTAAGTTCCTCTCGTATGATAGCTTCCACCTTGAGCAATACGCGCACGCCCAGCGGAAGATATGAATATGTGCCCGACATAAGTTTTCTTATGTAGCCCGCCCGGATCATGAGCTTGTGGCTTATTACTTCTGCGTCCTGCGGATCTTCTTTTAATGTAGGTATCAGCGCTTCAGTCCATCTCATAGATTTTTTAATAACTCCCCAACCGCGTTCTTTACGGCTACCTTTTTTACGATCTTCCCTTTTTCAAATAAAACCCCCGAACCTTTTCCGAATGCGATACCTATGTCCGCTTCTCGCGCCTCGCCGGGGCCGTTGACCTCGCACCCCATTATCGCGATTCGAATCTTTTTATCTCTGTACCCCGCACCCTGCACTCTACGGCCTACTTCATCTACCATCTTAGCAAGATTCACCTGGCATCGGCCGCAGGCCGGGCACGAAATTATTTCCGGGCCGAATCGCCGCAGATTAAGAGCGCTCAAAATTCTCCTGGCGGCAACAACCTCTTCTACCGGATCGGCGGTCAGCGAAACCCTTATCGTATCACCGATCCCATCCAATAAAAGAGCGCCTATGCCGACGGCCGATTTCACTATGCCTGAATCGTACGGCCCCGCCGCGGTTACACCCAGGTGCATTGGATAGTCGCAACGTTTCGAAATCTCCCTGTATGCCTCAACGGTCGCCGCGACGTCCGACGCTTTTAATGAGACGATTATATCATGAAAATCCTTTTCCTCAAAGAGTTTGATATAATCAAGCGCCGCCTTTATCATGTCGGTAGAGATCGATCCCGAATTTAGGCCGATCCTCATAGGTATCTTAGCTTTTTTCGCGGCCCTTACCACCTCTTCTATTTCATTCTTTTTTCTCATGTTCCCGGGATTAAGCCGTATCTTATCCGCACCGCTTTTTATAGCGGCAAGGGCAAGCCTGTAATCGAAATGTATATCAGCAACGAGCGGTATTTTTATTCCTCTTTTAATATCTTTTATCGCTTCGGCGTCTTTCAGATTTTTTACCGCCACCCTGACTATTTCGCAGCCGGCATTCTCAAGCTTCTTTATCTGGGATATGCAAGCCCTTACATTCGATGTCTCAACTTTCGCCATTGATTGAATCGAAATAGGCGCACTGCCACCTACTTTTACGCCGCCCACCTTGATCTGTTTTGTCTTTCTGCGGTTTATCATTTATGAAATAATTTAATGATCTTTTCGGTAATCCCGAATTTAGCCATATCGTTATAGAATATGAATACCGCAAGCAGTATCAACAGGCTTATCCCTACATTTGCTATCGCTTCCTGGGTCTTGAGCGAAAGGGGTTTGCCGCGAAAGCGCTCTATTATCAGGAAAAGTATATGCCCGCCATCCAGTACCGGCAGCGGCAGGAGGTTAAATATCGCCAGTGATGCGCTCAGGATCCCCATCAAGTGCAGGATATAGATAAGTCCAAGCTTTGCCGCCTGACCGGTTATGACAAATATCCCTATCGGGCCCGTCATCGACTCTCTGAACGATAACCTTCCAGCAATGATAGACCATAGCGCCTTGTATGTCATATAGGTCAGTTGCATCAGTTTTTTGAAACCCATATAAAATGACTCGATCACGCCGTATCTCACATTCTCTATCTTCTGCGATGGCGCAATACCGACGAGAGCCATATTTACCTCTTTACCAAATATGTCTTTCGTCTGCCGCATAACAGGCGTGATCTCTTTTTCGAAAATTTTGCCGTCTCTGTTAATCAGGAGTTTCATAACACCGGATCGATGATTATGGATAAGCTCTGTCATGTCCTCCCAATATTTAACATCGCGGCCGTCAACAGCCATGACTTTATCGCCGACGAGGATACCCTGCGCCTCGGCTGGGTAGCCTTTCAATAGGCTCCCAACATCCGTAGTCATCGTAGGGCTGCCGAACATAAATATGATCGAGAATATAAGAAATGCCGCAATGTAATTTAATACAGGCCCCGCGAAAATTATCTTGAAACGGTCAAATACGCTTCGTGATAAAAATTCCCACTTTTCGCCTTTTACATTTTCTCCCGGCTCATCGCCGGCCATCTTGACGTATCCGCCAAGCGGAATCGCAGATATGAGATACTCGGTTTCGCCCTTCTTTATTGAAAATAATTTCGGGCCGAAACCGATGGAGAACTTTTCGACACGTACTCCAACCTTCCTGGCCGCTATAAAATGGCCAAATTCATGCACAAGCACCAGAATACCCAGGACTACGATGAAACAAATTAATGACAACAAATCAACCTCGCTTCCTCCCTGGCCCAGAGCTGTGCAGCAATTACGCCGTCCAGGGAAAGCAGTTTATCTTCCATGTTTGCATGCCTCGACAGTACCTTTTCGACCACCTTCGGTATGTCGGTAAGTTTTATTCGCCCATTTAAAAAATAAGTCACTGCCTCTTCGTCGGCAGCGCACAAAACAGCCGGAGCCGTGCCTCCGGATCTCGCGGCCTTGCGCGCCAGGTTTAGTGACGGAAACTTATTACAGTCCGGCTTTTTGAATGAAAGCGTTCCCAGCCCGGAAAAATCGACCCTTGCGAGAGCATTGCTTTGCCTCTTCGGATACGTCAGGGCGTATTGTATCGGTATACGCATATCGGGAATGCCGAGCTGGGCGAGTATCGCGCCGTCCTTAAACTCAACCATCGAGTGGACAATGGCTTCGGGATGTACCAGGACCTCTACGGAACTCTCTGGTATACCGAATAAGACTTGCGCTTCTATTATCTCGAGCCCCTTGTTCATCATCGTGGCCGAATCGACCGATATTTTACTACCCATCCTCCACTTCGGATGGTTTAATATGAAACCTCTGGTAAGGGTATCAAATCTGCTCCTAGCCACATTCAATAACGGGCCGCCGCTCGACGTAAGATATATCTTCGAAGGTTCATCGCTCCTGCCATCGAGACATTGAAATATAGCGCTGTGCTCGCTATCGATCGGTATTATCCTTACCCCGTTCTGTTTTGCGAGCCCTGAGATCACGGGCCCCGCGCTCACAAGAGATTCTTTGTTCGCAAGCGCGATCTGCTTTTTATTTTTAATAGCCTCAATGAGCGGCACAAGACAGGCCGAACCACCTATCGCAAATACCACAAGGTCGATATCACGTCTCGACACTATCTCTTTCAGGCCATCCGCCCCAAAAACTATTTTGGCTTTCGAAGGCATCGACCTTTTCATGCCCGCAGAAAACGATTCTTCGCCAACGCATAAAACCTGCGGCTTAAACCGAGCCGCCTGTTTTGATAACAATGCCACGTTCTTATCTGCCGAAAGAGCAACCACCCTGAATTCATCCTTCATCCTCGCGAGAATGTCCAGGGTATTGACGCCGATAGATCCGGTAGAGCCGAGTATGGCTATCCTTTTTATCATTTCATCAACACCACGACATAAAAGTAGAATATGGGAGTGGTGAAAAGAAGGCTGTCGATAAGGTCGAGCATTCCCCCAAATCCGGAAAGCACACTGCCGGAATCCTTGGTATTACAATCGCGCTTGAGCAAAGACTCGGCTAGATCCCCCACCTGCGAAAGCACTCCCAATAATATCCCAAGTGTAATGAGATGCCCGTATGGAAAACTCGGAAGGTAAAGCTTACTGGCCACCGCAGCCAATAGACTGAAGGCCAATCCGCCGATCGTTCCTTCGATGGTTTTGTGAGGGCTTATGCGCGGAATCAGATTGTGCCTGCCGATCAGGCTGCCTACCAGGTACGCGCCTATGTCCCCCATCTTCGTAACGAGGATCAGGAATGCCACAAGCAAAGTACCGTTAGGAAGAAACTTTAGCTTGATAAAGAACGAGAAGAACCACGCGATGTAGAGGAGCCCGAACAGCGTCACAGCAATGCTCGTCAACGCCTGTGAACTGTCACGTCTGATAAATTGCAGTACAAATATGAATAAACAGGCTATGACTATGAAGAAAGGCTCAAGCGTGAAATAACCTTCTCCACCCATCTGAAAATACATTATCACGGGGACAAGCATTCCGACGATCACGCCAAAATACTTGTATACGAATATATTCTTCTTCTCAACAAGATTAAAAAATTCCGATAACGCGATACCGACCATGATGGAGGCCAGCATAGAAAAAACCCAGTTTGGGAAAAAGAAAGTGACAAGCCCGGCAAGCGCCGCCATCAGAAGACCGGTTACTACTCTTCGTGTAAGCGTCAGATTATCCACCGTACCTCCTCTCTCTCTTTTGGTATTCCAGGATCGCTTTTTTAAGATCGCTCTTTTTAAAGTCGGGCCACAATTTTTTGGTAACATAGAGCTCCGCGTAAGATATCTGCCACAGAAGAAAATTAGACACCCTGTATTCGCCGCTGGTTCTTATCAGCATATCCGGATCGGGCAGGTATTTCGTATACAGGTATCCGGAAAATATTTTTTCATCAATAGTATCGACGGAAAGCTTGCCTTGCGCAATGTCATTTGCGATATGCTTTACAGCCTGTATTATCTCGCCTCTTGATCCGTAATTGAATGCAAGGTTTACGATAAGGCCCGTGTTCTTTTTTGTCAACTCTATGGTTTTATTCAGTTTTGTCCGAACGGACTCAGGCAGGTTGTCCATATCTCCGATGACAGAAAATCTGATATTATTTTCATCGAGTTTTCCGGATTCCCTCTCGAGATAATTTTCCAGCAATTTAAATAATGCGCTGATTTCATGCCTGGGCCTCTTCCAGTTCTCTGTCGAGAATGTATAGAGCGTAAGCACCTTTATGCCGAGTTCTCCCGCGGCCTTCATAGCCTCCTCCGCGGCCTTTACACCTGCCCGATGGCCTGCCAGTTTAGGAAGGCCCCGGGAACGCGCCCACCGGCCGTTTCCGTCCATTATTATCGCAACGTGCTGAGGTATCTTTTTCGGTTTATCCATAGGCTCAAATAGCAATGGGGGACTTTTTCAAATCCCCCATTGCGTTAATTATTAACCATCCGGAAATTTTCTTACTTAATATTTTCCTCTGGCAATTTTGACTCTTCCGCAGTCTTGGCTTCCTCGGAGATCTTAGTCTGTGTAGCCTCGTAAGATTTCTTAGATATTTCCTTAGGTAGTATTATTATCTCAACCCTGCGATTTCTAGATTTGCCGGCCTTTGTGTCATTTGATTCTATAGGCCTGTATTCTCCATAACCTATGGCAGATAGCCGCTCAGGCGCTACTTGGCATTCATCTATCAGGTAATGCAACACGCTCGTCGCGCGAGTGGCAGAAAGTTCCCAGTTAGATTTCCAACCGGAATGCATTATAGGAACATTATCCGTGTGGCCTTCGACCCCAATGTCTCTGTCCGCCACGTTCTCATTAAGAACAACGGCTATCTTCTTCAGGACCGGCTGGGCGTCCTTCTTCAGCTTTGCCTTGCCGGAATCAAAAAGTATATCGTTGGCCATCGTTATGATCAGCCCGCGGCTCGTCTTCTCCAACAGAACCTGCTTATCCGATATCTCCTGTGATAATCTGTCTTCAAGAAGCCGTTTGGCCTGTTCAAGCTCCTCCACCTGTGAGGTAAGCTGCTGTATCTTGGCCGTCTGCTCCGGTTTTCCCCTGTAAACATTAACTGCGCATCCATTAATTGTTACCGCAAATACCGCTATCAATATCAATAACCCCAACTTCTTCATAACTCCCTCCAAATTTTTTAACAACCAACGATATTATCTTATTTTCGACTATTAAAGTCAAGAATATTTAGTAGCGCAAAGCATGGTTAATCACGCTTTGAAAATGTCTGTCTCCTATCGGAACCCACGGAAACCAGCACTATCCTGGTATTCAGAATCGACTGTATCCTCTTTAAATAATTTTTAGCATTCTTCGGCAGCCTTGAGTATGAAGTAACTCTCGTCGTATCCTCCCTCCATCCTGACAGCTCCTCATAAACGGGCCGACAGGCCTCCAGCATCCTCACACTGGACGGGAAATCATGGTAAAGTTTACCTTCGATCTTGTACCCTGTACATATCTTTATGCAATCCAGATCGTCCAGGACATCGAGTTTAGTAACTATTATTTCATCTATTCCGTTGACCATTATAGAATGTTTAACCACGATGCTGTCGAACCAGCCGCATCTTCTAGGCCTGCCGGTCGTGGCACCAAATTCTCTCCCCTTCTGCCGTATCTTTTCCATGAGATCTTTTGTAAATTCGGTTGGGAATGGCCCTTCGCCGACCCTCGTCGTATACGCCTTCACCACACCCATTACCTTATCGATCTTTGTCGGGCCGACACCTGTTCCTGTGGATGCGCCGCCCGCCGTTGAATTGGAGGATGTGACAAACGGATAAGTGCCGTGGTCAACATCGAGGAGCGTACCCTGAGCGCCCTCGAACATGATGCGCTTTTTTTTCTTTATCGCATCGTTCAACATAACAGTGGTATTAGCCACATACTTACTGATCTTCCCGGCATAAGACGCGTATTCATTATATATGGCATCGAAAGAGAACGGTTCGGTATTGTATATCTTGACAAAGATCGCGTTCTTCTCATCAAGGTTGCTTTTCAGCTTTTCCCTGAAAGTCTTTTCATCGAGAAGATCTGTTATCCTTATGCCCGACCTGGCAACTTTATCCGCATAGCAGGGCCCTATTCCTTTTTTGGTTGTGCCGATCTTTTTCTTCTTTTCTTCTTTAAGCTCGTCCAGCTTCCTGTGATACGGAAATATGATATGGGCCTCTTCGCTTATGAAAAGGCGGCCTGCCACATGCACATTCTTCTTTTCCAGCATTTCTATTTCTTCGAGAAGCGCTTTAGGGTCAATGACAACACCGTTACCTATAACGCATATCTTGTCTTTGTGTAAAATTCCTGATGGTATGAGATGAAGAATGAACTCGTCTTCGCCGATCACTACCGTATGACCGGCATTGTTGCCGCCCTGGTATCTGGCGATTATGTCCACCTTCGGGGCATATATATCGATAACTTTGCCCTTACCTTCGTCACCCCACTGTGCCCCCAAAATAACGATGTTCGGCATAATTTTTCCTTATTCTAGCGTCGAGGCGTCACCGGCGGTGCCGGCGGTCTCGGCGGCTGCGGTACCGGAGTAGGTACTCTCGGCACGCTTGGCGCACTGTAAATTCGCGGCGGTGAGGGCGGCGTAACTGGCACTTTAGGCGCACCACCTCCCGCTGTGGCAGTGAGCTGCTGGTTGCGCCTTATGTTCTCGATCTGTTCATTTAATCTATTCGCCCTTAGCCTCGCAGCTTCCTGACGCACTCGCGTAAACATCTTCTTAAGTTTTTCTTTATCAAGGTCTTCCAGTTTCAAACCTTCGTAAGTGTATAGCGATTTGTCCTTCTCTGCCACACTCTTCTTCAGGCCGGGTACAAAATTCAGTATCTCTTCCTCGTCGTCCAATATCTCTTTCACATCAGCTATCATCTCTTCCCTTGTGTAAATCTTCGCAGGGAAGGCTGTCTTCGGAGCCGCTGCCGGCGCCGGGACTATAGCGGCGGGTTTTTTTGTCTCGGCCTTTGCGGCCGCAACCGTATCCTTTTTAACAAAAGCCTTATTCTTGAAATCGATTAATTTTTTAAATATCCCATTTTTCTCTTCGGCAAAAGAAAGGGATGAGTAAAAAATAAATCCGAAAATGACGGTTAGAACAACTGTTTTTTTAAGCATTAATGCCCTCATGCCCGTTCGCTAGGGCGACATCGTGAAAATTTTACGCGCTATCTCCGGGTACTTCGCTATAAATATCAACTCGTCTTCCGTGAGAGGCTCCTGGGTATGAACATTTGCGTATCTGACAAGCTCCAGTATCTTAGTAGCCTCTTTATCATCCTTGAATTTCACCTCTAGTTTATCATAGACGTTCCTGAACCCTTTTATGCCGCTATATTCGCCCGCCGTGATCTGCCGGCCCGTATCTATTATCTCGGGCTCACCCCTGCCAAGCTCTTCGAAGTCATAAAGTTCGTAGTTTCTCCTGTCCTTAAGCGCACCGTCCGCATGTATCCCTGATTCATGAGCGAACGCATTGGCGCCTACACCAGGCTGGTTTATCGGTATCGGCACACCGAAGGCATATGAGGCATATTTCGCTATTTTCCACGCATGACTGAGCTTCACCCGCTCATCAAGAATGTACTTACCGTGAAAACCGCTTGAATATTTTAACGCGAGAATGACACTTACTAAATCCGCATTACCGGCTCTTTCACCCATCCCGTTGACAGTGGTGTTAATATAAGCATCGACACCTGCGTCTATGGCGGCTTTGGCACCCGCAACCGAACAGGCGACTACCATGCCGAGGTCATTGTGACAATGAAGTTCTATGGGAAGCCTGACTTCCTCGGCAAGAACTTTGACTCTTTCGTAAATTGTAAATGGGTCGTCATATCCGAGCGTATCGCAATACCTTATCCTTTGGGCCCCGGCCTTTTTGGCGGCCCTGGAAAACTTTATGAGATAGTCGATGTGCGTCCTGGACGCATCCTCGGCATTCACGGCCACATATTTAAATCCAAGCCTTTTTGCGGTATGCACGGCTTCGACCATCTCTTTTATCACATCGTCTTTATTCATGCGGCCCTGAAACTTGCCGTTTATCATCTGGTCTGATGTCGAAATAGACAGGTTCAGATTCTCTACCTTCGTCATCTTGTGGGCCTTCTCGACGTCTTCGCTAATGGCTCTTATCCATCCGCTCAAAATTATCGGCTTCAAAACACCCATCTTGGTGAGCTCAACGTTAGCATTTAAATAATTTGTCTCGTGTCTCGTCACTGGGAATCCGAACTCAGACTGGGTAACGCCCATTTCATTCAAGTACATGTTGATCATCGTCTTCTGAAGCTTTGCCAACCCCAACCGCGAAGTCTGCACACCGTCCCTGTTGGTAACATCGACAATGTATATTTTATTCTGTTTTTTCATCTCACTTTTCCTCTTCTTATGATCTACAGCTTAACGAGTTTTACCGCTTCGACATTCTTGGCGCTTCGCATATCATCCAACACCTTCTTCGGGACATCGCTATCAACATTCCATACGCTGATCGCCCTGCCGCCCTTCTCCTCGCGGCCAAATGATACGCTCGCCACGTTGATATCATTCTTACCAAATATAGTCCCAAGCTGGCCTATTATACCGGGAACGTCCTTATTAAATACAATGAGCATATTCCCGGTAGGAACGCAATCGACATAAAATTCGTTTATCTTCACGATCCTCGGATCCACTTTTGTAAAGAGCGTGCCGCATATCACAGAAGTGGCTTTGTCCGTCTCCACTTCTACCACGATAAGGCTGGCAAAATCCCGCAGTTCCGCGGTCTTCGATTCGATTATATTCATGCCGCGTTCTTTCGCAATAACCAGCGCATTGACATAATTTACGGTTTCCTGAAGTATCGGCGTAAGCATGCCCTTCATTATCGATACGGTAAAAGGCGCCAGATCATACTTAACCAAATCGCCGACATATCTGATCTTAACACGCTTAACATGCCCTTCGGCCAATTGCGCATGCATCGATCCGATGTTTTCCGCAAGCTTCAGATACGGCTCTATCACCTTATACATCTCGGCGTCAACACACGGTACATTGACCGCATTTCTGATGCCGCGGCCCAGAAGCGCATCTCTTACGGTATTTGCAACATCTATCGCGACATTAACCTGGGCCTCTTCGGTCGAAGCGCCAAGATGAGGAGTCATAACAACTTTCTCGAATTTCGACAATTTCGAATTTTTTGGAGGCTCCTCCTCGTATACGTCAAATGCCGCACCGGCCACCTTCCCGGATTCTATAGCCCGTGCGAGCGCCTCTTCATCTACTATACCGCCTCGCGCGCAGTTGAGTATTCGTACACCCTTTTTCATAATACCGAATTCTTTATCTGAGATCATATGCCGCGTTTCATCCGTCAGCGGCGTGTGAACTGTAATATAGTCGGATTCTTTAAATAAATGATTTAAATCTGCGGGCTCGATCCCCAAATCCTTGGCCTTCTCCGCAGAAAGGTATGGATCGTACGCCAGCACCTTCATCCCGAAACTTAACGCACGCTTCGCAACCTCTGTACCTATCCTTCCTAAGCCCGCAATACCCAGCGTCTTGCCATATAATTCCACGCCCATGAATTTTTTTCTTTCCCATTCGCCTTTTCTCATAGAAAGATCGGCCTGCGGAATATTCCGTGAAAGCGCGAGCATCATGGAGAATGTATGTTCCGCGGTAGATATCGTATTTCCGCCCGGCGTATTGACTACAATGACACCTTTCTTCGATGCGGCTTCCACGTCAACATTGTCAAGGCCGACACCTGCGCGGCCGATTATTTTAAGCTTATCGGCAGCGCTTATGATATCCTTGGTTACTTTTGTAGCGCTTCTCACCAGAAGCGCGTCATAATCCTTAATTACCTTTTTGAGCTCTTCCGGCGTAAGCTTGGTGTTGACATCTACCTTGAACTCTTTTTCCTTCTGCAGTATATCTACGGCCTCCTTCGAAAGAGAATCGCTTATCAAAACCTTAAATGCCATCTTTAGCCTCTCAATAATTTTTGCGCCGCGGTTAATCCGCTGCCCGCCTTAAACTTATATCCCAACTTAACGAGTGCCTGTTCCAGAGCCCTGATAGACTCAATCGTGTGCTCCTTATCGATACCACCCATGTGGGCAACCCTGAAGATCTTACCTTTAAGATCCCCCTGCCCGCCCGCGAAAGTAACACCGTATTCGGTCTTCAACAATTTAATGATGTCATCGGCATTGATCCCGGAAGGCGCGTTTACACCGGTGACGGCATTGGACGGTGATTTTGAAAATATGCCCAACCCCATCGCCTTCATCGCCTCGCGAAATGCCTTCGCCTGATTCCGATGTTCGGCTATAACATTATCGACACCTTTCGTATTAATCATCTCCAGCGCTTTCTTCAATCCTATAACCAGTGTTATTGCCGAGGTAAACGGTGTATCGGTATCGGCATACGCCTTTTTGTATTTTTTGAAATTGAAATAAAATTTCGGCAGCTGCGAAGTCTCGATCGCCTTCCATGCCTTGGGGCTCACGGTACAGAATGCCAGACCCGGAGGTATCATAAGACCCTTCTGAGAACCGCAAATTGCGATGTCGACGCCCCACGCGTCATTTTCGAAATCGTCGGCACCCAGGCCGCTTATCGCATCCACTATGAAAAGCGCGCTCGTCTTTCTTAATATCTCTCCGATCGCCTTTATATCATACGCAGTTGCGGTCGAAGTTTCGCACAGTGTGGCGTAAACGGCTTTCGCATCCGGATTTTTCTTTAAAACATCCGCGATCACTTCCGGCTTCGGAGCCGATCCCCATTCCACGTCCACCGGTATCACTTCGACATTATATGCTTTGGCTATGTCGCCGAATCTTTCGCCGAACTTTCCGCCGCGCACGACTATGATCTTGTCCCCCGGTGAAAGCACGTTGACGATCGACGCTTCCATAGCCCCCGTTCCGCTCGAAGTAAATGTGAAGACGTCGCCCGAGGTCTTGAATATCTTCTGCAATCCCTCGGTCACTTCCTTGAATATCCCCTGGTACTCCTTCGTCCTGTGGTGAATTATAGGCTTGGCCATCTCATTACGTATCTCTTCCGGCACCGGCGTCGGGCCGGGCGTCATCAAATATTTCTTGCTCATCTGGGTCCTCTTATCTTATTTTATTTTTTCTTAGCAATGTTAGCTATCACTTCGTCGACTATTCCATAATCCTTCGCCTCTTCGGCCGACATGAAGTAATCCCTGTCCGTATCCTTTTTGATCTTATCGAGAGGCTGCTTCGTATGTTTCGCCAGTATCTCCTCTATCCTTGCACGCAGCCGCAGGATCTCCTGGGCCTGTATGCTTATGTCTGTGGCCTGCCCCTGGAAGCCGCCCCATGGCTGGTGTATCATTATTCTCGCGTGCGGAAGCGCGTGACGCTTTTTTGCCGTCCCGGCCGCGAGAAGAAGCGCTCCCATACTAGACGCCTGCCCAACACAATAGGTATTTACGTCAGGTTTTACGAACTGCATCGTATCGTAGATCGCAAGCCCGCTCGTCACTGATCCGCCCGGCGTATTGATATATACACTTATATCCTTATCGCCATCTTCCATCTGTAAAAACAAAAGCTGTGCGATGATGATATTCGAGACGTTATCATCGATCGCCGTCCCGATGAATATTATCCTGTCTTTAAGCAACCTTGAATAGATATCGTAAGCCCTTTCCGATCTTCCGGTGGTCTCGATTACCATAGGAACCAGTATACTCATAAACGTACCTCCCTATTTTTCGGTTATCTCAGCTGCTTTAAGCAAAAATTGTATTGCTTTAGTTTCTTTTATTTTATCTTTCAAACCGTCAACCAGCTCTTCCTTTTCGTAGTAATTTTTAACGGCATCTTCAGCCTTGCCGGTCTGGGTCGCGATCGATTTATACGCATCCTGCACATCGCTGTCGGACACTTCTATCTTCTCGTTTCTTGCTATGTCATCGAGTATAAATAAAAGCCTAACTCGCCTTACGGCATCGCTCTTGAATTTATCCTTCAATTCGTCGTTCTTTTTATCGAGATCTTCTTTTTTAAATCCTTTTTCCATGAGATGCCGCTTTGCATCCTCTACCATGTATTCGATCTGCCTATTAACAAAATTGGATGGCACCTCAAAAACGTTGTCATCCATAAGCTTACCGAGAAGCTCGTTTTCGCACTCGACCTCGGCATTTATCTTACCCCGGTATTCGAGTTCCTTGGATATCTCTTTTTTCACATCTTCAATACTATCCTTGCCCAACCCCTTAGCCAGGTCATCATTGATCTCGGGAAGTTTGCGAACCTTTATGTCTTTCACGAGGATATGATATTTGGCGCTCTTTCCGGCAGCAAACTTATCAGGATAATTTTTCGGCAAGTTAAGCTCTATGTCCTTCAACTCGCCCTTCTTGATGCCAACCATCTGCTCGGAAAGCCCCGGCACTGTGGAATCCTTATCCACGAAGAGCCACAGGTTCTCTCTTTTCTGATGGAGCGGTTTGCCGTCAACAAAACATTCCATGTCGCTCACGGCATAATCTCCCATCTGTACCGGCCTATCTTCAGCGGTTACGTATGTTGCGTTAAGTTCCCGGAGATTTTGAAGCGTTTTGTCGACATCTTCCGCGGAAATATTGACCTTCTTCCTGCTCACCTTTATACCCTTGTAATCCTTGAGCTTAAATTTAGGCCTCGTGTCGACCTTCGCCTTGAATGACAGAAGTTTCTCTTCTTCAAATTTGACATCGCTTATCTCGGGTAGCCCCACCGGATTTACCTTGTGCTCTGTAAGCGCCATCCTGTAAGCCTCCGGGATGAGGCGCTGGAGAACCTCATCCTTCGCGTTCTTTGAGTAATGCTTCTTTACCAATTCCTTGGGCGCCTTACCCACCCTGAAGCCGGGGATGTTCGCGACCTTCGTGATTTCGTTGTATACCTCTTCGAATGCTGTGGCGATATCTTTAGCGGGGACTTCTATCTCAAATAGCGTCGTGCATTCTTCTATCGATTTCAATTTAGATTTCATTGTATCCTTTTTCAAATTTAAAGAAAAAGCATTATATCACAAAAATCCTACATTGTAAATTTTTCGCCGAGATATAATTCCCTGGCTTTGGGGCTGGATATAAGATCATCCTTTGTGCCGGAGATCAGGATCTTCCCACCCGCCATGAGGTAGGACCGATCCGTGATGGTAAGAGTCTCCCTGACATTATGATCAGTGAGGAGAATCCCTAAACCCTTTGCCTTAAGTTCCTTGATTATCTCCTGACACTCCGCTACAGCTATCGGGTCAATGCCGCTAAAGGGCTCATCGAGAAGAATAAATAGCGGATTCGTTACAAGGGCCCGCGTGATCTCGACCCGCCTCTTCTCCCCACCGGACAGCGTGTACGCCTTGTTCTTTCCCAAGTGCGATATCTTCAGTTCATTCAATAATTCATCGCATCTTCGCCTGCGTTCGCGCGGTGAGAACTCCAGCGTTTCAAGAACAGCCATGATATTTTCTTCCACGGTAAGCTTTCTAAATATCGAAGGGTCCTGAGAGAGATAACCTATACCATACCGTGCTCTCACATGAAGCGGCATGTCGGTTATATCCTGTTTATCGAAAACTATTCTTCCCTGGTCCGGCTTCACTATTCCCGTGATCATGTAAAAGGTCGTCGTTTTGCCGGCGCCGTTCGGCCCCAGAAGGCCCACAACCTCGCCCCTCTTGACATCGATATCGATAGAGTTAACAACACGCCGCGAACCGTACTGTTTTACAAGACCTGTGGCTTCCAATAGATGCATATTATTTCTTTCCGAATACGTTATCCTGGAGATTGCCTTCCTGATATATGACAAGCCTCGGCTGGCCTTCCAGGATGATCTTCTTATCTGCTTCCACGTATGTAGCCTTATTGCTGTACGTCGTATTCTCACCCCTCTGAATTTTGACATTACCCTCGGCCACGATTTGATACACCTTCTTCGTAACTGGGTCCAGATCGACCGTTATCTTATCCGCATTTATGTAGCCCTCTTCATTCACTACCTTAACGTTCTTATTGAAATATGCCAAATTTTTTTCGTAATTAAACTGAGCCTCTCCATCGCATGTGATCTGGGTCCTCGTCTTCTTTCCCTTGTCGACCTTTTGTTCTTTTGGATCCGGGGAACTATTCGTCAATCCCGAGAAGTTCATTATGTCCGGCGCCTGATTCTGGCCGGTATTCTCTATCGTCGCCTTAACATTCTCTTCCAGGCGTACGCTATTATTGACCTTGTCATAGATACCCTTATTCGCGCTGATCGTCGCCTGATCATTCTCGCCGTAGGAATTGGCAACTACATTATTTAACTGCACCTGATTTTCGGCAATGGCCTCCGCCGACTCGCCTTTGACATCCCACTTCTTCGAACCGTTGTCGTTAAGCCCCTCCAGGTCAAATGACATGACCTTATGTTTTACGAAATCCGCCGGCGGGGTTTCGACAGCCGCCTGTTTTGGAGGCTCCACCGGTTTCGGCGCTTCCTTCTTCGCGCAGCCGTAAACGACGGCACAGACAAGCACAAGATATATGATGATCTTTTTCATCGGCTTTAAGATTTTTTGGTCTTCCATCTTCGATGCATCCACACCCACTGGTCGGGATATTTTCTTATATATGATTCTACCACATTCGACCATTTCTGTGTATTCTTAATTAGGTCCTCTTCTTTGTTGCCGGTATCGGTCAGCTCTATGGGTTTTTCCACGATAAGCTCATGGCGACTACCCTCTCGCACTATAAAGACCGGCACCAGGCTTGCCTTACTGACTGCCGCTATCATCGCGGGACCGGCCGGTGTATAAGCGCTTTTTCCAAAAAAATCGATAAATACCCCCTCTACGGCGTCAACATCCTGATCGGCAACGATGCCCACTATCCTATTTTCCCTAAGGACCTTTAATATCTTTCGCGGCGACTCGTCCCTGTATATGACATTAACATCATGTGTCTTCCTTAAATAATTAAGATACTTGTCATACTTGTGAAAATAGATCCTTCTTCCCACGGTAACGCCGGGATAACCGTACAACCTCAGGCCCGCAGCCATCAACTCCCAATTGCCGATGTGGGCCGTTATTATTATCACACCCTTGCCCTTGCTAAAAGCCGAATCCAATATCTCGGGGTTCTTCAGCGTAACATAATCGCGTATGTTGCTTTCGTTTATTTTTGGGAAGTTAACCAATTCCGCCGCGCTCTTCGCCAGATTTATAAATACGCCCTTTGCTATCTGCTGTATCTCGGCTTCAGTCTTTTCGGACCCAAACGCGGCTTTAAGATTATTTATAGTAAGGTGCCTGTATTTGGGGAGCAGGTTAAAGGCGGCGCGGCCCAGGGCCTCCGCCATATGAATTCCCACATTGAGCGGGATAAGGTAGAAAACGAAGGCAAGTGATCGGCCAAGATAGTACAGGTAATATCTTCTTAACTTGAATTTCATATTCTAAATAAATTTTTTAGCGGCAAGGTCCCATTTGTCCTGGGATTTGAGGATGAGATCACAGATTTCGCGCACGGCCCCACGACCGCCCATTTTAGATGTAATGTGATGCACCGAGCGCTTCACTTCATCAACCGCATTCGGAACAGCTACCGCGAAGCCCACGCGCCTCAACACGGGGATGTCTATAAGATCGTCTCCCATGAAACATATCTCTTCGGGTTTCACTTTAAAACGCCTTACTACATCATTGAAGGGAATTGTCTTGTCAACGAATCCCTGATATGCCCTTGCCACCCTCATATCACGGGCGCGTAATTTTACTATCCTGGACTTCTTGGCGGTGATTATTACGCTCTTTATGCCGGCCTTGTTTAAAAGCGATATGCCGAAACCATCCTGTACATCAAAAAACTTGAGCTCATCACCGTAAACGGAATATATTATCCGGCCGTCGGTCATCACCCCATCTATATCAAGTATCAGAATCTTAACACGCTTGGCCCTATCCAGAATATCCTGACCTATCATACCAGGCCCGCCTTCAATAAATCCTGAACGTCGATCAACCCGATCGGGCGATACTTATGGTCTACCACCGGAAGCTCGTCTATCCTCTTGGAGCGTAGAATATCAAACGCCTCCGCGGCCAGGCGTTCCTTGTCTATCACGGTTGGATTTTTTGTCATCACAAACCCGACCTCTTTTTCCACCAGGTTCGGCGTCAATTCAAGCTGACGCCTCAAATCTCCGTCCGTAAATATACCTATAAGCCTGCCATTCGAATCCACAACGCTGGCGCTTCCCGCGCGGGCCTTTGTGATCGCGAGAAGAACCTTCTTTACTTTTGCATTCTTCTTCACGATCGGATTGCCGGCGCCCTTACGCATAATATCACCGACCTTCAGTATGAGGCGCTTTCCCAATATTCCGCCCGGATGATAGAACGCAAAATCTTTCTCTTTGAATTTTTTCTTATCCAATAGCGCTACTGCAAGCGCATCCCCCATCGCCAGCATCGCGGTGGTGGATGTCGTGGGCGCGAGCCCCAGGGGACAGGCTTCACGTTTGACAGATACATCGATCGTGTAATCGGAAAATTTTGCGAGCGTCGAGAGCGTATTACCGGTCATAGCGACAAGTTTTGCGCCTATCTTCTTTACGATCGGGAGAAGCTTCACAACCTCCTCGGTTTCACCGCTGTTTGAAAGAGCAAGAATAAGGTCGTCTTTCGTCACCCTTCCCAGGTCTCCATGCAGGGCCTCCGCCGGATGCAGATATAACGACGGCGTGCCGGTGGATGAAAGCGTAGCCGATATCTTCTGCGCGATAAATCCGGGCTTGCCCATACCGGTAACAACTATCCGCCCCTTCACCCTGCAGATAACGTTTACGATCTTTTCAAAATTAGAATCTATCCTCTTCTCGAGGCTCGATATCGCGTCCCGTTCTATCCTCAAAACCTTCCTGGCTATCATCTTAGACATTTAGGAAATAGCTTTCTCTATTTTTTTTAGCCTCGCAAGAATTTTGCCGAGGTCTTTAAGCCGCACCATGTTCGGCCCATCACTTAACGCCTTGTCGGGATCTTCGTGCACCTCGACAAATATTCCATCAGCACCGCACGCTATCGCGGCCATTGAAAGATGCGGTATGAAACGCCTCTCCCCGCCTGATTTATCCCCAAGCCCTCCGGGCATCTGTACCGAATGCGTCGCGTCATATACAACCGGGTAACCAAATTCTTTCATGATCAATATCGACCTGAAATCGCTCACGAGATTATTGTAGCCGAAACTTACGCCCCTCTCGGTTATTATGATCTTTCTGTTCCCCGTGGATTCGATCTTTTTAATTACATGCTTCATGTCCCACGGCGCCAGGAACTGCCCCTTCTTAATATTAACCACTTTACCTGTTTTGGCCGCTTCCAGGATCAGGTCCGTCTGGCGCGATAGGAATGCCGGGATCTGTATCACATCAAGAACATCAGCAGCCTCTTCTATCTCATCGGTGCTGTGAACATCCGAAAGCACGGGAACGCCGACCTCTTTTTTGACCTGTCTTAATATGTTCAAACCTCTCGTGAGGCCGGGGCCTCTGTAGGAATTTATTGAGGTGCGGTTTGCCTTATCGTAACTTGATTTGTATATCAGCGATACGTCTATCTTTCTGGCGATCTCTTTTAGCGCCCTGGCATGCCTTATGGCGCTAGCCTCAGACTCTATGACGCACGGGCCCGCTATCAGCACGAACGGATTGGCACCGCCTATCTTTATCTTACCTATGGAGATTGCCTTTACCATTATTTTTCTCTTTCTCTAAGCAGTTGGTCTTCGGCCTTCTTTAAGTCATCCGGCCTGTCTATACCAACAGTGTCGAATTTCGTCTCCACCGTCTTTATCTTATAACCGTTTTCAAGCACTCTTAACTGCTCAAGCTTCTCGGCGTTCTCCAGGGGCGATACGGACAGGCTTCGAAGCGTAAATAAAAAATCCTTTGTGTATGCGTAAAGGCCCACGTGTTTGTAATAAACGGGGCGCTTCTTCGGATCAGTTTCACCGGTCCTGTTATACGGTATCGCATATCTGGAAAAGTACAACGCATATCCATTTTTGTCGATCACAGCCTTAACAACATTGGAATTGGTAAGCTCTTCCTGGTCATCGATCTTTTTTATCACGGTCGCCATATGAGCGACCTTTTCATCTTCCAACGCCAAAACCAGGGAATCTATCATTATCGGTTTGATCAGCGGTTCGTCGCCCTGTATATTAACCGCTATCGCGACGTCCAAAGGATTCACTACCTCGGCGATCCTGTCTGTGCCGGAGGGTTGATCCGGAGAGGTGTAAACCGCCTTTCCGCCAAACGCCTCTACAACCTTCAGTATCCTCTCATCATCGCACGCTACTATAAGATCATCCAGGGTCTTCGCGCGTTTGGCGTTCTCCCAGACATGCTGTATCACGGGCTTACCGAGAAGATTAGCTAGGATCTTGCCTTCAAACCTTGTGGCGCCCCATCGCGCCGGTATTACGCCTATTGCATTCATTTATCGTACTCCGTTTTTATTCTATCTATGAGTTCTTCCGGTGTAACCACCGCGATCCCAACCTTGCCTACAACTATTCCTGCCGCGTAATTCGCGATATGCGCAGCCCGTATGGGATCTGCCCCGGCGGCTAATGATAATGTGTAGCTTGCAATAACCGTATCGCCCGCCCCGGATACATCGAAAACTTCCTGAGCAACCGTCGGTATGTGTTTCATCGGCTTATTTTTCTGAAATACCGCCATACCATTCTCGCCCAAAGTCACGAGCGCGATCTTACAATGCATCCTATTTAATAAGGCCTGCCCCGCTCTGCGCAGCGTCACATCATCCTTAATCTCAAACCCGACGGCCTTGGCGGCCTCGTGATTGTTCGGCGTGATAACTGTTATCCCTTTATAATACTTGAAATGCTCTTCTTTTGGATCCACGGATATGATCTTGTTGCATCGCTTGGCGAAAGGCACCACCTTGGCCAAAAGCCTTGGCGATATAACCCCCTTGCCGTAATCCTCTATCACCAAAGCATCCATCGATTTAATATTGTCGTGCACAAAATTCATCATCTCGGAAACGATGTCCTGGCTTAGCGGGCCGACCTTTTCTTTATCGATACGCACAACCTGCTGATGCTGGGCAACAACCCGCGTTTTGAGCGTAGTGGGGCGCGACTCATCAACAAATATTCCGGACGTGTCAATGCCCTTCTGTTCAAGTTCAGTCTTTAATATCGCGCCACGTTCATCATCCCCGATCGCTCCGACTAAAAACACCTTGGCGCCCAGAGAGCTTAGGTTATTCGCGACGTTCGAAGCCCCACCCGGCATGAAACTTTCCTTCTTCACCCAGACTACCGGCACGGGTGCCTCCGGTGATATCCTGGAGACATCCCCCCACAGGAATTCGTCGAGTATCAGGTCGCCTATGACCATGACTCTGACGCCTTTAAAATTCGCTATCGTCTTTCTTATCGTATTCATATTTTGCGTTTTCATGCTTTTAGATCTTCTCGATAATGGAACGGTAAAGAAGCGGTATCATTATCTCATGATGCCCGGTGATATTGTAGCCTTTGCCACCCTTGGATGTCGGCCGCGATAGTATATTCTGATACGGCCTGTACTGGCTTATCATGTCAAAATTCGCGGTAGTAAATACGTCCAACTTATTACCGAGGTTTCTGGCGACAGTAACCGCCTTCAAAAATACTTCGGGAAGGATCACTGCGGAGCCTAGATTGATTGCCACGCCTCCCGCGAGCCGCGAAATACTGTATATGAAATTCCTGAAATCCAGAAGCGAACCTTCTCCGATCGCCTCACCGTTTGCCGACGGGTGCTGGTGAATTATATCCGTGCCTATCGCGACGTGCGCCGTTACGGGGACGTTCAATTCGTATCCGTTGGCAAGTATGCTTAAATTTTTATGGAGCAGCTTATTATTTACAATGGCCGAACCGACCGCCTCGCCTATCCCTATACCATCGCCGAATCCGGCGTTTATCGCGCCGTTTATGAAGCTCGCCGTCTCCTTCGCCATACCGAACGACCCGTCGAGTATTCCTTCACCGACGTCTTCGCTCGTCCTGCCGATCATCGCTATCTCTGTATCGTGAATAACGCCCGCGCCGTTTAACGCGACCGCCTTAACCACCCCGCGTTTCATGAGATCTATGATAAGCGGCGATAGGCCGCATTTTATGACATGTGCACCCATCATCAATATAACCATCTTATCTTTTCTGTAGGATTCGGCTATTCTATCGACAAGAACACGAAAATTCTGGCTTGCGAGTATATCGGGAAGTGATTCGTAGAAACTCTTGAAACTGGAGCCCTTTTTTGTAAGCTTGGCAAAGTCTTTTATGGCCACTTTGCACTTACGCGCATTAAGCGGTATCGTCCTGATCTTGGTCAGGTCAGCCCTGCATCTATTCATCTATTTCGCCCTTTCGAAGTGTGTATTGTAACATATATACTAATATAACGTCAAACGGATTATGGGGAAATTTTTTGTCTTCGAGCCCCCATCTTCCACGCCCAAGCCATTCGTAAGATGTGATGTGTCGAGTGGTTCACCACATCACATCTTGAAGATATGGTTGGGCGCGAACGCTTTGGGGGACTCTTTAGGAATCGAAAAATTTCTTAGGGAGAACATCGGGGGATAGAGACGCTTTCGGAGGTAATCGGGAAAGTGTCATAAATGGGGCAGTTTCCCGATGGTCACGGAAAGCGTCTCTACGTTCAGTAGGGTCACCCGTAAAATTTCACGGCTCAACCCCACTGCCCCGGGCGGCTGTATAAGAATAATAAGGCATACAAAAGTTCCGCCGATACTAAGAAGCAAAAAAAATCCTGAGGAGAGTCGGAAAATTTTACGGATTACAGAATGTGATGTGGCAATGTGGTGAACAGGGCCTGTAAATTTTTGTGGATTGGTCCGCTATTGTTAAATAGCGGCGGCACAAAAATTTACCTGGAGCGAGGCCGCCGCTGGAGCGGCCGAGCGTCCCTGTGAGCCACTCGACACAGCACATTTTTAGGAGCCATGAAATTTTATTTTTTCTTATAGGAATCGATCGCGGATTTGAGGAGGCGGCAGTATAGGTCGAAGCCGACCGCGTTGATATAGCCGTGCTGTTCGACGCCGAGAAGGTTGCCCGCGCCCCTGATCTGAAGATCTTCCATTGCAAGCTTGAACCCGCTGCCGAGTTCCTGAAACTTCTTTATTGCAGTCAATCTCTTCTGGGATTCGGAGCTTAAGACAAAATGCTTCGGAATAAGCAGGTACGCATACGCCGCCCTCGTGAACCTGCCCACCCTGCCGCGCAATTGATAAAGCTCCGATAGCCCAAACGTATCAGCCCTGTTTATGATTATCGTATTCGCGTTTGGAATATCTATGCCGCTCTCTATGATCGTCGTCGAAACAAGGCAGTCGATCTTGCCGTCTATAAATTTGATCATGGAGTCCTCGAGCTGTCTCTCGTTCATCCTCCCGTGGCCGACGGCAATGCTTATTCCGGGCACAAGGGCGGCAAGGTCCCTGGCGAGTTTCTCTATCCCCTTTATTCTGTTGTGGACAAAAAATACTTGGCCTCCGCGACGTTTCTCTTTCATGATCGCATCCCGCACAAGCGCGTCGTCATAGTGTGTAACTTTCGTCTCTACAGGCAGCCTCTCGGACGGCGGCGTATTGATAACCGATATGTCCCTGCCGCCCATCAGCGCAAGGTATAGTGTACGCGGAATGGGTGTGGCAGTCAGCGTCAGGACATCGACAGATAACCGCATCTTTTTTAGATGCTCCTTGTGTTTTACTCCGAAGCGCTGCTCTTCATCTATGATCACAAGCCCCAGGTCTTTAAATCTTATATCCTGTGAAAGAAGACGATGTGTGCCTATGATTATATCAACGGTGCCGCTGGCTACACCCTTCACTATTCTATTCTGCTCATCCTTAGATCTGAACCTCGATAGCATCTCTACAACCACAGGCAGGTTCTTCATGCGGTTAGTAAATGTATTAAAATGCTGTTCGGCGAGGATAGTGGTAGGTACAAGGATCGCTACCTGCTTATTGTCCATCACCGCCTTAAAGGCGGCCCTTATCGCAACCTCCGTCTTTCCATAACCGACATCTCCGCAGAGAAGCCTGTCCATCGGTTTGGAAGACTCCATGTCTTTCTTCACCTCTATCGCCGAGCGCATCTGATCGGGCGTGTCTTTGTAAGGGAATTCTTTCTCGAGCTTCGCCTGCCACTCGGTATCGGTTGAGAATCTGAATCCGGGGGCCGATGAACGTTTTGCCTGCAGTTCGAGAAGCTCAGCCGCTATTTTATATACACCTTCCTTCGCCCTCTCCTTCTGGGCTTTCCACAATTTGGCACCCAGCTTATGGAGCTTCGGAAGTCTCTTCTCAAATCCGAAATATTTGTGTATCTTATCCAGATCGGTAAACGGCACATAGAGCCTGCTGCCGGATGCGTACTCTATCGCCAGATGCTCAACATACTTCTTGTCTATCTTAACCTTCTCTACGCCGAGATATTTACCTATACCATGTTCTATGTGGACAATGTAGTCGCCGGCTTCTATGTCAACGAAGTTATCGATCGGAGATTGTTCGGCAGTGTCCAGCTCTTTGCGGCGGATCCTCTTTCTGGCAATACCTTTTATCGGGAGTATTATAGCGACATCGTGGTTTTCAACATTCTCATAGGTGATTGGGTCTACGCTCGTTATGCGTTCGACTTTATCATGCAAAAAACCGATTCTCAGGGGATATTCAAATGTCGCGGGATATATTGTAAGTGTGTCTCCGAGGCGTGAGAAATCACCTTCCTCGGAAACTTTTTTGGAGGCACGGTAGCCGTACTCCACCAGTTTAAGGGATATCTCTTCTAAATCGATCTCTTCTTTAAGGTAGATCTTTATAGATTCAAACATTTGAGATAACTACATCTTTTTAGGAAGAGAGACTCCGAGCAGATCCAGGCCGTTGGCAAGAACTATTCTGACGCAATCGACCAGGACCAGCCTTGCCTTGGTAAGCGGCAGATCATCGCTCACCACCCTGTGTTTATTGTAGAATGAATGGAATACCGTCGCCAGGTCCTGCAAATACTGCATCACCATATATGGTTCGCAGGATTTACCCGCCATCGTGACTATCGTAGGGAACTGCCTTAACATCCTTAGAAGCTCCAACTCTTCATTTTCTTTCAGGAGATTGGAATCGAATTTCGTGACGTGTATGTGTTCCTTTTTGCCATGATCCAAGATCGAACATATCCTTGCATGCGCATATTGTATGTAATAGACGGGGTTCTCCTGGGATTCCTTTTTCACGGCGTCGATATCAAAATCAAGATGACTTGAGATCCTGCGCATCATAAAGCAGAATCTCGAAACGTCCTTGCCGACCTCGTCCATAACTTCACGCAGCGTAATAAATTCACCCGCCCTCGTGGACATGGAAACGACCGCCCCTGCCCTGTAAAGAGTGGCAAGCTGCACAATAAGCACCGTAAGCGAATCATCCGAAAAGCCGAGGGCCTTTATCGCCGCCTTCATGCGCGGGATATAGCCATGATGATCCGGGCCCCATATATCTATGATCTTCTTGTAGCCTCTCCGAAACTTTTCCAGGTGATAGGCTATATCCGGCGTAAGATATGTCGCGCTTCCGTCGGATTTGAATATAACCCTGTCTTTATCATCGCCGAATGCGGTGGATTTGAACCATACGGCGCCTTCATTCTCGTAAATATATCCCTTCCCTTTCAGGATATTTACAACGGCCTCAACCTTCCCCGATTTTCTTAAGCCCTTCTGGCTGTACCAGACGTCGAATCTGACGCCGAAATCCTTAAGGTCGTTCTTGATATCGACGAGCATCCATTTAAGCCCAAACTCCCTGAATACCTTTATATCTGTTGTATCGATATGTTTATTACGAAATTTCTTTTTGAAATCTTTCGCGATATCGGCCACATAGGCGCCCTTGTACCCATCCTGTGGAAACGGCTCATCTTTACCCAACAATCCAAGGTATCTCGCGCGTATGGACTTGCCGAGGTTATCCATCTGCGTGCCTTCATCGTTTAAATAATATTCCCTGGTTACTTTGTATCCGAGAAATTCCAATATGTTGGCTAAGCTATCGCCTATGGCGGCCTGTCTGCCGTGGGCTATGGTAAGAGGCCCTGTAGGATTGGCGCTGACGAACTCCACCTGCAGCTTTATACCGCGCCCTATACTCGAGCTTCCATATCTATTCTTCCTTCTTTTTATATCCAGAAGAAGTTTGCACAGGTATTCTCTCTTGAGGAAAAAATTTATGAAACCAGGGGCCTTTATATCGACAGTCTCTATCTCATTCTTCAATTGATGCAGAGTATCTATCTCGATCCTGGCCTTAATTAGGGCGGCCAGGTCGATCGGGGATGCGCCGGCAAACTTACAGGCCTTTAGCGCTATATTCGTGGAGAGATCACCGTGAGATTTTTCTTTGGGTATTTCGAGTTCTGCTTTTAATTCCTGGATTTTATCCGGATGGACACCGCGGTCTTTTAGAACAGCGCCCGCGGCGCGTTCAATTGCGTGGGATAATTCTTTTTCGATTCCGCCATGCTGCATTATCTTTTCTTCTTACGCGGCTTACGTACCACTTTGATTTTGGATCTCGACTTAGGTTTCGCCTTCGCTTTCACCTTAGCCCTTGCCTTAACCTTTACCTTTTTGCCGCGGGCTCTTTCCTTATAATGTTCCTGCGGCGCCTCACGCCAAAGCTTCTCTAAGTTATAGAAACGGCGCGTCTCTTCCAAGAAGACGTGTGCAACGACATCGCCGTAATCTATAAGCACCCAGGAAGCATCCGGCTCGCCTTCGACATGCCACGGCCTTTGACCTTTTTCTTTAAGTTTCCTGATTATACTGTCAGAAATGGCCCTGACGTGGGTGGTAGAAGTACCGCTAGATACTACAAACCAATCACAGACGCTCGGCACCTTCCGCATGTTCACAAGAACTATGTCGAGCGCCTTCTTATCCGACGCAGCCCCGGCAATCGCCAGGGCGTTATTCTTAGGCTTTATAAAACTCCTCACACCTTCTTCGTTATGACATTATCTTATACATGCCTGTGCCGCATGTAGAACATTTACCCTTCATTGCCTGACGCTTATTTTTCATCGTGACCTTCTGGGTATCCTTCATCTCTTTCTTAGCTTTACACTTTACGCAATATCCTATTTCTGCCATTTATTTCACCCCCTTTTAAATTTGTCAAATTATACACTATAATGGGCTTAAGGTCAAGGGCCTTAGGCTTAAAACCTATATGTACAGCTTGTGGGCCGTTATGTAGCTTCTGACAGGCTCCGTCACAAGATACCTTATCGATTTCCCCTCTTTTATGCGCCTGCGTATGTCTTCGCTTGAAACCTCGATCGGCGTGATGACGACCGTCTCCGCCTGACTCGGTACATCTTCCACGGGATATCCGGCTCTATTGGCAACCACGAACTTGGACATCTTGAATATATCGTTTACATCCTTCCAGGAGAAGAGGTCCTTAAGCAGGTCCGATCCCGTTATGAAGAACAACTGCGCCTCATCACCGTAAATATGCCTGAACTCCCTCAGCGTATCCACAGAATATGACCTCTTTTTCGAATCCAGCTCAAATGTAGAGACATCGAAGGCTTTATTATCCCCGATGGCCAGCTTTGTCATATTCAACCGGTCTTTAGGCGCAACACCGCCTTCCACGTTCTTGTGCGGCGGTATGAAGGTGGGAACGAATACTATTTTGTCGAGTTTAAGCTTCGACAGCGCTTCCTCGGCCAATATCAGATGCCCTATATGTATCGGATTGAATGTCCCGCCCAGTATTCCTATTCGCATATCTAACTCCTCACTTCCTGACCTGGCCATTGCCGTATATCGTGTATTTATACGATGTAAGCTCCCCTACTCCCATCGGGCCCCGTGCATGTATCTTATCTGTGGAAACACCGATCTCGGCGCCCATGCCGAATTGGCCGCCGTCCGTAAATCTTGTCGATGCATTGACATAGACGCAGGCGGAATCGATCTCCTTTAAAAATTTTGCCGCGTTCTTCTTATTTTTTGTAACAATCGCGTCGGAATGGTACGAGCCATACTTCATTATGTGGCCGATCGCCTCATCGACATCCTTGACCACCTTGACAGAAAGCACGAGATCCAGATATTCCGTGTACCAGTCAGCTTCGGTTGCCCTCTTCACACCGCTGACGATACGACATGTCTCGGCGTCCCCCCGTATCTCAACGCCGAATTTCCTGAAGCGTTCGATCATCAAAGGAAGGAACGACCTGGCTATCTTACGGCTGACGAGCATCGTCTCCATAGCATTGCATACACCGGGGCGCTGGACCTTCGCGTTATAACATATTTCCAGGGCCTTTCTTTTATCGGCGCTATCGTCAACATAGATATGGCATACACCCTTGTAATGTTTGATAACCGGAATACGCGATTTTTCTGTAACCTCCCTGATCAGGGATTCTCCACCCCTAGGCATCACCAGGTCAATGAAATTGTTTTGCTTAAGCAGGGCATCAACGATCTTTCTGTCGGTGTCTCTTACTATCGATATGGCGTTTTCGGGCAAGCCGTGTTTAACGGCTTCCTTATTCATCACGTTGAATATGGCAATGTTGGAATTTAACGCAATGCTTCCGCCCCTCAATATAACGGCATTAGATGACTTGAGGCAAAGGCCTATGCAGTCACTCGTGACGTTGGGCCTTGACTCGTAAATTATCAGGATGACACCTATGGGAACCCTGACCTTTTTTATCACCAGGCCGTTGGGTCTCTTCACCGAAGAAATCGTTTCGCCGACGGGGTCTTTCAATTTCGCAATCGTAAACAGGGACTCGGCCATAGAAGAGATTCTTCCCGAATCAAGAAATAACCTGTCGGCCAGGGCTTTCGATAAGCCTGCCTTTCGGGCGAGAACGAGATCCTTCCTGTTTTCGCTGATAATGCGGGATGAGTTCCCGATGAGGGCTTTACCCATAGCAACCAGGGCCTCATCCTTAGTCTTTCGATCTACCAGGGCAAGAGCCCTCGAGGCCTTTTTCGCGGCCTCGCATATTTTTTTAACCGTCTCTTCTGTTTTCATAACAAAACCAGATTATCTTTATGTACGACTTCATCCGGGCCTTCAAAACCTAGTATGGATTTAAATTTACCTGTCTTAAGGCCTTTTATTTTCGATAGATCCCCCGACGAATAACTTGTAATTCCCCTGGCGATCTCTTTTCCGTTTTTATCTATTATGCTGACTACGCTGTCGGATCGAAAATTTCCATCAAGCCCGACAATGCCTGAGGCTAAAAGGCTCCTATCTTTCTCGACCAGGGCTATCTTCGCTCCATCATCAATAGATATTATTCCATTCGGCTTGGACGAATGGGCTATCCAGCGTTTCCTTGCGAGCGTCTTCCCGCCCTTCCCCTCAAAAATGGTCCCATTTTTTTCGCCACCCAAAACTATTCCGTCTATCACGTGGTCTTTTTTGCCGTTCGCTATAATGCAGTCAATGCCGGCAGCGGTGGCGTTACCTGCGGCTTCCAGCTTCGTCGTCATGCCGCCTGTGCCAAGATCGCAGTGACTCTTTCCGCCAAGCTTTAATATCTGAGGGGTTATCTCAAGGACCTCTCTGATAAGATTACCTTCTCCGTCGAGTAAACCATCAACATCCGTCAAAAGCATGAGCAGATCCGCTTCACATAGATCCGCTACGAGGCTTGACAGCCTATCATTATCTCCGCACCTGATCTCATCTGTAGCTACGGTATCATTTTCATTTATAACGGGAATGGCCTTATGCTCCAGGAGCGCATTGATCGTATGTTTAATATTAAGATATCTCTTTCTATCGTTAAAATCTTCCTGGGTCAGAAGGATCTGGCCCACCTTATACTGTTTCTTCTTTAAAAATTCCCCGTACATATACATCATATGATATTGTCCGATAGCCGCCGCGGCCTGAAGCGAGGCAAGATCCGTCGGACGCTTCTTCATATTAAGCAGCCTCATACCGGCGCCTATCGCGCCCGAAGTCACAAGAACAACATCGATGCCCTGGGCCATAACCGCCTCTACCTGACAGGCGATCCCGTCTATGCGGCCGGCGTCGAGCCCGCTCTCTCTGGAAGCTATGACCTTTGTTCCGATCTTAATTACTATCCTTTTATATTTTTTCATCTTTTACGCTCTTAAGTTTCTTGCACACGGCCTTCATCAGCTTATCCACGCCTTTTCCGGTAATAGCGGATATTTCATAATATTTTTTGCGGGGAAACCGTTTTTTAAATTCCTTTATATGCGCTTTGGCCTCGGGAGAATCTATCTTATTCAGCGCTATGATCTGCAATTTCTCTGCGAGCTCTTTTGAATAAAGCTTGAGCTCTTCATTCAGCTTCAGATAATCCGAACAAGGAGAGCGCGCATCCGTGGCCGCTATGTCTACAAGGTGTATCAAAACTTTCGTTCGTTCCACATGGCGCAAAAATTTATGCCCCAGCCCCCGGCCCCTATGCGCTCCCTCTATCAGGCCCGGAATGTCGGCCACCAGCACTCTTAAATCATCATCCAGTTTGATCACGCCAAGATTGGGCGATTTGGTCGTGAAAGGATAGCTGGCGATCTTCGGCCTCGCGCCCGATATCTTAGAGATGAGCGTAGACTTGCCTGCGTTAGGATAGCCTATTATCCCGACATCCGCTATAAGCTTAAGCTCCAATAGGAGGGTCAACTCATCGCCTTTCGAGCCCGGAGTAGATTCCCTTCCTCTTGAGTTGCCACGCCCGCCGTGGCCGCCCTTTGCTATTATAACCGAGTCCCCGACCTTCGCCAGGTCTCTCAATATGAGTCCGGTATTTGCGTCCCTTATCAAGGTACCGGGCGGAACCCTTATAATAAGATCTTCGCCCCTGTGTCCTTTCTTATGATTGGAACTGCCGTTTGTGCCGCAAGACGCTTTGAAATGCTGTCTGAATTGGAAGTCGAGGAGGGTGTGTATATTTTGATCCGCGCTGAATACTATATCTGCGCCGTCACCGCCGGGGCCTCCGTCAGGAGAGCCGATCCTGTTGATTATAGTCCTGAATCGGCTGCTGCATCCGTCTCCGCCGTCACCGGCTTTAACGAATATTCTCGCCTCGTCTATGAAAGACGCGCCTTCTTTGTGGGTCATGCGTGGGTATTCATTACTTGGTTGGCTGCACAATACTTACTGTTTTGTCCGGCCTGAAAAGCACTTTACCGTCGACAAGCGCAAAGAGCGTTCCGTCCCTGCCGACACCGACGCCCCGCCCAGCCTTGAATTTCATACCACATTGTTTTAAAATCACATTCCCGGCCTTGACTGCCTGGCTGCCATATTTTTTAACGCCCCTGGTTTTGGGCTGACCGTCTCGTCCATTGACTACGTGTGCCATAGAATTACCCTTTCGCCATCGCTATTTCTTTGATTTTAAGCTTGGTCACATCCTGCCTGTGGCCGATTTTCTTCTTTTCGGATTTACGTTTCTTGTACTTAAAGGCTATCACCTTAGGCTGCCTCACCCGCCCTATTACCTCGCAGATGACATGAGCACCCTTAATGTATGGACTCCCCACGTGAACGGAATTACCATCCTTAACAAGAAGCACCTTGGACAGTTTAACATCTGAGCCGTCTTTGGATTCAAGCTTCTCCACCAAAATTACGTCATTTTTGGTTACTTTGTACTGTTTTGCACCTGTTTCTATAACTGCGTACATTTAATTACCCCCGATTTTTACGAAGTAAAAATCGTCCCGAACTACCGACCATTTCACTATCGGCTGCGAGGGACAACAATTAGATTAAGCATTGTATCATAGCGCTCTGTCATAGTCAAGGATATGCCTACCTTCGGAATATCTCATCATATTTCATAAACTGCCTTACATCCGGATCGTCCGTCTGCCTGAAGCCGGCCATATATACCCTGAACTCTTTTTCCAGGGTCGGCAGATCCTTCCCTAACGCCTCCAGAAGCCAGGATAGCCTGTCGTCATCGTTCTTCACTGTTTGTTCGGCAAGACGCTTCTGATACATCATGAATTGGTCCGGATACCTGTCCATCAAAAAATTGGTAAGAGCCCAACTTTGGGCATAGGCACCAAGCTGTGCCTTGTGGCAAAGCCCAGGGAAACTACCCATCCTGAAATTGGTGATAAACTCTATCGGGTTCACCTCATTTTTCCTATCCATATCCTGATAAAGAAACAGCCAATTCTCGTCAACAGTCCCTGGGATTTCCGTTCCGAAATAAGTGGCTAGCCCCTCGTTTAACCATGACTGCGACGCCTCGAACTCGACACCTTCATCTTCGCGATCAGACATCTTCATCAATATCTTAAAAAGCTCTTTCTTCTTCTCCAGATCGGTAGTATCGAGAAACTCTTTCTTCTTTGCTATAAGTTTTGCCTTGTCTATTTTGGGGCTGGAAAGAACTATGTTCTGAAGGCCCCAATTATGAAAAACCTCATGTGTAAATTCATGCCGCAGCGTCGAAAGCGTCCTCTCCGTTAATTCTCCCTTGTAAAAATTGTACGCATTCCAGAACTTATCCTTGACCTCTTTTATCTGGCCATCTATGAATATATCGTATCTATCATCTATTTTATGGGCATCCTTAACCTTATCGATAAACTCGTCGAGCTTGCCAAGCCATTTCGCGGTAACCTCAAACGCGTATTTCTCCATCTCTTTACCAAAGGCATTGTACAGGTACAGCACCTTATCGGTTGGTTTAAAATACCCGAGAACTAACCAGAAAGGCACTCCATCCGTCAGGCAGTACTCCGCAAAATCGACAGGGTTATCGAATATAACTACAAAATTCTGTGCAATCGGTTTTCTGCCGTCAAACAAACGAAATGATTTGAGGTATATATCCGTGTAAACGGTCCTAAGCGTTTTCTTATAAGCGGTAACCCAGGTTGCGTAAGAGTCCGTCACTATCACGATATTGCCTTCCCGGTAAAATTTCATCTTAGGAAATAACCTCTTAAGGTCTTCCTCGGTCTTTCTTGACTCTTCATTATATACCGGGGCAAACTCAAGATATCCGATATCTTTTAAATCAATACCCATCTCGGCGCCGCCGCGGTCGTCAAGCGAAACCACGATGCCGCCATTCTTCACTTCGATAATTTTCCCGTCGACAACTATACCATTTACCTTTCTTACCACTACGTCATTCTTATACTTCCACTCCAATTCTTTACGGCTCGTGGATTCAATGCGCGCCACCTGGTCCATCCTGACCACAAACTTCTCATTCTTCCACAGTACTGTGTAGTCATTCTTGGTCTTGCCTAAAAGTTTGCCCTCGACCCTGCCGCCATGTTTTAGGACGAGTACAATCGCCTCTTCAGGAGTTTCTTTGGGGGTAATTTTTTGTGTGATCCCGGCAGCTGAAGACTTCATTCGCTTTTTGAATTCTTCTATGTTATGGGCGGCCATTGTACGGGCAGAATGTACCCTGTCGGTGATATCCGCCATTTTGGAATTTACGGCGAGGTTTGTACGCGCTAAATATTTCAAATATACTGCCGACGCCAGGATAAAACACACCATGACGGCAAGCGCAATTATCAAAATCTTAATTGTTCTCATCGCGAAGGATTGATCTAGGGATTTTTCTGGTCTATCTTTATATCTTCTATGTGAAGATTGGGGTCCTCTATGACCCTTATGGCTTTCCTGAAACGCTTTTCCAACGGCCGAACCATATTTCTTTCAGGGCTCAAGATATAACATGCGACGTCCGGATGAAGAGAGACAAATACTTCCCTCGATTTCGTATCCTGCAGCAAGCGCTCCAGCTTCCTGATAAGCTCTATCGAAATCGTCTGTATCGCTTTAACTATACCGCGGCCGTCGCAATACGGGCACTTCTGATAACTCTTGGATTCGATGCTCGAACGCACCCTTTGGCGGGTCATCTCCACAAGGCCGATGCTAGATATATTAAGTATCTTGGTCTTGGCCTTATCGTCTTCGAGATTTCTCTCCAGGGTTTTAAATACGCCCCTCCTGTGTTCGGCATACTCCATATCAATGAAGTCTATGATTATTATCCCGCCGAGATCACGGAGCTTAAGCTGCCTGGGCACCTCTTCCGCGGCTTCAATGTTGGTTTTGTATACGGTGTCTTCCAGATTGCGCTTTCCGACGAACTTGCCTGAATTGACGTCTATTGCGACGAGCGACTCGGTCTGGTCGAATATAAGATATCCTCCGCTCTTGAGTTGAACTATCCTGTTGTATATCTTCTCGATCTGCGTTTCGATGCCGTACTTTTCAAAAAGCGAAATCCTGTCATTATGCAATTTTAGCCTGGCTCTCAAATGCGGGGCCAGTATCCTTAAAAAATGCGATATCCTCCTGAACTCGTTCCTTGAATCGACATCAAGCCTCGCCACGTCATTGGTGAACATATCTCTTGCCACCCTGAGTATGATATCGTACTCCTGGTGAACCAGATATGGGGGCTTTACACGGCGCGCCCTTCCTTTTATATGCTGCCACAGATTCAGGAGATACCTCGATTCCCTCTGAAAATCTTTCAGGGTTGCTCCTATAGCGGCGGTCCTCACTATAAAACCTATCTCTTTTGGCAGCCTCAACTCCTCGATTATTTTACGTATCCTGTCCCGTTCCTCCCTCGACTCTATCCTCTTTGAAAGCCCTATGTGATTATCGAATGGCATGAGAACCAGAAACCTTCCAGGTATACTTATATGGGTAGTCAGCCTCGGGCCCTTTGTGCCTATAGGCTCCTTGACAACCTGGACAAGCACTTCATCGCCTTTTTTCAATAACTCATTTATCGGCGGGAAGGCCTTATGTTTCTCGCTTGGTGCGGCCTCTTCCTCAGCCGCACTTTCCTCGAACAACTTGTCGTAATCCGAAGCGCCTGCCACAACATCGGTAACATAGAGAAAACCGTTCTTTTCCAGTCCCATATTGACAAACGCGGCGCCCATACCGGGCAATACCGAATCGACCCGCCCCTTATAGATATTGCCGACAAAACTCCTTACGCTATCCGGCCGTTCGATATAAAACTCTTCGAGGCGCTTATTTTCAAGTACAGCTACGCGTTTTTCATGCTGCGTAACATTGATAAATATCTCTCTCTGCATCAATTCATCCCTTCTGCGCTGGTTACCAGAACGCCAACCGGTAATTTTTCGTTTATAGCCTTTATAAAATCATGAGGTTTGACAGGCTCATCCATGCTAAATATCGCTTCCTCGTGATCGCTCTCCACTCCAAGTTTCAGCGCTCTGGATATACTTATTTTAAGACGCGGGCTAAAACCTTTCGTCATTGTCACAGGCAGGCCGGAACGTCTGGACGCTCTCTGAAACAGCCGAACCAGGTCCAAGTGCGATATGAAACGCAACAAGCCGCTTTTTTGAAAAATTATTTTAAGCTTACTATTAAAAACATGCGCGATCAGGCTATTGCCTCTTTTTAACTTTCTTTTTGACACCCGGATCGGGTTCTTGAGTTATAGTATACGCCGGATTCAGCGCCTTATCCGCCTTAGGTGAACCCTTTATATCCTTGCCATCGGCCATCAAATTTACCGTAACGAAAAATATCATCTCTGTCTTCTGTTTCGTTTTCGACTTCTTTGTAAAAAGCAGCCCCAGATATGGAACGTCTCCAAGCATATCTCCTATAAACGGCAGTTTCGTCTTCGTATCGACATCGTTCTCTTTTATAAGGCCGCCTATAAATATGGTCTGGCCGTCTTTTATCATAGCCTGGGTCTTGGCAAATCGATTGGAAAAAACCGGCGCGACTACTCCACTGGATTTGTCAAGGGTATCATATCTTAATAGGTCGCTTATCTCCGGCTGGAGGTCCACCACTATCTCGTTATTATCATTGATATGCGGAGTGACCTTTAACAGGACACCGAGGATCTTCGGTTCATAGCCGGTTATTTCCATCTTGCCGGTCGAAGAATTCCTCTCATACTTCGGCATGTTGAGCGTCTGACCTACGTTGATAATAGCTTCCTTATTGTCAAGAGTAGCGATCCTTGGATTGGATACGATATCCGTATTTGACCTTGATTTTATCATTTCCAACACAGCTTTAAACTCTGAAAAATCAAGAGTTCCATATTGGAAGTCGGTAGAAGTAGCATACGGAAAGGCTTGCGACCCTCCATATGTATTAGGAAAGACAGCGGCAGACACTACCGAAGATCCCGTCGCGCCACCGCCAGTGTCGGCAACAGTCGTGTCAGTATTGGTCTGGACCTGAGGAAAATAGTGTGTAAGCCCGGCAGGTACCGATACCTGGTCAAATGGGAAAGTCGTAGGCCTCTTAGCGCCGGATGCCGAGAATTTGACATTCCAGTCTATGCCAAGTTTTTCACTATCGTCAAGAACGGTCTCTATAACTCTGGCCTCTATCAAAACTTGTTTGGTTTGCCGATCGAGCCTTGTGATTATCTGGCTTATCTTGTAAATATTGGTCGGTATATCGGTAACTATTATAGTGTTTGTCCTATCGTCGTATGCCGCCTTGCCCTTTTCACTCACAATGTTCTTTATCGATTCCACTACGTCTTTAGATTTGCTGTAATTAAGATTGAACGCCTGGCTGGTCAATTCTTCCTGCTTCAGCTGATTAACGGTCACCACTCTTATGATGTCGCCTTCCCTCTCATAGGCAAAACCGTAATTTCTTAAAATTATGTCGAGGGCTACCTTCCAGGGTTTATTTGTAAGCTTTAAGTCCACTACACCCTTCACATCGGGCGCCGGCACGATATCTACGTTTGAGACCTCGGATATATAGGCAAGGACCGTCTTGATATCGGCGCCTTTAAAGTTTACGGTTATATTACCAGCTTCAACCAGCGGAGCGGCCTCTTCTTTAGGTTCGTCGGCCTTTTCCGGAACTTCAGGAACAGTCACCACCACCTGAGGCTCGCCGCCGGCCTCTTTTGCAGGTTCGGTTGCAGGCTCGGCAGATGCCTGAACCGGAGGCGTGGCCTTTTCTGCTGTCGGCACGGCCGCTGATGCGTTCACCGTTTCTTGCTGCACGGCTTCCTTCTTATCCTGTGCCATAGAGTAACCCGAAAATATCGTCGATAAACTAAATGATAGTATCGTTATCAAAATGACTGAGGCCCTAAACCTTTTATTCACTCTTTGATCCTCCTTCTTCGGGCAATTTTACCTTAAACTCTTTACCGCTTATCAAAATAGTTACTGATCTCGGATCGATCTTTACCACCTCGACCTCTCCTACCTTATCATTTTCTTTCATCAGCTCGCCGTTTATGATCGCCGTCCTTTTACCGTCCGCCCTTACGGCGATACCTTCGATCTTTATATCTTCGACGGAGGTTACGTCTATCAATCCCGCTGCCGCGGCCTTGTCCTGGCCGATCAGCGGCACAAACGGATCGCGCTTACCGTGGGACTCGTATCTAAAAATTTGGGATTCGGCCATCGGGACCATACCTAAGCAAATCAGCAAGCATGTAAGAATTGTTCTTTTCACTGTTCACCTTTTCAGAAGTATATATGTCAACACCAGAAGTTCGACATCATGTTTTTTCGGCGTCAGTTTATTTGATTTGATACCTATGTCCACGACCTTCATAAATCTGTCTGAATTTTCAAGGTTTGCCAGAAAGCTCCCGAGTTCATGATAGCCGGACTTAGCACTTATAAGAATAGGTATCTCCTGATATATCTGCTCGTCTTTAACCTTGCTTTCTTTTACCGGCACCGGCATTATGCCTACAATTTTAACGCCCGACCCCCTTGCCATACTTGAGAGGGTTTCCAGAAGGCTTGGTATTTCCTGTTCAGCCGGTAGCATGCGTTCATATTTATCAACCTTATCTTTGTAACTCGCTATATCCTTCTTATATCTCTCTATGTTCGAAATATCACCTTCGATACTCTTAAGATCGCCCTTCATCTTGTTATTTTTTACAGCTATGTTAAAAACACCAAAGACCTGGGGCTTAAGCAGCAGGCTAAAGTAAAGCACTACGCCTAAGACTACACCGAGCGCCATCAATATCATCATCTGCTGTTTCGGATTCTTTATGTCTATTTGCAATGCCATTCTTCTGCTACCCCTATTATTCGCTTTCCTTAAATTGACAGGTGATCTTGAAATTCATGACTTCTTGATCCATAAATTTTTCACTCTTGATGGAGTCGAGTTTTATTTCACTGAAATCGGAAAAGAATTGACTGTTATCCTTCAGGCTCTTTATAAACTTACCTATCAATGCCGTGCCCTGCTCGCCCATACTCGAAGCATACCCGGACAAAGTCAGATATCGTAAAACAACCTTCTCCGCGACAGCCTTGGAGCCGGTTTTTTTGGTCTTGCCGTTCTGCGGCTTGGTGTTGACCATGACGACCCTATCGCCTTCCTTCTCTTCGTATGATAAATCGTTAAGCCAGATGCCGGGAGTCATGCAATCGCTTAAGCTGTTAAGTTTCCTGGCCCAACTGAAACGCTTTACCATCAGCCCGTCTATAGCGCTCACCTTTTTATTTATCAACTCAAGATCGGTTTTACGCAAATCCGCTTCCTTTTTTTGCGGAAGGAGCAAATCGTATTTCTTTGAAAGAGAGCCGAATGACGTTTTGCTGTTTATTCCTATTGCCAATAATATCAGATGAAAAGATACTAGCGCGATAGCTGCTACAATGCCTATTTTGGCAAGCGGCAGCTTTTTCGGCAGTATTCCCGCGATGTTAAAGCCGCCAAAATCTATCGACTTGAACTTAGGCTCTTTCTTCCTGTACTCTTCCGGTAGTAAATTAATCTCTATCATATAGTTATCTCAACGCAAGGCCGGCCGCTATCGCAAAGAAACTTTCGTGCGCCAAAAGCTCTCCATCGATACCTGCAGCCGGCTTACCCATAAACTCAAGCGGTTTCCAGATAGATGGCTTCGATCCCAAGGACTCCGCGAATACCTCGGCTATACTTAAGAGGCTGCCGCCTCCACCCGATATATATACTTCATCTATATTCTTGCCGCCCTGATTTTCATAATAATTAAAAGAGAGCTTGACCTCTTCGAGAAGATTGCCAAAAACCGTTTTCATACAATCCGTTACTTCCGCGGCCTTGGGCCCGGCAGACACCGATAGTTCGTCCGCGGCCTTTCGATCCACATTTAATTTTTTTGCGATCGAAGTCGAGAATTCGTTGGTGCCCAAAGCCACGTCCCTTGAAAAATAAAGCGAACCGCCTTTTAGTATGCATAGGTTCGTAAAAGTTGCGCCTATATTCAGAAGGGCGCATGCCTTGTCCGGCTCGAGAGCAGGAAAATTCTTAAAAAAACTGTTGGCCAGCGCGAAACCGTCTACGTCCACTAACCGTACAGAAAATCCGGCCGCTTCCGCGATTTTTATCTTTTCCAGGACAACCTCTTTTTTAGCCGCTACGAGAAGTATGTTAAGCTTATTTTCGGCCTTATCCCTCTCCATCACCTGAAAATCCACCATGCAGTCATTTATATCGAACGGTATAAATTTCTCGGCCTCGAACCTTATTGCGCCCTTTAAGGCCTCCTTGTCCATCTTCGGCATCGTTATGAATCTCGCTATCACCGATGAGCCCGAGATAGATATGTTTACATCCTTTTGTGATATTTTGGCGGTTGCTGCAAGCTGTTTTATGACTTCCGGCAGTTCCTGGCGTGACACACCGCGTATATCTTTCATACCAAGGGCTATGAGCGTAGTCTTATCGGCCGCGGAGGAGGCCGCGACTATCTTAACAGCGTCCGTGCCTATATCCAGGCCCACCCTGGCGGCCTTGTTATCTGCCATCGCCCGCCTCTTGCTCTTTAATCTTGTAATTAAAATTGCTGGCCATCAATTTTTGCAGCATCTGCGATATGATCAATTTCGACTTCGCGCGTTTGTCATCCGGGTTCTCCATCAGCTTCTCTTCCGATTCTTTTATGGCTCCCGTGATGCCTTTAGCCATCTCGGCCTTGTCTTCGGGCTTCACCTTCGACCATTCCTCTATCATGTTTATACCGGCGCGTTCTTTGGGATATTTTTTATACATCGACTCAAGGTCATTGACCTTTTCCGCGGGTCCATCCGCCAAAGGTTTTTTCACATCATTGATACTATAGATAACACGCTCAGGCACTTCGCTTCTGGGTAATATCGGATGCGATATCTTTTTTATTTCAAACTTATTTACAGCATATCGCCCGTGCTTTCCGGCTAAGAAAAAAACTATAACAACCGCGGCTACTGTAATTGCTGTAATTATATATTTCCTGATATTCTTTTTCATTTAATCATTTATTCCCTTTGCCATATCGGTTTAACGACGCTATCGGCCTTTATGGCAAACTTTAAAGGCCAACTGCCATAATTCTGAGGAAGGCCTAACGGCCAGTTAGTGGAATCACTCCAATTAGTCGTTCCCTTTTTAATATCACGGTTGAGTAAGCCCGAGATAGGGTACACGGTGTCGATATTGACTTGTCCATTGGAAAATATCGCGCCATTCGATTTCCCGCCATAGTAGGCATTAAAATCCCCCACCGAACATACCACCAGATTCCCGCTAATTCCGCCGAAAAAATTGACCCCGCCTGTATTCACATCACCATAAGATATCAGCGTTAACGTGTTTCCGGCGGTATTCGTCGGTTGAGCTATATTGATATCACCTGTCGCAACTATGGTGTTATTACTATTCTGCGCCCACCACGCCGTGCTGTTAAAACTTATGTTAACATCACCATTCACAAATACTATAGGAACTCCGGTCGGGATACTATTGTAATTAAAACTCTGGCTACTGCCGTAATAGCGCGTCTCGTTCTTCCCTATATTCAGCCCCTGGTGATTGAGCTCAACCGTATAATAAGAAATGAACGCGTCTTTGTTGTTTACCACGCCGTCGCTATTGATATCATCGTTAATAAAGGCTTCCTGCGCCGCAATATTTTCGCCCGCGTCCGCAAGCGTTATACTACCATCACCATTTGCATCTGTCAGATAAGCATTATCGCCGTTTGTATCACCGACTGCCTTAGGAGTGCTGCAAGTACCTGTAGCCGAATTATATTTCCACCAAAAATTCGTCGGTTCAAAGGTCTGATTCTGCAGGGTAGTACCCGATATCTGGACGAAATTATTCGATGTTATCGCAGAGCCGCTCGCGAGCGGCCCCTCAGCCCGGACATATGATTTGAAGATCCACCAGCCGGCTCCTTTAAGCGACATGGCGCCGGCACACCCGATCGGGCGGCCATTTTCAAATGCCGCATCGCAACCGTATTTAACGGTGACTTTGGCGGTCCTGCCATTGACGGAGCCGGTTGATACGATGCCAAACATATTCGATGAAATTGTATCCGCTGTTGCCACAAAATTGCCTACGATCGTTCCGCCGCTGCCGCGAGTCCTGACAACGCTATCCCCCGACGGCATCGATTGAGGCCATGTTATAGTTTCGCCCTCCTTGGCTTTAAGGTAGTTGTACATCATCTCAGCCCCGGACCGCGCTACATAATAGGCGGTCGACTGATCGTTGTAAACCCTGGTTTGGATAATCTCTCCGCAACTCATCCCTATGATGGCTAATGCCACCACAAGAAGGGATGCAATGAAGGCCGTCGTTATTACAAGTATAAAACCTTTTTTATTTTTCATTTTACGAGACATTCCTTAAGAAGACCAGTTGACTATAAACAACATGTATGGTGCGCGTTCTACCGCCCATATCGATCACATCCCTGTCCACGGTAACGGTAACCGTGATCATGTTGGTCGTTATCGACCCATTGAAAACGTTCGTGAATGTCAAATCCGTTATCCCGATTGTTGAATCTATTTTACTAACGGTACTAGTGCTGTCTTTGTAATATACGACGTTATGATTCGTCTCGGGATCCACCCCGAGATAATACGACCTTACATTCGCGGTGTCCGGTTCCAATCCAAAATTTATAGCTTGCGTTGAAGGAAATGATGGCTCCATCGTAGCTTGTGCTATACCATTTCGCCTATGAAATGTCGTGGTTCCGATGGTATAAGTCCCGGCCGTCGGATCTATTTTACCATTTACAATCGCTGATATGGTGATCCTGGCCATCCTCTGAGCCTCAACTTCAGGGCTCGTCTCATGCCACCACGTCCAGAACATGATATATGAGGACCATGCCGCCATCAGGGTATACAAAGTTATGAATGTGGCCACCATGATTTCAACAAGCGTAAAACCTTTTCGGCCTCTCATCCTAATGATAGGATACATAACAACATGCCCTTTCAGAGCAAGCCTGACCATTTTTTTCAGTCCAGCTTACGACAAATCCGACTATTTTATACGGTATGCCTTTATACGTCAGCAGAGTTCCATCCGCACTCTTAATATTATCCGGAAAATAGGGATCCGGCGTTATCGCGCCGTTTAAATTTTCATCCATAACTACAGCGACAGGACTTGCGGATGTTACCGTAACGAAATAATTACCTGTCGTTCCTCCGCCGCCATCATACCCGGCCAGGACTTCCTGCTCAATATACACCTGCAGAATGTTTATCGCGGCCATTCTATGTTTTGCATGCGATGATGTTGATTTAGCCACGTAGAATGTGCTTAATAAACCGATCAACACGATGGTCAGTATAAATATACTGACCACGCTTTCGACCAGCGTTAAACCTCTCCGGTTAGTTGAACTCATATTAAAGCGTATGTCCATCTTCTTCCTTTGAGCAGCTGACCTGCGGATTGGATCCGATCGTCTCTATGGTATATTCCCCGCCCGATGGGCATACCGGAACCCCACCCCTTAAGTATTTCGAATACACTTCATCTTCCTGAGTAGAGGAAAGTGCGGTGCCTACGCTGATATTATTTTCGATCACGTACTGTTCCACTGCCCCCAGTATTTTCTTGATGTTATTTATACAAACGGTGCGCTTTGATATTTTGCTGATCGTCAGATAATTGGGGACGGCGATAGAAAGCGTTATTGCAATGATGGCAACTATGATCATTATTTCGACTAGCGTAAAACCTCTACGGGAAGTTATTGTCATGACCCCTTATATAAATATAATATATAATATTTATATAAATTTATCACATAAAGGGCGCTTTGTCAAGCTATTCGGTACTCTTAAAATAAAAACCCCGCGCTTTCCTAAAGAAAACGCGGGGCAAGCTGCAGAAATTATGCAGTCATACCAAACCTCGCCTTATGGCAGAACGTGTGTTCCACCGGCAGAGCAAGTCGGCCTTCCACTAACAGCCGGGAGTGTGTCATAAGCGGTAGCTCCCGCTGACGGACAACTCGGTTTCGTCCTAATATAAGTAGGAGTCAACGCACTCCAAGCAGGAGTCGCGGTCTCGGCCTGACCCGTATCTACGGCCCAAACCTGTATCGCGCCTTCAATCTGCTTCAGGTTAGCTATACAAGCTTCCTGTTGAGCTCTTGTTCTTGCCCTGACGAAGTTCGGAATGGCTATCGCCGCGAGTAAACCAATAATTGCGACTACTATCATAATTTCAACGAGCGTAAAGCCTTTCCTATTCATCCTGATCATCATCTTAAATCACCTGCCTTTCCCCCAAGATTGGGTGCTTTTTACCAACAAAAAATCCCCAAAAGACCATATAACTCTTCACAAACAACAGGTCTATTTGGAGACTTTACATTCTTTTAATTTATTTATTATAGCTATATATCCTTCTTCTACCCTTCTCCTCTAGACCCTTCATTGTTAGTATACCCTACAAAACCCGTATTGTCAAGCCCTCGAGAGGCCTTTGTCATCTAAGGACACTGCGTATTAAGAACTGACAATGGAGCTTAACTTGAATATTGGCAGGAACATACATATAACGATCGAACCTATCACTATCCCCAGGAACGCTATAATGAGCGGTTCCATCATACTTGTAAGAGAACCGACAGCCGTATCAACCTGTTCATCATAAAAATCCGCTATCTTTGACAACATCTTTTCAAGCTCTCCGGACTGTTCACCAACCGACACCATCCTCGTCACCATGGGTGGGAATATTTTAGATCTGGCGAGTGGCTCAGCTATGTTTTCGCCTTCCCTGACATTGGAGCGGACGTTTTCTATGGCCTTTTCCACCACCGTATTGCCGGCGGTCTTGCCCACTATCTCAAGGGCAGCAAGTATCGGAACGCCTGACTTGATAAGTGTTGATAAAGTCCTTGTAAATTTACCTATGGCGACTTTCCTGAACAATATACCGAATATGGGCATTTTAAGCAGGATCGAATCAACTTGCAGCCGCCCCTTCTCTGTTTTTATGTATCGCGATAAGAGTATCCATATGCCCACCAGGGCCGCGGCTCCAAGGATGAAATAGTGCCGTAAAAAATCGCTTACCGTTATAAGAACCGCCGTAGGCGTCGGAAGCTTTGCACCCATACCTTCGAACATATCCTTAAACACAGGTATAACCTTTAAAAGCATTATCAATGTTATGCCCAGCGCCATAGAGCTAATAACCGCCGGATACACAAGCGCACCCTTCACTTTATGTTGAAGAGCGCTCGTCTTCTCCAGATATTCGGCAAGACGATCAAGTATCTCATCCAACATACCGCTCGACTCCCCGGCCTTGACCATGTTCACATAAAGAGATGAAAATACGTCTTTGTGCTTACCTATTGCGTCGGAAAGGCTTAAACCCGTCTCAACATCGTTGCGGACACCTATTATAATAGCGCCGAACGTCTTATTGTCCATCTGCTCGCCAAGTATATCGAGAGCTCCAACGAGCGGTATGCCCGCGTCGACCATCGTTGAAAGCTGGCGCGAAAAAACAACCAGGTCTTCAAGTTTTATTTTCTTCTTACTCCCAAAAGACAATATGCTGCTAAATTTAGATGACGCCTCGCCAACCGAAACTATTATGAGGTCTTTCTTTCTAAGCGCGTTGATAACCTCCTGCCTGTTCGCCGCCTCAAAAACACCCGTGACGCTCTTACCCTCCTGATCCTTAGCGACATACTTGAAGTTTGCCACCTTAGTCCTCCGAAGTTACTCTCATGACTTCCTCGAGAGTCGTTATGCCATTAACAAAATTCTCCAGCGCGTTATCCCTCAATGTCAACATGCCGAGTTCTTTTATGGCATAATTTTTTATATCGTCGCTGGAAACTCTTTTCATTACCATATCCCTGACCTTATCATCAAGAAGCAGTGTTTCGAGAATGCCTATCCTGCCGTAGTACCCGGTATTATTGCATTTCGTGCATCCTCTACCTTTGTAAAAACTTTTTATGCCCTTTTTTGAAAGTTCATCGGGTTTTAATCCGATCCTCTCCAGAACGCTTTTAGGTATTTCGATAGCCTCTCTGCAATTCATGCAGATCTTCCTCATCAGTCTTTGCGCTGAAGATAGGACGAGGCTTGTGGATACCAAAAAAGGTTCCACCCCCATATCTATAAGCCTCGTTATCGCGCCGGCGGCGTCATTGGTATGCAGCGTACTCAATATCAATTGTCCGGTAAGAGACGCCTTTATCGCTATGTCGGCGGTCTCGGAGTCTCTAATCTCACCGACCATCACTATATCCGGGCTCTGTCTCAAGACCGACTTAAGCCCATTAGAAAACGTAAGCCCTATCTCCGGCTTGGCCTGGATCTGTGTGATCCCGCCAAGTTCATACTCAACCGGATCCTCCAGCGTCACGATGTTCCGCTCCAGCGTATTAAGTTGATTGATAATAGAATATAGAGTTGTTGACTTTCCGCTTCCCGTCGGACCGGTTACCAATATCATTCCATAAGGCCTCTTAAGCGCTGTTTGAAAAGTAGCCAAAGGCTTGGGCAAAAATCCCAGCTTCTCAAGTCCTAGACTTAAGCTGGATTTATCGAGGGCTCTTAATACTATCTTGCCGCCGAATTGTATCGGAAGCACAGAGACTCTGAAATCTATTTCCTTTCCTTCGAAGCTTATTTTGAAGCGCCCGTCCTGCGGTATTCTCGTTTCTGTTATGTCCAGCTTCGACATGATCTTCACCCTGGCTATAACCGCGTTCTGGTTCTTCTTGGGAAGCGTCAGTGCCTCATGCAGGGTACCGTCTACTCTGTACCTGACCCGTAAAAATTTCTCGGATGGCTCTATGTGTATGTCGCTGGCGCGGCGCTTCATCGCTTCATTAAGTATAAGCCCCACCACCTTAACTATGGGTGCCTTCTGGCTCTCCTCAGCCACCTCGCTTACATCGATTTTCTCTTCTTCTTCCTCGGTAACCTCCACGTCCTCCTGCGGCATCTCTTCCAGAAGCTTCGATATCTCCTGGGTATGTGTACCGTAATAGCTGGCTATCGCTTCCTTGATGTCGTTCTCCGTGGCAATGACCGGATCTATTTTGTAATTGGTAAGTATCTTGACCTCATCCATTGCCAGGACGTTCAACGGATCGGCCATTGCCACTGTAAGCGTCATACCAAGTTTGGAGACCGGAATCAGCGAATACTTTTTGGCGGTCTTTTCGGGAATAAGCTGGATGACCATCGGCGTTATCTTATATTTGGATAAGTCTATAGGCGGTATACTGAGCTGCCTCGATATCGACACCATAAGGTCCTTTTCCGAAATATACCCCTTTGATACGAGTATCTTGCCGAGATTCCCGCCGGATTTCTTCTGAACTTCGAGGGCCTTGTCAAGATCCTTCTGCTTTACAAGGTTTCCCTTTATCAGTATATCTATCAGTTTTTCTTTTAATGATTCAGCCATATCACACCGTATCTATGTCCTGTTCCCCTACGGTAACGCGAAGGACTTCGTCTATCGTTGTCAATCCGTTCAGAACGTTCTGTATACCGTTTTCCCTGAGTGTCTTCATGCCCTCGCTCCTTGCCAGATCTCTTATGACATACTCCTGCGCGTTTTCCAATACAAGAGCTTTTATCTTTGGGCTTAACACCAATACCTCCAACAAACCGATGCGGCCTTTATATCCCGTATTGCCGCAGGCACTGCATCCCTTGCCCCGGTAGAAAATTACCTTGCCCTTATCCGGTTTTATCTTGAGTTTGTCTATAGCGTCTTTACTCAGTTCATATGGTTCTTTGCACTGCTGACAGATCTTACGCACGAGCCTTTGTGCACCGACGAGAATCAAGGATGATGTGATGAGAAACGGTTCCACCCCCATGTTCACTAATCGGATTATCGATCCGGTTGCCGTTGTGGTATGAAGTGTGCTCAAGACGAGGTGGCCGGTAAGGGCCGCCTTTATCGCGATATCAACGGTTTCAAAATCTCTTATCTCGCCTATCATTATTATGTTCGGGTCTTGTCTCAATATGGACCTAAGGGCGTTCGCGAAACTGAGCCCGATCTCGGGCCTGGCCGTAACCTGATTTATGCCTTCGATCTGATATTCAACCGGATCCTCTACGGTGATCACATTCTTTGCCGGGGAGTTAACATATTCCAGCACAGAGTAAAGCGTCGTCGTCTTACCGCATCCGGTCGGCCCGCAAATGAGTATCATTCCGTGCGGTTTCGACGCTTCCTTCTTTATCAGGTCTATGGACAGTTGGTCAAAACCTAACTTATCAATATCGAGCGTGGCCTGCGACTTATCGAGTATTCGGAGCGCGACCTTTTCTCCCATGCTTGTCGGCAGCACCGAGATTCTGAAATCCACTTCCCGGCCGTGAAGCTTGACCTTAAATCTTCCGTCCTGAGGAAGGCGGCGCTCCGCTATGTCGAGTTCCGACACGACCTTCAGCCTGGAAACTATAGCGCTATGCAGTGCTATGGGCGGATTTCTGCCTTCCTGTAATATACCATCGACCCTATACCTGATCCTCAGCTTGTCCTCCATAGGTTCGATCAATACGTCGCTCGCCCTCAGGTTGACAGCCTCCGTCAGCAGAAGATTTGTGATCTTTACGACTGGCGCCTCCAGCGTCATCTTCATTATATCTGACGAATTCTGCTCTACGCCATGAACGGCATCTTCGATCAGCTTGATGTCGCTGATAGTGGACATGTCATCCACTATCTTCTCTATAGCAGCGTAAGAATCCTGATCATAATAGCGCCCTATGGCTTCGGAGATCTCCTTGTCGGTCGTTATGACGGGATTTATTTTTAGTCCCGTCAGGACCTTAAGGTCGTCCAAGGCGAACACATTCAGAGGATCGGCCATCGCTATCGTCAGCGTAGTGCCCATCTTGGCAATCGGCATTATCTTATAATTTTTTACCGTCTTTCTTGGGATCAGCTTTATCACATCGGGATCGATCTTATACCGGGAGAGATTTATCAGCGGAATGCCCAGCCCGTGGCTTATAGCTACCATCAGGTCGTTCTTTGAAACGAGGCCTAATTCCACGAGGATATCGCTTAAAGATCCGCCTCTCTGCTTCTGGACGGAAAGCGCCTTCTCGAGGTCGCTGGATTGCAGAAGCTTCCGCTCTATGAGTATCTTGGTGAGTTTATCTTTTAAGTCAACGCTCATTTTTTATTATGTTTTTTTATAGAATTATTTATATCCGTCATGGTACTGACAAATACCTGAACCTTGCACTTTGTGAGCGTTTCTATATCCTCTACGGCCTGGAAGTTCAGCGGATTTGACATCGCTATGGTTAGCGTGTCTCCTATCTTATCAACCGCTATGAGATTGTATTGGACGCAGACGTTTTCCGGTATCATCTTCACGGCATCGGCATTCATCTCATAACACTCCAGCGGAAGGTATGGAAATCCATATTGGACCGTCAGGGCTTGAGCTATCTCCTCTTCCTTGGCAAAACCAAGCATTACGAGTATCTGCCCTATCAACCCGCCCTTATCTTTTTGGATCCTAAGGGCCTTCTCCAGCTGGGATTCATTAATTATACCCCTCTCCACCAGGAGCTCACCCAGTTGTTTTGTCACTATCCTTTTGATCGGCGGCATATGAACCCTTACTTTTTAAATATTCTCTTCAAATCTTCCTGATCGGTCGTCCTGTCAAAAGCCTCTTCATACGATATGAGTTTCTTCTGATAGAGGTCATACAGAGCCTGGTTCATCGTGTTCATCCCGTCCTTTTGACATGTCTGCATAACCGAATATATTTGATGCGCCTTGGATTCTCTGATCAGGGATCTTACGGCAGGCGTAGCGATTAAAACCTCCACGGCAAGTGCGCGGCCGGGGCCCTTTAACTTCGGTATCAATTGCTGGGACATAATACCTATAAGCACAAAAGACAGCTGTGTTCTTATCTGCTGCTGCTGGGATGCCGGAAAAACGTCCACGATCCTATTGATGGTCTGGACGCAGTCTGACGTATGAAGTGTCGCAAATACCAGGTGGCCCGTCTCTGCCACGATCAGGGCCGCTTCGATCGTCTCCAGGTCTCTCATCTCGCCTACAAGTATTACGTCGGGATCCTGTCTCAGCACATGCTTGAGCGATTCCGCGAACGAATGCGTATCGCTGTAAACCTCACGCTGATTAACGATCGCCTTCTTATTCTTATGGACAAATTCTATCGGATCTTCTATCGTAACGATATGACACGGCCTGTGGGAATTTATCCAGTCTATCATAGATGCAAGGCTTGTTGATTTACCGCTTCCCGTAGCGCCGGTAAGTAAAACAAGCCCCTTCGGCCTGTTGCATAGATCCAGCGTGACATTGGCCGGTAAGCCGCACTGTTCGAATGACCACATCTCATGGGGTATAAGACGGATAGAGGACGCGACAGATCCCCTCTGTTTAAAAACATTAACCCTGAAACGGCCTAACCCCTTAACGCCGAATGCCATATCGAGCTCCAGGTCCTGCTCGAACCTCCCCTTCTGCTCGGCGGAGATCAGGCTGTAAATAAGTTCTTCGGAATCGGCTGGGGTCAGTATCTTATCGTCTGCCGGCACGAGATTCTCGTCTATCCTCAGTTGGGGCGGCGAACCCGCGGTTATATGAAGGTCTGAAGCGCCCTTATCAAACATCAATTTCAACAGCTTGTTTATATCATTCGGCATGCAACACCTCGATCATCTTTTACCTGCAGCATTTCTGGCTTCCCTTATGGATTCCTCCGCTTTTCTAAAAAGCTCATCACTGGTTGCCCCGTCGATCGGATTTTCACCCAGGCCAATCGTTACTTTCATCGAAATCTTTCCATCCCTTAGCACATTTGTCGCCTCAATTCTATGCCGCATCTCTTCGGCTATGTGCGACGCCTCTTTCTTATTTTTTTCCGGCAATAATATGGCAAATTCGAATCCGGAAATTCTCGCCGCCTTGCCTATGGGCAGTATGTTATCCTTTATGGACTTCGCCACCTTTTTAAGCGCTTCTTCTACCGCCAGTTCGCCATGCGCCTGCCGCAAGCCATTTATGTCATCAAGGCTGAATATGATAAACGAGCACGGCCTCTGATAAAATATCGCTCTTTTTATCTCCTCCTCCAGGCGTGTCGAAATGAAGCGCTTGTTGTACAAGCCTGTAAGGTCATCCGTTATCGAGAGCTCAGTCGCCTTCTTGCTTAAAACATCTGTTTCTATGGCAATGGACATCTGCTTTGCGAAAACCTTTACCATGTCCACATCGTCATTCTTGAACTTATAATCTTCCAATCTGTTGCCCAGGATCAGTAGCCCCAGGTTCCTCTTGTTTGAGAAGAGCGGAATTATCACGGCATTTTCGATATTCGACGAGGTCTTGAAGCCGGATAGTTCTTTCGACGCTTTAGAGGCCTTATCGATAATAACTACCGACTTGGTCCGGATAGCGTCTTCGAGTATGCCCTGGCCGTCCGCCTTTATCACCAGGTTCATTAAATTTTCATTCTTTAAATTGCAGGAGGCCCTCGCCGTAAAATCCAGGCCCTCCCCTTTGGATGCGTAAAGCACCCCATAGCCCGTATCGAATATAGACGCGGCCTTCTCCAGCGCAACCTCCAGCGTAGAATCCAGGCCGGTGGATCCGGTAGATATTATATCCCCCACCTGCAACAGGCTCGAGAGCACCAACATCTTCTTTTGTATCTCACTATTAACATCATTCATCCTTCGGCCATAACTTTTCAGCTCTTCCATGTTCGACTTTATTTTCTGGGTCATATTGTTAATGGATTGAGCGAGATTGCCGACTTCGTCCTCGTACGGAGCCGCGACTTTTCTGTTAAAATCACCGCTTGCTATAATTTTTGCCTCTATAGCCATATCGACAACGGGATCTATCAGGCTCTTCGCGAAAAATAGCCCAAGCAACGCGATGAAGAGCGACGCGACGATGACAACGCTTACAGTTTGCAGGTCATCGAGTTGAGGAAAAAGATAGGTGGACATCACGTAAACACATGCCAAAAGCGGTATTATGGACATAAGACAGAAGGCGATCAGAAGCTTGTATCTTAACCCTTTATTAATAACGGTCAACTTCCTAAAAAACCCCATAGAACCCTCCTCGCGTTATAATATTAACGAAAGTATACTATATATACATGTGATTGTCAAATTGGCGGGATGCTTTCTACGTGTGAATAAAGCCCCATGGGAGCATTTCAGACTTATCTCTCGGCCTGGTGGTATAAAAATCCGGGTTCCGGCCTGTTTCCTGGAACGCGTTAACCCAAATATCAAAGTTAAATACATCCTGCCATCCGTCAAACCTGGCACCCTTTTCCCATGCCTTGTTTATAACGCACGACAGCCGCCTGTCGCCTCTTGAAAAAACAGCCTCAAGGCGGCTCATATTGTAGGAGTGAAAATCCATCTTTACCATCTTGGATTTGACGCAATTCCTCAGGAAATTTCTCTTTTTCTCAAGGGTGTCGACCCTGTCCATCGCGTTTAGTTCAAAATCTGTGTGCGGCTTGGGTACAAAGGCGTTTATGCTCAATGTGATATTAGCGCTATGCCCATCGACATCCCTCTTCAGATCCGATATTTTTTGCACCATTGCGGCAATGCCGGACAAGTCGGCTTCTTCTTCGCCGGGCAGCCCTATCATAAAATAGAGTTTCACGTGTTTCCATCCCGCCCTGAAAGATTCCAGCGCTGCGCAAGACAATTTTTCCACGCTTATATTCTTTCCCAATATTTTTCTCATGCGGTCACTGCCGGCCTCCGGCGCGAATGTGAGGCCGGACTTTTTCACCTTCGATACGAGCACGGGTATACTGCTAACATTCTCTTCGATCCTAAGCGACGGGACCGAAATAGAAACCGCCTTGCCGCTGAACTCGCGGTTCAGGTCCTCTATGATCCCTACGAGCTCGGAATGGTCGATGCTTGACAGCGACAAAAGCGATACCTCGTCGTATCCAGTCATCGCGTACGACTCCTTCGCAAGCCTTACTATATTTTTTCGTGACCTTTCACGGCACGGCCTGTATGTAGCGCTCGCCTGACAAAATCTGCAGGCATGTTTACAACCACGCATTATTTCAATGGCGATCCTGTCATGAACGATCTGGATATTCGGGACGATCTGTTTCGTAGGATAGAATGCCTCGTCCAGATTTTTTACAAATCTTTTTTCTATCTTCTCGGGAACACCCGCTTCAGTGGGACAAAATCCACTGATCGTTCCGTCAGGATTGTAATCTGTTTTATAGAACGACGGGACATAAACTCCTTTGATCTTAGAGAGTTCTTTCAAAATCTCTTTTCTCGAACGCTTCGCTCTTGGCCCGGAAGCCTTGACGACATCAACTATCTCATTTATAACGTCTTCTCCGTCCCCGATAACAAACGCGTCAATAAATTCTGCCACCGGTTCAGGATTGTAACAAGACGGCCCGCCTGCTATAACAACCGGATCGTCATCGCCTCTATCCATAGCGTTAATTGGAATGCCGCCGAGGTTCAGCATATTAAGGAGATTTGTATAACCAAGTTCGTAGGCAAGACTGAATCCGACGATGTCAAAATCTTTTAGGGAACGCCTGGATTCAAGACTGAAAAGTTTTATATCATTATTGCGCAGGACCGTTTCAAAATCTTTCCACGGCGCGAAGACCCGTTCGCACAGGCAATCATCGCGATTATTGAGTATGCCATAAAGTATTTTAATGCCGAGATAACTCATACCGATCTCGTAGACATCCGGAAACGCGAGGCAGACCTTCAATTTATCGTCGGCCCAGTCCTTCTTTACGGCATTCCATTCCCCGCCGACGTATCGCCCCGGCTTCTGCACGGTCAACAACAAGTCATTAAGTTTGTCTTGTGCGGAAACCTTCAATTGAAGTCTCTCTTCTCCAAGGAAAGATACCTGGATACAACGTAATGGTTTAAAGCTGGAGGGAAATCATTATGTTTTTTTATCAAATAACTATTTACTACACCCGGCTCAAAAGAACTATAATACTCAAATAAAGACTGCTCAATAAATTCTTCGCCGGAATATCTGATCGATAATTCTTTTGCTAAAAATCTAAATAGAAATGCTGCAGCCAACTTATTCCCTTCCTCATTCCAATGACCATCATTTATAAATCTATAATTTTTTTCTTCCGGATAAATATTTTTAAATTTGTCATAAAGGCCTATCGCGTTAAATCCATTTTTTACTAAAAATTCACACATACTGTTTTCCTTTTCCTTCGGGAGCGTAATTACATAAAATCTGGTATTATGCTCATTACATATTTTTTTCATTTCGGAAAGGATTGCAAGAAATAATTTTAACGTCTTATTGAGGTCATCGGTAACCACGCCATTTATAAAATCCATTTGTATGGCAACATATCTTGGATTGCGAAATCTTTTCTTTTGTTCCTTTTGCTGATTATTTTGTTCCTTTTCCTGATATATTTTCAGGCTATTTCTCAGGCGTTCGCTATGATCCAGAACAAAATAGGTTATGCAAAGTTTGCTGATGAGACTGATAAACCTATTATTACTGTATTGCCGAGCCTGAATATTCCCATGTTGATCAAGCTTCAATAAGTCATTCTCATTAATATTTCGTAAATCGTTGCTGCAATAAATATAGAATACGAAATCTAACCCCAATCCTACGCCTTCCTGTAGATACTGGAGGTATATCTGATCTGTGCCATATCCGTTAGTCCCAAAGTTCATTACTTCGTATTTCCCGCCCGTCTTATTTAAAAGGTAATCGAGAGGCTCTGTAAATGAAAACTGCGATTCCATGGCCAAATTTTCCGCAAACGAATCTCCAAAAAAACCAATGCGAATTACATTTTCCGGTTTATTTTTTGAAAATTCTCTGTGCTGTCTAAATCCCAGGGAATTATGAATTACTGAATGTTTTTTCTTTGAATCAGGGTGCTGCCGAGATAATGTTGTATTTTTAGGATTTTCAAAAATTCTAGACTGATTCATACTAAACTGCGCTTCTGCCGCGTTCCTGTACCTTGGATATGCGATCCTTAGAAATATTTCAAAAAACACAAGAATAAATATAATCACAAAAAACAACATCGATAAATTTATAATGCAGTTTATGATTTTGTTTGACATAATCGTAAGATATCCATCAAAACGTTGACCGACGCATTTCGACATTCACTAGCAGTCCTATTGCCACGAGTGTTGCGATGAGACTTGAACCGCCGTAGCTAACGAGCGGAAGCGGAATGCCGACTACCGGCATGAGCCCGATCGTCATCGAGATATTTATTATCACCTGAAACGCTATCAGCATGCCGATGCCTGTCGCGATACATTGACCATACAAGTCGCTCGTAAGCGTCGTGATCGTAAAGGCGCGCCTAACGATAAGAAAATATAGGAATACGATCGCGAGCGCGCCTAATAACCCCCACTCCTCTCCTATAACAGAAAATATGAAATCCGTATGCCTCTCGGGAAGAAAGTTCAACTGATTTTGCGTTCCACATAGCCATCCTTTACCCCACAGTCCGCCGGATCCAACCGCGATCTTGGACTGTATGATAGTATATCCCGCGCCCAGCGGATCCACGCTGGGATTCAAAAATACGAGGAGCCTCTGTTTCTGATAATCACGCAGGAAATGCCAAAAAAACGGCAGGCCCGCAAGTCCTATCATGATCATCCAGCCTAAATATTTAAGGTCCGCGCCGCCAACGATAAGTATCGAAAAGAATATCGGGATAAGAAGGAGCGCCGTCCCAAGATCCGGCTGCATCAATACAAGAACGAACGGTATACCAATCAATATGCACGGGACGATGAGGTCCCTTAGGTCCCTCATCGAATCTTTTTTCCCTCCGACATAATTGGACAGGGCCAGTATCAGGCTAAACTTAATGAACTCGGACGGCTGAAACGCGAAACCTCCTATCGAAAACCATCTTTGCGCACCAAGTCGTGCGTGGCCCAGGAGCAACACAAGCACGAGCATTAGAACATTCACGGTATATATGATATACGAGATATCTATAAAACGCTGGTATGAGACCATTACCGTCAAAGCAAGAAATATGATACCGATAATAAACCAATTAACCTGTCTAAACACGAAACTTTCTCCGAGCGCCAGCCCCCTGGCCATCGTCGCGCTGTAGATCGTTACAATGCCTATGGCAAATATCAACAGCGCTATCCCTATGAGCATTATATCAAAATCTTTTAAACGCTTTGATGCCTGCATCATAAATATCCTATACGCTTGGCTTCTTCAAATATGCCGCGGGCTATGCTCGCCGGTTCGACGCCGCCCTTACCGCCATGTTCCAAAAAGACTACGAGGCATAATTTCGCGTCATCATACGGGGCAAATCCCGTGAACCATGCATGCGTCCTGCCTTGCGGATTTTGCGCGGTCCCGGTCTTTCCCGCCGCCGCTACACCCTCCGCCTTTGCGCGCTTGCCGGTGCCGAACTCATTATTAATTACCTCAAAAAGCCCTCGCCTGATCTCTTCGATCGTACGGTCTTTAAGACCTATATTTTTTTCTTTTTCCGCGGAAATATGAACCTTGTCGATCTGTTTTACCACAAAAGGTTTTACAAGCGAGCCTTTATTCGCGATCACAGCCGTCATCCTCGCAACCTGGATGGGCGTAACCATTAGGTACCCCTGCCCTATGGCATAGTTGAGCGTCTCCCCCTCATACCAACTGCCCTTATTACGCGACATCTTCCAGGCCCTGCCGGGCGCCAGTCCGTCAACCTCATCGGGCAAATCTATCCCGGTCTTTTTCCCGTAACCATAAAGCTTCGCGTACGATTCCAGGGCATCAACCCCCGCGAGCCGGCCGATATTACAAAAGAACACATTGCATGAATTCATGAGCCCATTCTGTATATTTTGAGGGCCGTGACCTTCGGCCTTCCAACAGTCAAGCTTACCTCGCCCCAGTTTATAACTTCCCGTACATACGAAGCTTGTGTTATGATTTATCTTTCCTGTGTCGAGAGCAGCTGATGCCGTGACTATTTTGAATACGGATCCAGGGGCATAAAGCCCGGATATTGCCCTATTCGACATGGGCCGGCCGATCCTATCTTTTAGCAGCCTGAATCTTTCACTCGAGGTCCCTGTCTTGACAAAGATATTCGGATCGAACGCGGGATGGCTGGCCAGCGCAAGAACCTCGCCATTCTTCGGGTTTATCACGACTACAGCACCATTACGACTTCCAAGCAGTTTGTCGCATACCGCCTGAAGCCTTACATCGATCGTCAGATACAAGTCCTTACCGCTTTCGGGTTCCTGCAATCCTAACGATTTTACCTGACGGCCGCGGCTATCCACTTCTACCTGCGTTCCACCGTCTACACCTTTCAAATAATCGTTATACTGCTTCTCGAGGCCGGATCTGCCTATGAGGTCTCTTTGACGATATCCTAGATCTTTTAGATCCTCCAACTCCTCCTCACTTACCTCGCTTAAATAGCCGAATAGATGGCTCCCGCTGTTATTATACAAGTAGCTGCGCTTCGAGCGCGTCTGAACCGACACGCCGCTCAAACCGCAGCTTTCTTCTTCAAACGCGATCGCCTTTTCCTTGGGGACATCTCCTTTTACCGTGTAAGGCGAGTTTGGCCTTAGGCTGGCCTTCTCCAGGGCCTCGGCGATGTCGCCTCCGGACATTCCGAGAACGTCTTTCAATAAGCGTATTATCCCGGAGCGTTTATACAGTTCCCGATAAACTATAACGACATCAAAGGAGAGCCTGTTGGTTACGAGCACCTTCCCGTTACGGTCGAATATATTCCCCCTCGGCCCGTCTATCGGAATTACCCTGATAGAATTATTCTTCGACAATCTCGAGTAGTGAGGATAGCGTATTATCTGCGTGTAAAAAAGTCCGATCAAGATATACAGAAAAAGCGCGGATACCAGCGTGGTCAATACCCTGTCTCTCATATAAAATCATCAACCTCTTTCAGATTATATGAATTGATCAACAGCGCGTACAGCGGGATCGATAGAAGGCCCGTATATATACTACCCGGGATAATGGAACTGAAGAAATATTCCCGATAACCGATCGCAAGATATTTTGAGAATAGCAGGGTAAAAAAATAGTGCAGTGACATGAAGAAGGCAGTGAAGACAAGCGCTATAATGAACTCCGCTCTTTTTGATTCTTTAAAAAACTTCGCGCTTATTGCGCCCACAACGAGGCCCGTTAAGCCCAACGTAAAAGTATTCATCCAAAAATAATCGAGCGCAAATATATCTTTCAAAAAACCCGCCAATAGCCCGGACCCCAGCCCCATACCGCTACCCAGAAATAAGCCGAAAAATATCACAAGCGCAGTCATCAGGTCGGGCTTCGAACCCAATATCTCTAGGTGGTTTAGAACTCCCGCCTGAAGGATGAGCGCCGCGAATATCAGCAGATATACGTGAGCCCTTTTTATTTTATACACAGGACCTCTTCTAGCTTCGAAAGATCTTCAGCCGTCTTAACGATAGCATATTTATAAAGCCTCCCGGGCTCCTTGTCGACTCTAACGACTTCCCCCACAAGGATATCCTTCGGAAATACGGAGCCAAATCCCGCCGTTATCACTTTATCGCCCGGTCTGACATCCGAATCCAGGGATATGTAGATGAGCTTGCAGCGGCCGTCCGGCCTGCCCACGAGTATCCCGCCCTGCCTGTTTCTCTGTATCATGACTCCTACCCTCGAATTAGGGTCCGTGATAAGGAGTATCCTCGCCGAGTATCTTCCCACCTCCACGACCCTGCCTATAAGGCCTCGGGTAAAAAACACAGCGGAGTTCTCCCTTATGCCGGCCGACAATCCTTTATCGATTATAAGCGAGTTCGACCAATTTGCGGGATCCCGTCCGATAACCTGAGCGGAAATAGTTGTATATGGTATAGTCTTTCTGAAATTCAATAATGCCTTAAGGCGGTCATTCTCAACCGACAGGATCTTAAGCTCATCTATTTTCCTGTTAAGTAAGTTGATGCGCTCGCGTAAGATCCTGTTCTCTTCCCTTAGCGAGGCGAATGGAATTATTCTTGCGAGCGAGGTGTTTAACGAGTGAAAAGATTTCATCGATCCGGCAAGGAAATCGACGAACCCGATCCTGGTATGACTTGTTATCTTTTGGGAACCTGCTAATAGCAGCGCGAGTACGGATATTATTATGAGGGCTTTAAATATTCTGCTGTTTGGGGTGTGCACATCTATTTCGTAACGTTATCTTTCAAGCCTCGGCGATACCGTAACCTTCCTCAGATACTTGATCTCGCTTAAGACTTTTCCGGTCCCAAGCGCCACGGCGGTCATAGGATCTTCCGCCAGGTGCGCCGGTAACCCGGTCTCTTCCGATATTAGTTTGTCGATGCCCCTTAAAAGCGATCCTCCGCCGGCAAGCACTATGCCCTTCTCGATCAGGTCCGACGAAAGTTCGGGCGGCGTCCTCTCAAGCGTTATCCTTACCGCTTCCAGGATCTGCGCCACCGGCTCGCTCATCGCCTCTCTTATCTCTTCGCTTGTGACCGTCACCGTCTTCGGCAATCCCGCAACAAGATCGCGGCCTTTTACTTCCATCTTCAATTCTTCTTCCAGGGGATAGACCGAGCCGATCTTTATCTTTATATCCTCGGCCGTTCTTTCACCTATCATAAGATTGTAATTCTTCTTCAGGTAATTTATTATCGCTTCGTCGAGCTCGTCTCCGCCGACCCTTACCGATTTCGAAAATACGACACCGGCCAGCGATATGACCGCCATCTCTGTGGTACCGCCGCCTATGTCTATTATCATATTGCCGGACGGATCCTGTATCGGTAACCCGACCCCTATCGCGGCGGCCATCGGCTCCTCGATCATAAATACTTCTCTTGCACCGGCATGCAAAGCTGAATCTTTGACAGCCCTCTTCTCTACTTCCGTTATGCCGGACGGGATCGCTATGACTATTCTTGGCCTGACAAGCGGCTTGGCGGAATTAACCTTTTTAATGAAGTAACGCAGCATCGACTCGGAAATTTCAAAATCTGTTATAACGCCGTGCTTCATCGGCCTTATCGCGACTATATTGCCGGGGGTTCTTCCAAGCATACGCTTGGCCTCTTCGCCGACAGCAAGAACGGTAGTTGTGCCCGCCTGAACGGCCACAACGGATGGTTCACACAGAACTATTCCCTGATTTTTTAGGTAGATTAATGTGGTTGCGGTACCAAGGTCGATGCCCATGTCATTGGAGAGTAATCCCAAGGCATCGTTGTACAATTTGCTTATTTTGCCGAAAGCCCGTTTAAAATTCATGTCCTCTCCTAAAATGTAGTGTTATGGATATTAACAGAAAATAATGGCAATGTCAAACATAAATTTATCGAAAAATTTATCTTCCCAGCCTCTCCAGATATTTGAAGAATTCCGGGAATGATTTATTGACACACTCAATATCGTCGATCTCGCTTTCGCCTTCCGCGGTAAGCGCGGCTATCGTCATCGCCATGCACGTCCTGTGATCGCCGTAGCTTCTCAAAGTCTTCGAGGCCTTGAGAGCGCTAACCCCGTCTATGACGATCTCGTTCTTTCTGACTTCGATTCTGGCGCCCATCTTTTCGAGATTCATCTTCATCGATGTAATACGATCCGTCTCCTTAACCCTTAATTCTTCGGCGCCGCGTATCACGGTCTTGCCTTTTGAAAGCGCCGCGAGGACGAATATTATAGGAAGCTCGTCTATAATGCCCGGGATGTCATTTTCCTCGATCACCATACCCTTGGTGCCGCTCGAATTAACCTCTATATCCCCTATCGGTTCAAAGACGTCGCGTTTGTTAATGATCTTTACTTTGGCACCCATCCTCACCATAATATTCAGAATACCGGCCCGCGTTGGATTGATGCATACGTTGCTTATTTTAATTGCGGAAGATTCGAGGAGAGTTGCGAGCACCATGAAGAAGCCTGCGCTTGATATATCACCGGGGATCTCGAGCGACTTACCTGTCAGCTCCCCGCCGCCTGTAACCGAGACCTTAAGACCATCTACCTTTATGTTGGAACCAAACAACTTAAGCATACGCTCCGTGTGATCGCGGCTTTTGAATACCTCTTCGACCGTCGTCGTCCCTTTCGCGTACAATCCCGCGAACAAAATCGCGCTCTTCACCTGGGCGCTCGGTACCGGCATCCTGTAATCGATCGCATGCAGTTCGCCGCCCTTAATCTTAAGCGGCGGATAACCTCCCGTGGCAACTTTTATGTCGGCGCCCATCGCCTGCAGAGGCGCCGCTACCCTTGTCATTGGGCGATTGGATAGAGACGTATCGCCCTCGAGAACCGTTTCAAAATTTTGTCCCGATAAAATTCCGGCCAAAAGCCTGATCGTCGTCCCGGAGTTGCCGACATTGATCGAACTCTTCGGTTTAACCAGGCCTCTCAAGCCTCTGCCCGATATTATAGTTCTATCCTTATGGTTTTTAATTTGGATGCCCATATTCCTAAAGGCGCGAATGGTATAATTGCAATCATCGCAGTCAAGAAGATTTCTTACACTCGTCTCACCCTGTGATATGGCCCCGATCATAACGGCCCTGTGAGATATGGATTTATCTCCGGGTAGGATTATATCGCCTGACAGTTTTTTTATCGGTTTGATCTTGTATGATTTCATATATTACATGGTATCACAAATGGCCTTCTGCTATCAAGGCCCTCATGTCGTCGGGAAGAGGGCTTGTAAATTCCATAAACTTGCCTGTTCTCGGATGCGTAAATCCGAGCATCATCGCGTGAAGCGCCGGCCTTTTAAGCTTTCCCCGCGAACCATACTTAGCATCGCCCAATATAGGGTGCCCTACATAGGACATATGGACCCTTATCTGGTGGGTCCTGCCGGTCCCTAACGTCACCTCGAGCTGTGTAAAATCCTTGAAACGCTTTACCACTTTATATTTGGTAACAGCATTTTTAGTGCTGTCAAAATCTACCGCCATCTTCAGCCTGGAGTAATGGGACCTGCCTATCGGAAGATCAACCACACCGTTATCGAGCTCAACCACACCTTTTACAAGGGCGACATAAATTCTTTTTGTCGTCCTATCTTTAAATTGCACGGCAAGAGCGTTATGGGCTTCATCATTCTTGGCCACAACCAGCAAGCCCGAGGTATCCTTATCAAGCCTGTGAACTATACCGGGTTTCAGCACGCCGCCTATACCCGATAGATCCTTACAATGAGCCAGTAGCGCATTTACGAGAGTATTTTCGTAATTACCCGGGGCTGGATGAACAACCATGTTGATCGGTTTATTCACTACTAGCAGATCCTTGTCCTCGTAGACTATATTAAGCGGTATCTTTTCCGCCGCGATCACCGACGGTTTCGATTCCGGAATTTTTACATCCACTATTTCGCCGACAGCAAGGTTATGATGCCGCTTTGCGGGCTTACCGCTTACAGTGACATCCTGGTCCGATATAAGTTTCTGTATGAATGTACGGGAAATGCTTCTAGGAAGATTTTCTACGAGGAATTTATCAAGCCTCTTATGCCTGTCGGCCTCGGTTATCTCGAATCTGAATGAGCCTTTTTCCATTGGACTGCCTTATATGCTAGATACGCCGACGATAAGAAAAATACAAATACGCTGATGACCTGAGACAGGGTAAGCCCGTGAAAAACGGCCGGATTATCGCCTCTTAAAAATTCCATCAGGAACCTTTTAAGCGAATACAGGACGCAGTAACCCAAGAATATCTCGCCTGCAAAATGTTTATTATCCTGCCATACCCTTAAGATGATAAATATTATCAATAGAGCTATGGAAGAATAAATCTGCACGGGGATACCGTCTTTACCATAACAGCATCCATTAAAAAAACAACCGATCCGTCCGAAGGCCTGCGCCAGGGCCACGTACGGGGCAAATAGATCCGCGACGGCCCAAAAATTCAGTTTCGCTTTTCTTACATATATGATGACCGCGAAAAAGGCCGATATGAACCCGCCGTACCAGACGAGCCCGCCATTCGAAAGCTTTACGATATCGATCGGATTGGCAATATAAAATGACAGGTTCAACAGCACATATAAAAGGCGCGCGCCCAGTATCCCGAAGGCTATCAGGATGATCGCTATGTCGATAACCTTACCGGGGTCTATATTGAATCTCGCGGCTCTTTTATGGGCTAAAAATGTCGCGACGGCGAATCCCATCGCCACCATCACGCCGTAGGAATATATTGTAAATGGTCCAAACTTCAGGAGGATGGGGTGCATTTATGCCTCAATATCTTCCAGGCCAATAGTATCATGCCTATCGTTATGCAGGAATCGGCTACGTTAAATACCGGCCAGATACGGAAGTCTAAAAAGTCGATGACTCGTCCGAATTTTATTCTATCGAAAAGATTACCGGAGGCCCCGCCCAATATGAAACCCAATATCAATGACCAGGCGAACCCGAGAGGCCTGTTTCTCCACGCATAAAGTATGATATAGGTAATAACGGCTGTGGAGATCAAAATAAAAAACGCATTCATACCTTTGAATAGGCCGAATGCGGTCCCATTATTCAAAACCAGCGTTAAATGAAATATTCCGGGTATCGCGCTGATCGAGTCTCCCGGCGACAACAGGCTCAGCGCCATTATTTTAGTAACTCTATCCAGCGCCAGCACAGCCAGCGCTATGATAACGGTCATTTATGCTCTTTTGCCTTCTGACATTCGATACACGTTTCGGTGTACGGCAGCACTTTCAGCCTCTTTTTCGGGATCGATTTTCCGCACTGCAGGCATGCCCCGTAAGTGCCATCCTCTACGCGCTTCATCGCTTCATCGATCGAGTATAATATGCGCTGTTCGTCGGTTGCCCTGCCCAGCGAGAAATCCCTCTCGTAGTCATCGCTGGCCATATCGGCCATGTGATAGGAATATCCTGAAAGGTCGCCCGATGCTTCTCTCTGAGACTTATTGAGAGTGGCTTCCGTTATGTGGGACAACCCGCCGCCAACCTTTTCTCTCTCCTTAAGAAGAAGCGCCTTGTAGATCTTAAGCTCTGATTTAGGCAGTGCCTTAACCTTCGGTTTTGATACGCGGACCTTTTTAGGTCTAGATAGCCTCTTTACCTTTTTTACTTTTTTTACCGATTTCGACTTTTTCGCTTTCGCCATTTTTAAGTTACTCCTTTTTCTATATTGATTTAATACATCTTTCACATATGGCCGGATGATCTTTATTAGCGCCGACCAACTCGCTGTAGTTCCAGCATCTCTGGCACTTCTGGCCCTTCGCCTTCTCTATATAGACAGCGATAGGAATGCCGCCGAGGGCCTCGCCTCCCTTGACGGGAGAATCATTAAGCTCGACCTGAGACACTATGAAGATATACCTTAAAAGATCTTTATTGTCACTTAAAAGTTTTTTGTAATCCGCGGAATCGGTTGAAAGCGTTACCCTGGCTTCAAGGCTCGAACCTATGACGCCCAAGCCTCTCTTTTCCTCCAACTTTTTCAATACCGCTTCTCTGACTGCGATGAGGCGGCTCCATTTTTCATTCAAAGATTCGTCGAAAAGCTTTTCGTAATTTGCATTCGGCCATTCTTCAAGGTGCACCGAATCGCCCTTTCCTTCATATTTAAGGCAGGCCCAGGCCTCATCCGTAGTCATGGCTAGTATCGGCGCCATTATCTTAAGCAGGCTTGTCAATATCTCGAACATCGCCGTCTGGCCGCTTCTTCGCTCGAGCGAATCGGATTTAAAAGTATACATTCTATCCTTCAAAATGTCCAGGTAAACCGACGAAATTTCGTAGACACAGAAATTGTAGACATCCCTGTAAATCTTGTGGAATTCGTATGAATCGTAATGCCCCTCCACCTGCCTTATAAGCCCGGACAGTTTCGACAGGACCCATCTGTCTATTTCGAGCATCCGGTCGTGAGGTACGGAATTTTTCGCGGGATCGTAATCATACAGATTGCTTAAAAGATATTTATAGGTATTGCGTATCTTCCTGTAAGCGTCGGCAAGCCTCGTCAGGATCTCGTCGGATAACCTTACGTCCTCGGAGTAGTCGCTGGACGCGACCCATAGCCTTAAAATGTCCGCGCCGTATTTCTTCATGACCTGAGCCGGCGTTAGCACATTGCCAAGCGACTTCGACATCTTCTTCCCTTCGCCATCTACAACGAATCCATGGGTCAGCACATTCTTATACGGAGAGATGTTATCGATCCCCATCGCCGTGATGAGCGCCGACTGGAACCACCCCCTGTGCTGGTCGGAGCCTTCCAGGTACAACTCGCAGGGATAATCAAGCGATTTATTATTCTTCAGTACCGCCTGATGGCTGACGCCCGAGTCGAACCAGACATCGATGATATCGGTCTCTTTCCTAAACTTACGGCCCTTACAAACTTTGCACTCCGTCCCGTGCGGAAGAAGCTCCTCTTCTTTCTTCGAGAACCATATGTCGGCGCCTTCTTTCTCTACGAGGCCGGCGACGTGCTCGATAACCTTCGCGTCAAGAAGCACCGCTTTACAGCCCTCGCAATAAAACGCGATTATGGGAACCCCCCAGTACCTCTGCCTCGAAAGGCACCAGTCGGGCCTGTTGGCGACCATCGACGATATCCGCGCCTGGCCCGCGGCGGGTATCCACTTTATAGTTTTGGTGATCGCCTCCATTATCTTGCGCCTCAAGTCGTCGTGATCGATCTTCATGAAATATTGTTCGGTCGCGCGGAATATTATGGGCTTTTTACAGCGCCAGCAATGCGGGTACGAATGTGTCAGTTCTTCCTCGCGAACGAGTTTCCCGAGGAGTTTGAGTTTATCAATTATGGGCCTGTTCGCCTTGTAAACATCCATTCCGCCGAACTCGCCCGCTGTTTCATCGAACTTGCCTCTTGAATTGACCGGCATCAGTATCGGAAGCTTGCAGCGCTTCCCCGTCATATAGTCTTCCTGCCCATGCCCCGGGGCCGTGTGAACACAGCCGGTGCCGTCTTCCATCGAAACATATTCGGCAAGCACCACTTTGGAAATCCTGTCAATAAATGGATGCCTCGCCTCGAGGCCGTTCAGATCTTTCCCTTTAAATGTCTTTACCGTCTCATAAACTTCGAATCCGAATTTTTCCATAACAGCTTCGAGACGGGCTTTTGCCACAATATATCGCTCGCCATTGGCTTTCACCAGGACGTAATCCAATTCCGGATGAACGGCAATCGCAACGTTTGCCACCAGCGTCCAGGGCGTCGTGGTCCAGATTATAAAATGCGCCGGCGCGTTATCATATACCGATTCAAATTTCACATAGATCGAAGGGGATACTTTATTCTCGTACTCGACCTCGGCCTCGGCGAGCGCCGTTTCGCAGGTAGTACACCAGTTCACCGGTTTTAAGCCCTTATATATGTAGCCCTTATCGACGAGTTTTCCGAACGATCTGATGATCTCGGCCTCATAGGCCGTCTTGATGGTCAGATACGGATTATCCCAATCACCCATGATACCCAGGCGTTTAAACTCATCCCTCTGGATGCCCACGTATTTCATCGCGTAGTCATAAGCCTTCTTCCTGAACTTAACCTGATCGATGTCGTATTTCGTCATCTTGAGATCTTTGAATAGCTGATGCTCTACGGGCAAACCGTGGCAATCCCAACCCGGCACATACGGCGAATCGAGAAGGCGCATCGTCTTGTACCGCATGACGATATCTTTCAGGATCTTGTTTAAAGCGTGGCCCATGTGTATGGAACCATTTGCGTACGGCGGCCCGTCATGCAGAATAAATTTTTTACTGCCTTTTCGCGCATTGCGGATCTTCGTGTAAAGGCCGGAATCCTGCCACTCTTTCAACATCTTCGGTTCGCGGTTCGGCAGATCCGCCTTCATCGGAAAATCGGTTCGCGGAAGATTCAGTGTGTTTTTGTATTCCATCTATTTAATATATTTCCCTATTATGAGCTCTAATTTTTTCTTCGTCTCGGCCGGAATGAATTGCGGCGCCGTGACTATCGAATCCTTGAGTGCCGTTACGCAGGCACATTCTCTGGCATCGGCAAGTTTCGGCAATACAATCTTGAGTATATTCTTCGATACATCTACATTCTTAAGGAGATTACCCATTACCATCTCCAACGATACGGTCTCACTGACCTGATCCATCCTCCAGCAGTCGTAATCTGTAATGCAAGCAAGTGTCGCGTAGCAGATCTCGGCCTCCCTGGCAAGTTTCGCCTCGGCAAGATTCGTCATGCCTATTATGCCCATCCCCCACGATCTATAAAGATTGGACTCTGCCTTGGTCGAAAATTGCGGCCCCTCCATGTTTACGTAAGTGCCACCGAGATGCATTTTGGCTCCAACCTTGCACCCGGCATCGTACAGCGCTTTGGATAAATGCTCGCAAACCGGTTCAGCGAACGGTATATGAGCAACTATCCCGTCGCCAAAGAATGTCATACGCCTGCCGTAGTTCGTCCTGTCTAAAAACTGATCCGGTATAACTATGTCCAGCGGCTTCAACTCTTCCTTCAGGCTTCCGCATGCCGAAACCGATATGATGCGCTCGACGCCGAGCTTCTTCATGGCGTAAATATTCGCGCGATAGTTAATTTCGCTCGGCAGGACCTTATGCCCCGCGCCGTGCCTCGCGAGAAACGCTACCTCAACGCCTTCCAGCACACCGCACATGAATTTATCGGAAGGGTCTCCGAATGGCGTTTTTACCGCAACGGCCTTTACATCCTTTATACCGCCGATATTATAAAAACCGCTGCCGCCTATTATCCCTATCTTGCCGCTCATGTCTATTCTCCTATCCCAATCTCATCGCCAAACCGAAAAGCGTTCTTACCAAAAATAGTTTAAGGAACCACACAAATATCAACGCGAATATCGGCGATACATCAAGGCCGATAGCGTAGGTCGGTATGATGCGCCTGAATGGCGCCATGATGGGCTCGGTCGTCTTATATAGAAATAGAACTATCGGATTATACGGATCGGGATTGACCCAGCTTATGAGCGCCCTTATTATTATCAGCCAGTTGACTATCGTCAGAGCATAATCGATGATCGTGGTTACGGCAAACAGGAAATTACCAAATACAAACATGTTTTATCCCCCCGTAAGTTCTTTTGAACGTTTATGCGCCGCCCTGACGGCGTCATTGATCACGTTCTTTAATATCTTCTTTTCGAATACCTTCAAAGCGGCCTCGGTCGTCCCGCCTTTCGACGTTACCCTCTTCCGCAGCGTCTCGGGTTCCTCTTTAAGTGCCTCCAATAATTTCATACTGCCCAACGCTGTCTGCAATACGAGCTTTTTCGACGTTTCAAGATTTAAGCCAAGTTTGACGCCCGCATCCACGAGCGCCTCGACCAGGTAGAAAAAATAGGCGGGCCCGCTTCCGCTAACGGCGGTTACGGCATCGACCAGTTTCTCCTCCACCTCGATCACTTCACCGATAGAAGAAAATATCTCCTTCGCGGTTTCCATATCCCCGGAACTCGCCGAACGGCCGGCGCTAATGCTCGACATACCCTCGCCTATGAGTGCCGGCATATTCGGCATCACCCTTATCACAGGGATATCTTTGCCCACAATATTCTCTATATACCCGGTCGTGATGCCGGCGGCTATCGATATCAGCAATTTATTTTTTGATACGCCGCAGCACACTTCCTGTTTCAATATCTTATCGAAATCTTTCGGTTTAACGGCAAGTATTATAACATCCGAGTATTTGACTACGACATTATTGTCGATCTCTACTATGATCTTATATTTCTTCTGCAGATAATCACGCCTCGCGACATCGAGTTCGCTAAGCATAAGCGATGTAGATTTTTCGATGACATTCGACAGGCGGCTGAATATAGCCTCGCCCATGTTCCCGCCGCCGATTATCCCGATCTTTTTATTTGTCATGATCTGTCCCATCCGAATATCGCGCGGCCGATCCTCACGATGTCCGAACCTTCCTCTATCGCAATCTCAAAATCGTTCGTCATGCCCATCGAAAGAAGCTGTAAGCCTGCCCTATCTTTCAGCTCGCGCAATTTATGGAAAAACGGCCTTACCTTCTCGATATCTTCTGCCTCGGGCGCAATGGTCATCAACCCTTTAACGGCAATATTACGGTATAAACTGACCTCTTTTAATAATTGACTCAAATGCTCCGGCGCTATGCCAAATTTACTCGCCTCGCCTGAAACATTTACCTGAATCAATATATCCTGAACCTTGCCGAGCTTAGCCGCTTCTTTATCGATCTCTTTGGCTAATCTATCGCTATCTACCGAATGGATGAGCGAGGCTATTCCTACGGCATCGCGAACTTTATTCGTCTGGAGATGCCCTATCAGATGCCAGAGTGCCTTATCGCCTATCGCCTTGTGCTTGGAAACTAATTCCTGGACCCTGTTTTCACCCAGATTGACTGCGCCCAGACGCACCGCCTCGGACGCATCTTCTATAGTAGCTTCCTTCGTAACGCATATGAGGGTGATCTCATTCGCGGGCCGTCCTGATTTCTCGCAACACCTTGTTATTCTTTGTGTTACGGACTTAAGGTTCTCGGCAATCATTGGCTTGATAAAATAGCATAAAAGGCAGGCAAAGTCAATCCTATTCGCCGATAGGTGGGCTATATTCGCTTCAGGAATCTTTTAATGTCTTCATGGTTACCGACAATCATAAACTGAATTAAATCGTCCGTAAGCTTGAATAATATCCGTTCCCTAATTGTCGTTCTTGCTTCCCAATAGTCTTTACGCAATCTCGTAAAGCCCTGCCCTTTCGAGGCCGTCTTTCCTGTAGAAACGAGATCGAGAATTTCAAAGATTGCTTTCTTAATATCGATCTTAGCGTCATCTGAAAGACGTTTTATTGATCTATCAAACGACGCCTTAAACTCATATCTCATAAGTTAGCAATATGTCTTTTGGCATCTTCCACGTTATTATAAATCTTGCCCTTACTTTTAGAGAGTTTTTCAATCTTTTCCCATTCTGCTTCCGTGTAAGGATATTCCGGCTCAACCTTCATCGCTACCATCAGTATGCCTTTTTTTGTGGGTTCAAAACCAATAACGGAGCCTCTTTTTATGCGCATAATATCCCGAACATCCTGTGGTATGGTTACCTGGCCTCTCGATGATATTATAGCCATCCTGAAAGATACCTCATCGTCCATAAAATGTTTTCGTCTTTTACGCGTATCTACTGTCTTTTTCATAGTGTACACCTCCTGTCCTTACTTTCCGTAAATAAGTATACACTATATCTTATAATAGTCAATGCTTTTACGCCTTATATATCTCCTATATATAAAGATGCAAAAAGAGGCTATTTTGTTGCAATTATTTTAAAATATTTTATCTCGTAGGGTGTCCCCTTATGGGATGGCCCCTATTTGCTGGGAATTTTACAAATCGAACATTTTTTTAAGTTTGTCAACGCCCGCATCTGATATAGTTCCATTTTTGAAATTATGGACAGCTCCATCTTTTGTAGTCACGCTTCCGTCCCCTGACACATAAACAAAACCTGTATTTTTGGACAATTTAAAAGACAGCGGATTCTTTGTATTGCCATCAAAAACATATCCTGCTAAACGTACTTTTCCTATAAACATGTAGACTGAACCGTCATAATCTAAATTCCCAAAAAATTGAGTTTCACCATTAATAGCAACGTGAGAATTACCTGAGTAGATACTCTCTCCGTTTGATCCTATCGTAAAACCACCGTCCCCCATGTTAAACCGCCTGTTTTGGCCGCTAATTTACAGGACGAGTCATTTTTAATCCAAAAAACCGTCATTTCTTTCTTGTCTGCCTCGCCTACCATCTCTGTGTCCACAAACGCCTTATTCTCATGCCCAGTTAACGTTGGTTTAACATCTATTAGCGTAAAGTCCGTCACCAAAAATTCGTTAGATTCTTTGGCCTCTACCATGTTAAATGAAATACATAAACTAATAAGTAGCAGAGTTATTATTTTTATTTGAGTCATCTTTTTCCTTTCTGGGAACCCTTTCCATAAGTCAGCTTTAAAATATGGGCAATAACTTGTTTTCTCACCGCTGCCAATCTGCGAAATGTCTTTTTATCATAGTCATATCACTTTTCAAACCATTTTCCATTATTATAAATGTACTCTTTTCCATTAATCGCACATTCGGTCTTGTCCTCGAAGGTAACTTTCATGGTATTTAGATTTATACCTATCCCGCCATTTTTAAATTTAACATCGGGAAGACTGCCGGATTGTTTCACTAAGAGCACCTCGCACCATTTATCAGGCAATCTAAGATAAATATTTACCCCACTTTCAGTTTTACTGCCTGATAATCCCGGCGGATTCGGAAGGTCATTGTCCTCCGGCATAACATTTGAAAATACATAATTAGGGGTCATGTTGTATTTTGACAGAACTTTATGCCAGGCTGCCTCAACATCAGCCTTACCTGCGCCTACGGCTCCCCTATCCTGCCATCCTAACCCGACTATGTTATAACCGAGGTCTAATAGCAGCAACTTAAATACCGCCGCGTCGCTTATTACAGCGGCTGTTTTATTATCGGCTTGGTTATCTTTGGCTACTGTTGTCTCAATAATTCCAAAAAATGATACAGCCAATACAACAAAAGCTATAAAAAAGATCCTATATTTCATATTTTATGTCCTTTCCATGCACCTGCCTTTAGATATATTTAAATTCTTTATAGCAGAGCTTGTATTTATCGATAGGGTAAGTAATGCATGCCGGCTCGACTTGCTGTTTCGGCAATTTTGTTTTGTAATCTTTTCCGGTTATCATTTTTAATGATTCCGCTGTCGCCCGCTGAACCGCATAATCACTATCTTTAAGAAGATCTTCTAACGGAGTAATTGCACGCCGGCCTTTTATCTTCCCTAATGCTATTACGGCATTGAAGCGAACTGGTGGATATTCATCTTTTAAAACTGCTATTAATGGTTCGAGGGCACGGTTATCTTTTGTATTGCCCAATGCTTCTACAGCGTTAAATCGAGCAACAAAATCTTCATTCTTGAGAGCCGTGATTAGCGGCTCAACGACTGATTCTCCTATTTTGGTAAGTGCAATTGCTGATTTTTGACCTATTGAGATATCCTGTTTCCCGGTAGAGAGGGAAAAAAGAATAAGTGCCCATTCAAACTTCTCACCGTTAGCCCTTATGCCAATGAGTAATTGACCATCGCCGGGTTCGGCTAACAGCGATATAAGAAACGGTATGGCAGGAGTAGCGGTTGCACCAAACGTCCCTAATTTTTCAATGGCATCGCTTCGTTCCACTGAGCTTTGAGAATATAATTTTTCTATCTGCTCTTTAACCTCGGAAGAAATACCCGATGGGATAGTCTCCTTTGGAATGTTTGGCTGTGCATAGCCTAATGTTACGCTCGTAATTAAAATTGAGATGGATAAAACCATTACGAAATATTTCATTATTTTCACAGATCAACTCCTTTCTCAAATGGGGCCAGATCCAAAAAGGACACGCCCCCTCGGCGTTTCATTTATAATAAAAAATCCGTAACCAGTTTTAATTACAACCAATTACGGAACGCGCAACTGGTTATATCATTTTTCAAACCATTTTCCTTCCTTGAACATATATTCCTTGCCATTTACCTCACACTCTGTTTTATCATCAAATTTGACAGACATTGTATCGAATGATAACGTGATCGTTCCTTTGAACTTAACTTCAGGTAACTTGCTAAAATCTTCTGAAGAAATAATCCTGGTCATTGTCGGTGCCATGAGATCAATTCCTACAGGAGTAACGAATAATCCGGATTCTTCATCCACGGTAAATTTAAGATTTCCCATATTTATTTGATATTTGTGGCCTATCTTCGTCGAGATTCCATACAATCTTATCTTATTTATTTGCGAAACGCCCGGAGATCCCAATATGCTTAATTTGAACAAGGCGATCTCATTGATTACATCGGAAATTTCAGGAGAAGCGACTTTATTATTCATAGCCTCGTCCGCCATTCCCATAGAAGATACTGATAGCGCCATTAACATCAATACAGTGATTCCAAAAACTTTATGCCTCATTTTAAATCCTCCTCTCAATTCGAAACATGCTAATTACCCTCCACCACTGTAGGCAGACTGTTTTTAAGCTTATCCATGGAATAGGTTATGGCATCTTTTACGTCTTTTCTCTTTTCGGTTAGGCCGGCTTCATTCAAATATTTCGCAGCGCGGCTGTCGCCCATTTCTCCTAATGCTAAAGCGGCGATTTTCCTGACATCCGGATCTTTATCATTGATTAAGATATCTGCTACATTCTTCGTTAATGATATAGCTTTTATACCTCCGGCTACGTAGACTGCGCCGGAACGGACATAGCTATCATCGCTCTCGAGAAGAGGAGCTATGTTTTCCGTAACAGATGGCCCCATATTCACTAAGGCAACTCTCGATAATTCACCTATTGTGGCTTTGTAGTACCTTTCTTTAAGCATCCAGTTAATCGCATTCTTAGCCAATATCCCGGATCCCTCAACGATGCCATCGCTTTGCCGATGATACATAGCTTTAGGTAAAGGCTCACTCGCATATTTATATTCTCTGAGGTCATCTGCCGCCGTAGGCGAAATAGTTCTTCTCAGATTTATAAGACGCATCTCCTCGTTTGTCGCGGCTATCGGATCCGGGATGGTGTCTACATCCGGACGCCTTATAGATATTATGGCCTTATCGCCTAAGAGGCTGGCTAAAGAAGCGGCCGCTTTCTCGTCTTTTATTTCCCCTAGCGCTTTTACAGCTCGATATCTTACCTGCGGATCCTTGTCTTTCAATGCCCCGATCAACGATTCAACGGAAGGCTTACCGATTTTTACAAGGGAGTCCGTCGCGTAATCCTGGACACTGTTGCCTCCGGAGTCTTTTCTTGTGTCTTTCAATGCTACAACAAGGCTATTTATCGCCTTGGGATTATCCATATCAAGGCATCCAGCGGCACCTAAAGCGACAACAATATTATCGTCATTTATGCCGCCAATAACCGCATCCAAGGCTCTTTCATCATGAGTGGTATTATATACATCCGACAATGCGCTGATAGCATAAAAGCGATCCGTGAAATATGAACTTTTTGATAACGCAAGAAGCGGCTCTATTCCATCCTTGCCCTTAGCGCCTAACCCTAACGCCGCAAGTTGCCTGTCCATGGGGTCTTTGCTTTGGAGATCTTTTAGGAGAATGGACGTATCCTTACGTTTATAATCCTCTACGATTTTTTTATATCCCGCGTAGGTAGTCCATGTAGGAGCGGCCGTTACACTGCCGCACAACGTTATGCAGATAAGAAACGATAAGCCGAATAAAGTACCGACTGTAATGAATTTCATACCACTCCCTCGTGGTTATTACACCGATATGATAATACGCCGAAGAAAGTAACGCAAGGAAATTGTCAGAGGAATAAAGACGCTGAAGGAAACTATTTTATCGTAAATTATTTTAAAATATTTTATCTCTTTAAATGGGGCCATCCTAGAAAGGGACACCCTACAATTTTAAATCTTCAGTCCTTTATCCAGCATAGTTTCATAAGGCCGCTTTTGCAGTACATACTCCGTATACAACCTCATGCGCTCCTTTGGATCATTCGACAATGCAAGATAGCATGGATCAGGGGTTATTATATCATCACTCCTGCCTCTGACATAGTAATTATAGCTTGAGAAATAATACTCCGATAAATCAGCTACCATCCCAGCCCTCAGGGGATTTCTTTCAATATACTGACCCTGCCTAGCCATAAAAAAGCCTCCTTTTTTGTCTTTATATGCTTCCATATATAAAGATGCTAAAAGAGGCTATTTTGTTGCAATTATTTTAAAATATTTTATCTCGCAGGGTGTCCCCTTATGGGATGGCCCCTATTTACGAGAATTATTTCTTCTCTTTTATATATTCGAATTTCTTAGCGTTAATTACTACTGGGAATTTAATATATACCCAATCGCCCTTGCGGATCGTGTCCTGAATCCCAATAGACCCCTTCAAAAGTTTCCCTGTAATCATTGGCTTAAAATCAAGTTTACTATATTCATATATATCAACTGGCAAATTAATGTCTTCGGTTAATCTGATTTTATGAGTAAATTGTTTTCCGAGATACTCTGAAATAATAGATATGCTTATGGCACCTATTATAAAGCTTATTACAGCAACTATTATAAATGCAATTCCGATGGAAATTTTTTTAATTATGCCCATTTTATTTCTCCTCTAACGCCGCTATAAAGTGATGAGCGACAAGGGTGCTAATTTTTCTTGAGACTTAATATGTAATCTTTCGCCGCTTTTAAATCATTAAGACGTTGGATGTAATCAGGGCTACCACCCTTCGGAACATTTGGAAGTTCAGCATCTTCTTCTAATGCTTTTTGAGCATGTTCGATTGCCAAGTCATATTCACCTTTTAAGGCATAATCAAGATATATTGCTCGTTCAACAACGGGTGCTTTTGCCCAATTGCTTATATATTCATCCCTGTCGATTATTGCATATTTTAAAGCATTTACATAATCACGTTTTTTCTCATAAGCATTTGATATAGCAAATATAGCCAATCCTTTTGCTCCTCGTATCTTCGCCAAAAAAAACGCTGTTTCATACTCCTTAACAGCATCGTCTATTTTCCCTTCCTTTACTAACTCATCGCCTTTATCTAAAAAACTTTTATATTTAAATGCTTCAGTAAGTTCCTTTTGGAACAAAGCCGTACCACCTTTTGGACCTACCATAACAACTGCTGTTGACTTATTTTTTTTCGCTTGTTTTTGATTTATACCGACTCCAATGACAAGCATCAAAAAAATTGTACTAATAACCACAACTATTTTTATCGCAAGTTTTTTAGTTTCCATAGGTCACCTTACTTAAATCGACTTCGTACATTTTTAAACTGGGGTCGTAGGTTATTCCTTCCATATTACGCTTTAGGAAATCATTCAAACCAACTGTGTTATTAGCAAGTGTTGTAACGTAGGCTGTAAATTGTGTCACCTCCACAGCTGTCGGGTTATTGGGATTTTGGTTGGCAAAGTCCGTATGACCGACCCCAACCAATGCTATGTTATAGGTATTCAATGGTTGAGGGTTATTATTAAATTTATTTGTAAACACTGGCCCAGCCAATAGGTCATCCAGCCCAGTGATCATTATAACATTCTTTACGTTCGGATTAGTAATATTTGTATTAAATCCGATTGGCGCATCCACCAAGACAATTGATGTGACATCCCAGCTTGGATTTGCGTTTGCCGATTGAATGGACGGGTCTCCACCACCGCTATAAGCAACCAATGCCATATCTGCAGGTGGGTCATTACTAAATTGTAAATTTACTTCAGAGATAATATAATTTGTAACCTCGTTTGTTCCAAAATATGTATTGCCAATCCATGAAATAATATTACCTGTTTTTCCCCAAAGGCCGGAACTGTTTTCATAGGTGGCGATAAAAGTGGTATTAACCGCTCCAGGGTCTGCTAAAGCTAATTGTTGTGCAAATACCTGCATATACGCAGGAGATACTCCGAATGCCTCCGTGTTACCTATGCCATTAATTAGCAAGACACTTAATATCTGTCGTTGACCTTGTGGGGTTAGATTTGGTCCTAATGAAATTCCATTAAATAACTCATTGGCCATTTCAAATCTAGTCGCAAGATCTAAACCTAGCCCTGTGGATGAATCTTTTCCCGTAATAATGCTTTCCAATGTATCTAATGAATTTTCATCCCATGAACCTTTTCCAGCGAGAATGCTTAGCAACACCTGTAACGATTCTTCATCCGAAGCATTCAAAATCGAAGCCTGTTGCTGCTGCGGATTAATATCGGTCGGAATATCCTCATTCGAATTGTTTAAAGATGAAACCTGTTGCTCCCAATAACTGCAGTACTCTTGCACTTGCGTTACAATATTCATACTTATTAGTGAGCCACCTAGATATCCACCACCCCATTCGGTAATCGTCTTGCTACGACCGATATATTCTCCCGTTTCTGTATAAGAATCATGATACAAGCTAATATCATAATATCTACCGTCTACATTGCGGTAGCTGACGATTGTTCTAATCGTCTGAAGCCCCGTCCAATCAGCATGTCTGTAAAACATACTTACTGTAGGTAACCACGAATCGTCATTATAGATATAGGACGATGATGTGCCATAGATAGTATTAGCTTTCTTATCAATTCTACCATAACCAGTACCGTCAAAGTCTTCATCAATAAAATGTATATAAGTAGCATCATCGTAGATATATGGAGATATTACGAACTCCGGGCGTCCTGAACCATAAAAGGTGTAAGTTACGCCATCGGGATATAGTATTGACGAAACCCCACCCGAATAATCAAAGGTACCTACGAGCACCGTCCAATTGTCATCCGAGTATAAATTTATTGTTTTAAGGCTACCCGTACTATCATTATTATAAGTATAAGAATATGATAGTACAAAGTCAATATGAGCCCACCACCACAAATCCTTAATCTTATCGACTCTGCCGTAACCACGGTTATTCCAGTTCTCATTCAGATAATGGTAATAAACATTGCCGTTGGAATCCGGTCCTGCAAAGGACTCGGATTCAATGTATCCTGATTGGTCATTATAGTAGGTTAAGAGTGTATATTGCCCGACGAGAGTTTCCTTTGATGCAAGCCTATTTGTCGAGTCATTATAATAGGTATAGGTAACTACAAGGTAAACGAGCCACAGATATTGAGGATAATTATCATAGGTTGAATATTTACTTATTGTCTGAAGGCGGCCGGTGGCATCGCTATAATAACTATAAGAATATGAAAATTGACCACTAGCCGTAGCCTGCTCTGCAGCTTTATCTATTCTGCCGTAACCACGACCATCCCAGCTCTCGTTAATATAGTGATAATAAACGTAACCAAACAAGTCCGGCGAAATTAAGGTTTTAGATTCGACGTAACCTGATGAATCATTATAATAGGCGTAGGTTACACCGGTAACAAAATCTATCATTGACGCAAGCCTATTTGTCGAGTCGTTGTAATAATTATAAGCAGTAACGAGAGTCGTACAATTTGCATCTGAATACGCATTTTTCGTTTGAAGTAGCCCTGTATCACTATAATAACTATAAGAATATGAGAGTTCACCTGAATATGCGAGATCATTACTCTCTGTATATATTAATCTGCCATTAAGTATAGTTTGACTTTCGGATTCGTCTACCCTACCATAACCTTGGCCATTCCAATCCTCATCAATATAGTGATAGTAAGTCATGCCTGAAGAATCAGATGAAGAAAGTGTCTCTGTGGCTAAGTTGCCTGCAGAAGAATCATAGTAGTCGCGCGTCTTCTGCAGAATTCCTTCTGAGTTGAAAAATTGTTCCTCCTCTTTATTCCCTGATTGCCAATAGGTTACGGTTGCATAATCGCCATTTTGTTGAGCATAATTTATGAGATACCCCAGAGTATCATATTCCTCATAAACGACATCCCCATTAGTATTTGGGTTGGTATCGGCTATCCACTTTTTATGTAAAGTTGCGCCGTCTTCGTAGTATTCTATGGTCTTCTGCCAAGACCAGCCCGGTTTAAAGAATGCATCATACTGTTTATTGCCGGAAGCAAAATAGGTTGTACTTATGAA
>JBAZUO010000001.1:75418-114502 GCA_041661345.1 Candidatus Omnitrophota bacterium | reverse complement strand
ATGCCAGGGCAACCTTTACAGGGAAAGAAGTGCGGATAAAGGTCGACTTCAAAAGCGGGCATGGGACTGCGAAAGCCTGGACCTGCGATTTTTCCAAGGAATATGTTGCGATAAATTCGGAGTATTCTACCTGATGAAACAGGCAATAAAGAAAAGCGAGACGCTGATAGAGGCGCTTCCTTACATAAGGAAGTTCTTTGAGAAGACGATCGTTATAAAGTACGGCGGCGCGGCTGTCGAGGAGAAGGGTATCGAGAAAGGCATCCTCGAAGATATTATATTTATGAATTATGCCGGCATGCGGCCCATCCTGGTTCACGGCGGCGGCCCGTATATTTCGAAGATGATGAAAAAGGCTGGTATCGAGCCAAAGTTTATACAGGGAAGGCGATATACTGATGCCGAAACAGTATATATCATAGATAAAGCCCTCCGGACTATTAATAAAAAGATAGTCGGCGCGCTCAAAAGTATGGGCGCGGAAGCTTTCGGTATGAGTGGTAAAGAAAATAGTCTCATACGGGTAAAGAAGATGAAGCTGGCGTATGATCTTGGTTTTGTGGGCGAAGTGACCTCGGTCGATACGACTGTAGTTAAACGGCTGATAAGGGACAATATAATACCGGTCATATATCCGCTGGGCATCGGAAGGGACGGCAGCACATATAATGTTAACGCCGATGACGTTGCCAGTGAAATAGCGATGGCGCTTAACGCGGAGAAGTTCGTTCTGTTGACGAATGTGAACGGTATAATGAAAGACAAGAATGACCCAAGCACTCTGTATCGCACTATAAAGGCGGGTGAAGTTGAGCGCTTGATCGGTAGGAAGATAATCGACGCGGGGATGATCCCCAAGGCAAGGGCCTGTATCAACGCGACAAAAGGCGGCGTTGAGAAGGCGCACATATTAAATGCGGGGATTCCCCATGCGCTGCTATTGGAGATATTTACTGATAAAGGTATCGGTACGGAGATCGTGAAGTAAAAACAGCATAAGGATGGAGTAAGATGAAGAAGACGGATAAGGTTGTATCGATGTATGACAAGTACGTCATGTGCACGTATAAGAGAGTCCCTCTATGCCTCGAGAGGGCTAAGGGTGTGAAGATGTGGGATATTGACGGAAGAGAGTATCTCGATTTCTTCCCGGGATGGGCTGTTTCGGGTATCGGCCATTGCCATCCCATGGTGGCGAAGGCGGTTGCTTTACAGGTGAAGAAATTGATACATATTTCAAATAATTACTATTCCGAAGCTCAGGGGCTCCTGGCCGAAGCTATTATTAAGAATTCATTTTCCGGCAAAGTATTTTTCGGCAATTCCGGCGCGGAGGCGAACGAAGCCGCCGTTAAACTTGCGCGAAAATACGGAAGCGCCAGCGGAAGGTTTGAGATCATAACGATGCTGAAGTCGTTTCACGGAAGAACGCTTGCCATGATCACAGCGACGGGCCAGGATAAGGTAAAGCACGGTTTCGAACCGCTTCCGCAGGGGTTTAAACACATTCCGTTTAACGATATTGAGGCGGTAAAAGAGGCGATCACGGATAAGACGATAGCGATAATGCTTGAGCCTGTGCAGTGTGAAGGCGGTATCAATATACCGAGTATGGAATATATGAAAGCCTTGAGAAATATCTGCAACGAGAAAGATATCATACTGATATTCGATGAAGTCCAGACCGGAATGGGTAGAAGCGGCGAGATGTTTGCATTTAAAAATTTCGGCGTGGTGCCCGACGTTATGACGCTCGCAAAGGCCTTGGGCGGAGGCTTACCGATCGGCGCATGTGTAGCAAGCGAAAAATTTCAAGACGTGCTGACACCGGGAACGCACGCCTCGACATTCGGCGGTTCACCGATAGTATGTGCCGCGGCGTTGGCGGTATTCGAAGCAATAAAGAAAGAGAAGATGCTTGCGAACGCCCGAGCCATGAGCAAGTATTTAGTTAAGAAGCTCGAAGGCCTAAAAGCCAAATATCATTTCATTAAAGAGATACGGAACATTGCCCTGATCTTAGGGGTTGAGCTTAGTATTAAAGGCGATGATATTTATAAAGAATGTCTTAAAGAGAGGCTACTTATAAATTGCACCCAGGATACGATATTGAGGATAATGCCTCCTATAAATGTTACGAGGAAAGAGATAGATAAGGCGATAGCCATTCTGGATAAAGTTTTGTCGAAGATTTAGTATTTAGAAAGAAGGTGGGTAACGTGAAAAAAGATCTCATATCGATCGAAGAGCTCGAGGCAGGGTCTATTTTCGAGATCATGGATCTGGCCGGTGAGGTAAAGTCCAATAAGGCGAAATATGCGGATTCGCTTAAAGGTAAGTCCATAGGGCTGATATTCCAAAAACCGTCTAACAGGACGAGGGTTTCTTTTGAGATAGGGATGGTTCAGCTGGGCGGACATGCGGCGTATCTGGGCCCAAATGAGATAGATATGGGGAAGCGTGAATCCGTGAAGGACGTAGCCTCAGTGCTTTCGAAATATCTCGACGGCATGGTTGCCAGGACATTTAAACATGATGATGTCAGGGAGCTTGCCAAATATGCCACAGTACCGGTTATAAACGGTTTGAGCGACCGCGCTCATCCGTGCCAGGCACTCGGTGACATATTCACGATAAGAGAAAAATTCGGATCTTTTAAAAACATTACCCTTTCCTATATAGGTGATGGTAATAACGTGCTCAATTCGCTAATGTGCGCCGCGGCTAAGGTGGGTTTGAATATGAAGATAGCCGCACCCAAAGGTTATGAGGTTACGAAAGAGCTTGTGGAAATCGCGAAGTCTTTTGCGAAGAAATCGGGTTCGAAATTGGAATTTTCGAATGATCCGAAGTGGGCAGCGGACGGCGCCGATATTATTTATACGGATGTTTGGGTAAGTATGGGGCAAGAGAAGGAATCCGAGAAGCGGGAGAAGGATTTCAAGAGTTTCCAGATCAATGATGCGATCATGAAGAAGGCAAAGAGTAAGTGCCTTGTAATGCATTGCCTGCCCGCGCATAGAGGGCAGGAGATAACGGATTCTGTCATAGACTCAAAGAATTCCATTATCTATGATCAGGCGGAGAACAGGCTGCATGTTCAAAAAGCGATCCTTTTGAAACTTTTAAAATGAGGGTTATGTTATGAAAGAGAAGGTGGTTTTGGCTTATTCCGGCGGGCTCGATACGTCCGTCATAATAAAATGGCTTACGAATAAAGGCTATGATGTTATCGCATATATGGCCGACGTCGGGCAGGAGTCCGATTTTGATACATACAAGAAGAGGGCGCTTGCAACAGGCGCCGTCAAGGTTATCGTGGAAGACCTTAAGACCGAATTTGTGAAAGATTTCGTTTTTAAATCATTGAAGGCCGACGCTGTTTACGAGAATGGTTATCTGCTCGCAACCGCGCTGTCGCGGCCGATAATAGCGAAGGGGTTGGTCGACGCGGCGCACAGGGAAAAGGCCGGATACGTAGCGCACGGCTGTACCGGAAAGGGCAATGACCAGGTGAGATTTGAGGTCACGGTGCGTTCCTTAGATCCAAAATTAAAAATACTTGCTCCCGTCAGAGAGTGGGAGCTTAAAACCAGAAGTGAAGAAATAGAATATGCAAAGAAGAATAATATCCCAATTGACACAACAAAGAAAAAGCCATACTCAATTGATGTTAATCTTTGGGGAATATCGATTGAAAGTGGGCGGCTGGAAGATCCTTATTACGAGCCTGACGAAGATATATATCAACTTACGAAAGGAATAAATAAGGCTAGTGCGAAGCCTGCCTACGTGGAGATAGAATTCAGGAACGGCGTACCGGTGAAATTTAACGGTAAGGCCATGGGCGGCGTTGCCCTGATATCGAAGCTTGCTAAGATAGCGGGTGATGCAGGGGTCGGCAGAAGCGATATGATCGAGAACAGGCTCGTTGGCATAAAGAGCCGGGAGATATATGAGGCTCCGGCGGGGTGGGTTCTGCATGCGGCCCACAAGGCGCTCGAATCGCTCGTCCTTGACAGGGAGACGCTCCATTTTAAGGAAGGGATAGCGCATAAATACGCGGAGCTTACCTATTATGGGCTCTGGTATACACCGCTTAAATCTGCGCTCGCTAAATTTATCGACCAGACGCAGAAGAAAGTTAACGGCGTTGTGAGACTGAAACTTCATAAGGGTAATTGCGCGGTCGTCGGAAGAAAGTCGCCGGATTCGCTCTACAAGAAAGAGCTCGCAACTTACGAAGAGGGCGATGTCTTCGATCAATCGCTCGCGAAAGGTTTCATAGAACTATGGGGACTGCCGTATAAGGGGTCTTTTAAGAATAAGGGGAAATAAAATTTTTCGATACAGCGAGAATGTGCTGTGTCGAGTGGTTCGCTTAGGACGCGCGATTTTTAACCATGTAAAAATCGCGCTCCGTAAAATTGTCCGGACCCTGCCGGCCAATTTTAAGGCCTAAGCTCACCACATCGCCACATCACATTACTGAGCGAACGAAAAATTTTATATCGAAGACAGGAGAAAGAAATGGCTGAAAAACTCTGGGGTGGGAGATTCGCGAAGAAGACTAATCCTCTGGTTGAAAAATTCACCAAATCGATCCATTACGACTACAAACTCGCTAAGTACGACATCCTGGGCTCGATGGCTCACGTTGCCATATTGGGCAAGGCGGGCTACCTTACTTCCGGGGAAGTTGCGAAGATGCAATCCGTCCTGGCCGATATAGCTAACGGTAAATTTTCACCCAGTGAATCTTACGAAGACGTCCACAGCCAGATCCAGGATATGCTTCAGCGCAAAGTCGGCGATCTTGCGCTGAAACTTCACACCGCCCGTTCGCGAAATGACCAGGTGGTATTTGCCACAAAAATGTATTGTAAGGTGCAGTTGGCCGAGCTCGAGAAATTCCTCGGCGGCCTGATCGGCGCGCTGCGGTGGTTGGCCAATGCCAATAAGGATGTTATAGTCCCGGGTTTTACCCATATGCAGCACGCGCAGCCGATTTATCTTAAAGATTATATCGGTGCTTACGTGATCATGCTTGAAAGCGATCTCGCGAAGGCGAAGACGGCAGCTTCAGATATAAAACTTACGATGGGCGCCGGTGCTATTGCCGGTACACCGATCGCGGCGAAGAATTACAACATTTCTCTGGACGCGTACGCCAAGAAGCTTAATATACCGCTTTCAGGGCTTAAGATGGGCCCGACGCGGAATGCGATATATGATGTGAGCGAGAGAGGCTTTGTGGCCGATGCGCTCAATGTCACGGCTATAATAGCCACGCACCTGTCGAGATTTGCCGAGGACATGATAATATGGAAAACGAAAGAGTTTGATTTTGTCGACATAGATGAATCTTTTTGCACCGGTAGTTCGCTCATGCCGCAGAAGAAAAATCCGGATGTTCTGGAACTGGTGCGAGGATGCGCTGGAAGGATGTACGGTAACCGGATAGGCTTTCTTGCAATTATAAAAGGCCTGCCCCTATCGTACAATAGGGATATGCAGCTCGATAAGGAGCCGCTATTCAATTCGTTCGAGACGGCTTGCGCCGAGCTTGAGGTGATGGCGCCTCTTGTAAAAACGCTCAAGTTTAATAAGGTAAATATTGAGAAGCATCTTGAGGACGAAGGCCTGTATGCGACAGACCTAGTGTATTATCTTGTCGATAAGGGTATAGCCTTTAAAGAGGCGCACACTATTATAGGTAAGCTCGTGAGACACGCGCTCGATAGTTCCATAGAGATAAAAAGCATGTCCAACGCGGAGCTAAAGAAATTTTCCGATAAGTTAGTGAGCAAGGATATTATTAAACTGCTCAATCCAAAAGTTTCGGTTGAATCTAAGAAATCGATTAAAAGGTAAGTTTTTGGATAATGAGTGAGAAAATTTTCTTTGTGGTAGGCAGATACCGGCAGGGTGCCCTTGAGGCGTAGTAAGAATTTTGCAGCTATCGATGAGTGAGCAAATGGCCGACGGGCCAGTGGGGTTGAGCCGTAAAATTTTGATAGGGCTGCACTAATACTCAATATATTGGATAGTGGTAAGCATAGGAAATATAAAAGGGATTATATGGGGGAAACCGAAAAATCCTAGATATCAAAATTAGGCGAAGCCCCCTGGCCTGGCGGGCATAAATTAGAGGCGTGGGGCTGCAAAATTAGAATGGAGCGTTATGCACGAATTCACATTCAAGAATAATCAGCTTTGCTGTGAGAATATAAAGATCGCGGATATAGCCAAAAAGATCCCGACGCCATTCTATCTCTACAGCTATAAGACGCTAATAGACCATTATGCGAAGATCAAAGCGGCTTTTAAGCCTATAGATCCACTCATATGTTTTTCGGTAAAATCCAATTCGAATATAGCCGTACTGCGCTCGCTTGTGAAGAACGGCGCCGGCCTTGATATAGTATCCGGCGGCGAGCTTTATAGGGCGCGCATTGCGGGTGTGAACCCGAAAAAGGTAGTTTATGCCGGCGTCGGTAAGAAGCCGGATGAGATCAGGGATGCGATAAAATTCGGAATACTCTTTTTTAATGTGGAATCGGAGGAGGAGCTCGGGGAGATCCAGAAGGTGGCTTTGGGCTTAAAGAAGAAGATCAATGCCGCTATAAGAATAAATCCTGATGTTATCCCGAAGACCCATCACTATATCGCTACAGGCAAGGGGGAAACGAAGTTCGGCCTCGATTTTGAGACTGCGCATAAGATATTCAACTCAAGATGGCGGTATCCGAATGTAAATATTAACGGGATCCATATACATGTCGGATCACAGATCCTCGACGCGGCTCCGTTCGAAGAGGCCATAAAGAGGGTCCTTGATTTTATTAAGCAATATAATATCGAAGTGGAATATTTCAATATAGGCGGGGGGCTGGGGATAGTTTATTCCATGGAGAATCCTCAGACGGCGAAGGGCTTCGCGAAATCGGTATTGCCGATGCTGAAGAAGTCGGGGTTAAAGGTGATACTGGAACCAGGACGGTTTATTTCCGGGAACAGCGGCGTACTTGTTACGAAAGTTCTTTACAACAAGAGGACCCCCAGGAAAAAATTCATTATAGTCGATGGCGCGATGTCCGATCTTATAAGGCCGAGCCTTTATGAGGCATACCATAAGATCGTACCGGTTAGCCCTAAGGATGACAGCTCGGATACGGCCGAGAAGGTTGATGTGGTTGGCCCGATCTGCGAGAGCGGCGACTTCCTCGGCAAGGATAGGCTCTTGCCGCACATGGCAAAAGGGGAACTGCTGGCCGTGATGGCTGCCGGCGCATATGGTTTCGCCATGTCCAGCAATTATAATTCCAGGCCGCGTCCGTCCGAAGTTATGGTAAAGGGAGGAACGTTTAGCGTTATCAGGCGCGTGGAGAATTACAAGGATTTAGTCCGGGGAGAGTTGATACCGAAGGTGTTAAAGTGAAGATAAAATTTACGAAAGCGGTTGCGACGGGTAACGATTTTGTGATCGTAGACAATAGACAGGGCAATATCGGAACAAAATTATCCGTTGTTGCTAAAATATTATGTGAAAGGAAGCGGGGAATAGGCGCTGACGGCCTTTTGGTCGTAGAGCCTTCTAAAAAATGCGATTTCAGGATGCGCATATTCAATTCCGACGGCAGCGAGGCCGAGATGTGCGGCAATGGTTCGCGTTGTATCGCTCTTTACGCCTCGCGCGGGAAGATCGCAGCGAATAAGATGACTATCGAAACGATCGCGGGTATTCTAAGCGCAAGCGTTACGGGCGATGTCGTTAAGGTGAAACTTACCGATCCCAAGGAAATCAAATGGAACCTCTGTCTTATGATAAATAAGTGCCCCTATAAGGTCGATTTTGCCAATACGGGAGTTCCTCATGTGATCCATTTCGTCGATGACCTTGAAAAGATCGACGTCAAGAATCTCGGTTCTCATATAAGGCATCATGACGAATTTTCACCCGAAGGCACGAATGCTGACTTTGTGAAACTCATCGATAAGTACAATATAAAGATCAGGACTTACGAGCGGGGCGTAGAGGATGAGACGCTTGCATGCGGCACGGGCGCCGTGGCAAGCGCCATAATATCCGCCGAAACCGAAAAGATGCCGTCGCCGGTAACCGTTGAGACGAGAAGCGGCGAGAAGATAAAGGTTTATTTTGAAATGGTAGACGGCAATTTCAAAAATGTTTACCTTGAAGGCATGGCAAAATTAGTTTACGAAGGAGAATTCGACTATGTTTAAAGGATCGATGGTTGCTATAGTAACGCCGTTTAAGAACGGCAAGATAGATGAGAAGGCGTTTAAAGAGCTGGTCGAGTTCCATATAAAGAACGGGACGACGGCACTTGTGCCATGCGGCACCACGGGCGAGTCCGCGACCCTTTCGTATGCCGAACATGATAAGGTTATAGAACTCACCATAGAATTCGCGAAGGGACGTATTCCTGTAATAGCGGGAACCGGATCTAACTCTACGGAAGAGGCGATAATACTTACAAGGCATGCCAAGAAGGCCGGTGCGGACGCGTCTTTACAGGTAAGTCCGTACTACAATCGCCCGACACAGAAAGGGCTTTATCTGCATTTTAAGGCGATAGCCGAAGCGGTGGACATACCGATTATTATATACAATATCGCCTCGAGAACCGGTGTGAATATCGAGCCTGAGACTTTTGCAAAGCTTGCCGAAATAAAAAATATCATCGGCGTAAAAGAGGCGAGCGGCTCACTCGAGCAGATGGCGCGCATAAGAAAGATATGTCCGAAGGATTTTCTTCTGATATCCGGCGATGATGCCCTGACGCTGCCTGTCATGGCGATAGGCGGGGTTGGGATCATATCGGTGGTGGCGAACATAATTCCGAAGGATGTAGCCGATATGTGTAAGGCATTTGCCTCCGGCGATATTAAAAAGGCCGAGACGTTGCATTATAAGATGCTGGGCCTCGTCAAGGCGATGTTCGTGGAGACTAACCCTATTCCTGTCAAGACTGCTATGGGGCTCATGAAGATGTGCGATCCGGCTTTAAGGCTTCCTCTTTGCGAGATGATGCCGGAGAACAGGGAAAAACTGGTAAAGGCATTGAAGGAGTATAAGCTCATATGACAAAGATATGCGTGAGTGGTTCCAGCGGAAAGATGGGCTCAAGAATACTGGAGCTTGCGAAACAGGATCCGGAACTTAGCATAAGCGGAGAGTTCGATGTTGTCGAGGAGAACCCCGAACAATTCATTGAAAAGTGCGATTGTCTGATAGAGTTTACTGCGCCGCAGGCCAGCATGGAACACCTTGCATTATGTGTTAAACATAAAAAAGCGGTTGTTATCGGGACGACGGGTTTTTCTGAATCCGATAAAAAACAGATAGAGGACGCTTCCAGGAATATTCCTATCGTTATTTCACCCAATATGTCGGTAGGTGTGAATCTTTTATTCAAGATGGTTGCCGACGCGGCGAAGGTCCTCGGTAAGGAATATGGTGTCGAGATAGTTGAGGCGCATCACGTCCATAAAAAAGATTCGCCGAGTGGTACCGCAAAGGAGATCGCTCACATAATCAAGGAAGGCAGGGGCGATACCAAAATTCCGATAGAGTCGGTTCGGGAGGGGGAAATCGTTGGCGAACATACGGTCACGTTCGAATCCAGCGTTGATGTGGTCGAGATCACGCACAGCGCAAAGACGCGCGATATATTCGCCAAGGGCGCTCTCCAGGCCGCGAAATTCGCCGTCGGCAAGAAGCACGGGTTATTTAACATGAAAGATGTGTTAGCTCTTTAAAATTTTTCACAGCAGAAGAATGTGCTGTGTTAAGTGGCTCACAGGGACGCGCGATTTTTAACCATGTAAAAATCGTGCTCTGTAAAATTGCCCGGACCCTGCCGGTCAATTTTAAAGCCCTGTTCACCACATAGCCACATCACATTTCTGATGAGCGAAAAATTTCTTGGCAGGAGAGCAGGAAATTTTACGGGTGACCCTACTTCGCAATCGATAAGTAATAGAGAAGGCGCTTCGTAGGGCAAACGCGACTGAAGGCTTTTCGATTGCAGATGAGCGTGAAAATGGCCGACGGGCCAGTGGGGTTGAGCCGATAAATTTTGATAAGGTTTAACTATCTTGAAGATATTAGCGCAATGGTTAGCGTAAGAATAAGGCGAAACAAAACAGAGTAATAAAAACTAAAGCATCCTTGATATCAAAATTCGGCGAAGCCCCCTGGCCTGGCGGCCATTTATAGGGGGAAAGAAAAGCCGAGGGAGTGACAGGACCCGTAAAATTTATTGAGAGGAAAATATGGTTAAATTCGAAAGGTCTGAGAGGCTGAAGAAACTGCCGCCGTACCTGTTCGTCGAGATCGACAAGGCGAAGAAGGCGGCGCGTGACGAAGGCCGGGATATTATCGATCTCGGAATCGGTGATCCGGATATTCCAACCCCGAATTTTATAATAGATGCGCTCAACAAAGCGGCGCGTGACCCTAAGAATCACAGGTATCCGCTTGACCAGGGATTGCCGGAATTTAGATCCGCTATAGCCAGGCATTTAAAGAAAAGATTCGGCATCGAAATGGACCCTGACGGAGAGATATACCCTCTGATCGGCTCAAAAGAGGGTATAGCGCATATGCCGCTTGCGTTTATAAATCCGGGGGATGCGGTGCTTGTGCCCGATCCATGTTATCCTCCGTACCGTTCCGGCACTCTGTTTGCCGGCGGGGAAGTGATTACGATGCCGCTTACCGAAGGCAATCATTTCTTACCGGATCTTAAGGCTATAAATCATGCCATCCTGCATAAAGTTCGTATGATGTTCATCAATTATCCAAATAACCCCACAGCCGCGGTATGCGACAAAAAATTCCTTAAGGATGTGATCGAGTTTGCCAAAAAGCACAACATCATCGTATGCCAGGACGCGGCTTATATAGAAATGGGATATGATGGGTATAAGGCGTCCAGCATATTTGAAGTCGAAGGCGCCAGAGAGGTTGCTATAGAATTTCATTCTCTTTCCAAAACATTCAATATGACTGGATGGCGTATAGGATTCGCCTGCGGTAACCGCGAACTTATCGAGGGGCTTGCTAAAGTTAAATCCAATATCGACTCCGGAGTCTTCTTTGCAATTCAGAGAGCCGGCGTGGCGGCATTGGATAATTATGATCGCCATATAAAATCTGTAATAAAGATATACGAGGACAGGCGCGATGTCCTGGTGGATGGACTTCTTGCGCTCGGTTGGAGCGTTGAGAAGCCGAAGGCCACATTCTATGTGTGGACGAAGGTGCCTGCCAGGTACACATCGGCGACGTTTGCGAAGGCTCTCCTGGACAAGTGCGATATCGTCGCTACTCCAGGCAACGGCTTCGGTGAGCACGGGGAAGGTTTTGTACGGTTTGCGGTCACCGTCGATAAGAAGCGGATAAAAGAGGCGGTAGAACGGATCAAGAAAAGATTGTAATAATGACAGTCTGCTACATCGGTATCGGCTCCAATCTCGGCGATCGACGGAAGTATATTAACAGTGCGATCGAAGAGCTAAAGAATGGCGGCAGGGTAAAGGTGAGACGCTCCTCATCGATATATGAGACCGACCCGATCGGCGGCGTGAAACAGGGTAAATTTTTGAATGGCGTTTTGGAAGTAGAAACAGCCTTAAGCCCGAAATCGCTATTAAAAGAATTGAACGACATAGAGAATAGGCTCGGCCGCGTGAGAGAGGCGAAGTTTGGGCCCAGGACTATGGATCTCGATATTCTTTATTATGGCGACGAAATTATAAATGAGAAGGAACTTATTATTCCACATCCTGAAATACGCAAAAGAGAGTTTGTGTTAAAGGGTTTGAGAGAATTGGGTAAGATATAATATGAAGCTAGTAGACAGTATCCAGAGGATGGCCACTCTTTCCAGGATGTATAGGAAAGAGGGTAAGGCTATAGGTTTCGTTCCCACCATGGGCTATCTTCATGAGGGTCATCTATCGCTTATCAGGACCGCGAAGAAACATACCGATATGGTCGTGGTAAGTATATTTGTAAATCCGATCCAATTTTCCCCATCAGAAGACCTGGAAAAATATCCGCGAGATCTTAAGCGCGATGAAGAACTGGCCAGGTCTGCCGGCGTGGATATCATATTTTGTCCTTCGGCCAAAGATATGTATCCTGATGGCTATGTGACATATGTAAATGTCGAGGACTTGACCGATACGATGTGCGGCGTGTCGCGGCCGGGGCATTTTAAAGGTGTACTTACGGTTGTAGCGAAACTCTTCGGGATAGTTAAGCCCGACATGGCATATTTCGGCCAGAAAGACGCCCAGCAGGCGGTTGTTGTAAAAAAGATGGCCGATGACCTGAATATGGGGATAGAGGTTAAAGTTCTCCCCATTGTTCGCGAGAAAGACGGCCTTGCGATGAGTTCCAGGAATATATACTTGTCTGCCGATGATAGGCGTGATGCCGTCGTTTTATACAGGTCTTTGCAGGATGCCGAATCCGCGGTAAGGAAGGGCGAACGGGATCCGAAGAAGATCATAAAAATGATGTCCGATATGATAAGTCACGTGCCCACGTCGAAGATCGATTATATCTCGATAGTCGATACCAAAAACTTAAAAGACGTGGACAGAATCGACGGTGAGGTCTTGATCGCGTTGGCCGTCTTTATAGGGAAAACCAGGCTTATAGACAACGTGATAGTAAAGGAATGAGGGAAATGACAGATCCAAAGACAAGCGACTTAAAGTATAATGAGGCGCTGAAGAAGAAAATAGGGAAGCTTAAAACTAAACGTAATGCCGTGATAATAGCGCATAATTACCAGCGCGATGAGATACAGGAGATAGCCGATATCAGCGGGGATAGCCTGGCGCTTTCTCAGGCGGCGGTAAGGACCGACGCCGATGTAATAGTCTTCTGCGGTGTGCAGTTTATGGCGGAATCGGCGTCGATACTTAATCCGGACAAGAAGGTTCTTCTCCCGGTGATGGAGGCCGGATGTCCGCTTGCCGATATGATAACGCCGGAGAAACTGCGCGCGAAAAAGAAGGAACACCCCGGAGCGGCTGTCGTCTGCTATGTCAATTCAAGCGCTGAGGTAAAGGCCGAAAGCGATATAGCCTGCACTTCCTCCAATGCGGTACAGATTGTCAAATCACTGGAAGAGAAGGACGTTATATTTGTTCCAGATAGAAATCTGGGCAGATATGTTCAGTCTCAGGTCCCGGAAAAGAATATTATACTATGGGATGGGTTCTGCCCTACGCATATCCGGGTGCAGGCAGAGGATGTTTTAAAGACAAAAAAATTACACCCCAAGGCTGAGGTCGTAGCTCATCCGGAATGTAATCCCGAGGTGCTTGCGCTGTCAGACCATATATGTTCTACAGGCGGGATGTTTACATATGTCAAAAAATCGGATTTAAAAGAGTTCATTATATCGACGGAGTCGGGGATGTTGTACAAATTACAGAAAGAGAATCCGGACAAGAGATTTTATCTTCCAACGCCGCACTTGATCTGCGCCAATATGAAGCTTATCACGTTAGGATGGGTGGCGCAAAGCCTTGAGAATATGGTTTACGAGATCGTAGTTTCCGACGAGGTCAGGGCGAAGGCGAAGATGGCGCTTGACAGGATGCTCGTTGTAACCGGTGAGAAGAAGGGCGCGGCGATAGCGGGATATTGATGAAAAAAATAAAAGTCGGGATAATTGGCTGCGGGACGATAGGCGCTGAGATCGCACGCGCCTGCCAGAATAGGCTGGCCGCAAAGATCGAACTATTTGCCATATGCGATTCAGACGAAAAGAAAACCGCGGATCTTAATAACAGTTTGAAGAAAAAGACAGCTGTTCTTAAATATAATGACATTATCGAAAAAAGCGATTTTATCGTGGAGGCGGCAAGCGCTAAAATTTCGGCGGATGTAGTTAAACAGTGCATAGGAAATAAGAAACCATGCCTTATAATGAGCGTCGGGGGATTATTAGGCAATGAGAAACTGCTTGATCTGGCACGCGCAAATGATGTCAATGTATACATACCGAGCGGTGCCGTGTGCGGGATAGATGCGTTGAAGTCGGCATCGGTAGGTAAGATAGATTCGGTCACCCTGACTACCAGGAAACCGCCCAGCGGGCTTGTCGGCGCGCCATATCTGAAAGAGAAGAATATAGACGTATCCTCCATAAAGAGCGAGACGGTGGTCTTCGACGGCACAGCGGCCGAAGCCGTGAAGGGATTTCCGAAAAATATAAATGTATCCGCGGTATTAAGTATTGCCGGTATCGGAGCGGCGAAGACACGCGTAAGAATAGTGACTTCGCCCGAGTATACTAAAAATATACATGAAGTTGATATCACGGGCGAATCCGGACATATAACTACAAGGGCCGAGAACGTACCGTCGAAGCGCAATCCGAAGACGAGCGAGCTTGCTATATTTTCGGCCATAGCTACGCTGGAGGGTGTGGCGTCGAGCGTCCGGATAGGAACATGAGGCCGCTTTCAAGTGTCGGAAATTACATTTCGACCAGGATAGGCCAGGCGATAGCGGATCATAAACTCATCGAGGATAAGGACAGGATCCTCGTTGCGGTGTCGGGCGGTAAAGACTCTCTTACGATGCTCAAGCTTATGAATGAGCGTAAGAAGTGGGCGCCGGTCAGCTATGAACTTATAGCGATGCATGTGACAAGCGATTACGGCGGCAATGCCGGGGCGAAAAAGCAATTAAGGAAATTTTTCAAAGAGAACAGGGTAGAGTATCATTTTAAGAATATCAGGATACTTGACAAAGAACGCGGTGTCAATTGTTTCTGGTGTTCGTGGAATAGAAGGAAGGCGCTCTTTTCGGCGGCCGATAAGCTGAAATGCAATAAGATCGCCCTAGGCCATCATAAGGACGATATCGTCGAGACGCTGCTACTAAATATGCTGTATCGCGGTGAATTCGCAGCGATGAATCCGCGGCAGGAGTTGTTCGGCGGCAAGCTCGCTATAATAAGGCCTCTATGCTATGTTGAGGAGGATAACATCAGGAGGTTTGCTAAAGAATCCGATTTTCCGGTCGTCACCTGCCGCTGTCCGAATGCGGAAATTTCCAAGCGGCGGAAGATGAAAGATTTTATCAGGAAAATGGAAAAAGACTGTAAAAATGTAAAGACGAATATTTTTAACAGTATATCCAGGGTCAGGGAAGATTACATTAAAATTTAATAATGGGAGGAGGTGAATGATATGGCAGAGAAAGTCGCAACGGTAGGGATAAAGCGTAAAAAGGGTTATCTTTATTACGTTGACAAAAAAGGAAACGTCGTCGAGACAAAGATGGCGAGAGGTAAATCAAAGGGCGGCGGCGGCAAAGTGATCGCCAAACCCGCAGTGAAGAAGGCGAAGGGCTACCTCTATTTCATCGATAAGAAGGGTGACGTTTCGAGAGCGAAGATGTTAAGAGGCGGAAAGAAGAAAAGATAGGGTAGGCGGATTTTTAAGCCTATTATTTGCAAGGGGAGACGTTTTGTCTCCCCTTGTTTTATTAATACTCCTATGATAAGATTAGCCCATATATATGGATAAAGACTACATAATTATAAGAGGCGCCAGGGAGCATAATCTTAAAAATATAGACCTCGAGATACCCAGGGGTAAGCTCGTAGTAGTCACAGGCCTGTCGGGATCAGGCAAATCATCCCTTGCGTTTGACACGATATATGCCGAAGGCCAGCGCAGATACGTCGAGAGCCTCTCAAGTTATGCCAGGCAGTTCCTGGAGCAGCTCCAGAAGCCGGATGTCGATTATATCGAAGGGCTGTCTCCGGCGATCAGCATAGAACAGAGGACCGCAGGTTCAAATCCCCGTTCCACCGTCGGGACACAGACCGAAATCAATGATTATCTGAGGCTTCTATTTGCCAGGATAGGTAAGCCGCATTGCCCAAGATGCGGGAAACCGATAACAAGGCAGACATCTCAGGAGATAGTCGGCAATATCCTGAATCTTCCGAAGGAATCAAAGATCCTGGTCTTGGCCCCGATCATAAGAGGCAAAAAAGGCGAGCATAAGGATCTGATCCAGAAGGCAAAGAAGGACGGATTTGTCAGGGTGAGAGTTGACGGCATAGTTTATGAGCTCGAAGATAAGATCGTTATCGATAAGAACAGGTTTCATTCCATCGAGGTCGTCGTTGACAGGCTAGTCCTGAAGGACGACATCAAAAAGCGCCTTACGGATTCTATAGAAACGGCGCTCGAGATAGGCAAAGGCCTTGTTATTGCGAGAGTCGACAAGCGGCCGCAGGGAATGGATATACTGTTTAACGAACAATATGCCTGTATCGATTGCGGTGTAAGCATAGAAGAATTATCGCCGAGGGCGTTTTCATTCAATTCACCTTACGGGGCATGTCCCGAATGTGTCGGCCTGGGGAATAAAATGGAGATAGATCCGGAGCTCATCATATCCGATAAATCGAAACCGGTTATAGGCGCGGTTGATGCATGGCGACGCGGCGGTAAGGGGCTATATCTTTACTACAGGAGGCTTCTGCGGTCACTGGCTCACCGGCACGGTTTTGACGTCGATACGCCGTTTAAAGATCTGCCGAAGGATATAAAGCATCTGGTTCTCTATGGTGAGGGCAAGGGGAGCGGCTGGGGGGTCTATGAGGGTGTAATTCCGAATCTTGAGAGGCGTTTCCGGGAGACAGAGAGCGAATTTATAAAGACCGAAATAAATAAATATATGTCCGTACAGCCGTGCCCGTCGTGCCGCGGAGACAGGCTTAAACCGGAAAGCCTGTCGGTTACGATCCAGGATAAGAATATCGCCGAGATATCCAGGATGTCGGTAAAGGCCTTAAGATTGTTTCTCGCCGATCTTAAACTTGATCAAACCGAAAAGACGATTGCGCATCAGGCCCTTAAAGAGATAATAGCGCGTCTCCAATTTATGATAAATGTCGGGCTAGATTACCTGACGCTCGACAGGCCCAGTTACACGCTCTCGGGCGGCGAGGCGCAGAGGATAAGGCTTGCCACGCAGATAGGTTCAGGGCTCGTCGGAGTGATATATATACTGGACGAGCCGAGCATCGGTCTTCATCAGAAAGACAACACGAAGCTTCTCGATACGCTGGTTGCTTTGAGAGATATCGGCAATACCCTGATAGTCGTGGAACACGACGAGGCGACGATCCGGAAGGCGGATCACATCATAGACCTGGGTCCCGGCGCCGGTGAGCACGGTGGCGAAGTGTTGGTAAGCGGCACACTGAAAGATGTACTTGAGAGCAGTTCTTCGCTTACCGGCAAATATCTCAGAGGTGAGCTTAATATAAAGGTGCCGGCCAAAAGGCGCCGTCCGGGCAGCAAAGTTTTAAAAATAATCGGCGCGAAAGAGCATAATTTAAAAGACATAGATGTCGAGATACCTTTGGGGCTATTTGTATGCGTTACCGGAGTATCCGGATCAGGGAAGAGCACACTGGTCGACGAGATACTTTACAGGGCGCTTGCCAAGAAATTTTACCGGTCGAGAGAGGTTCCTGGGGCGTATAAAAAAATAGAGGGCACACAGTATATAGACAAAGTCATAGTCATCGACCAGTCGCCGATAGGCAGAACCCCGCGATCGAATCCTGCCACATATACCGGGATGTTCGCTCCTATAAGGGACATATTCTCGCGGCTTCCGGAATCGAAGATGCGCGGATATAAGAGCGGCCGGTTCAGTTTCAATGTCAAGGGCGGAAGGTGCGAGGCCTGCGCCGGCGATGGGATAAAGAAGATAGAGATGCATTTTTTGCCTGATATATACGTTGTCTGCGAGGTATGTAAAGGCAGGCGATTCAATGAGCAGACCCTCGATGTAAAATATAAAGGTCATTCGATCTCCGACGTTCTCGATATGTCGGTGGAAGAGGCCCTGGCGCTATTTACAAATATACCGTCGATACGAAATAAGCTTAAAACCCTTCACGAAGTGGGTTTGGGATATATAAAACTCGGTCAGTCGGCCACGACACTGTCGGGCGGTGAAGCGCAGAGGATTAAGCTTGCGACAGAATTATCGAAGATGTCGACGGGTAGGACATTTTATATATTGGACGAACCGACGACGGGCCTTCACTTCGCCGACGTGGATAAATTATTAAATGTGCTGCAGGCGCTGGCGGGTCAGGGGAACACTGTCCTTGTCATAGAGCACAACCTCGATGTCATAAAGACCGCCGACCATATAATAGACCTGGGCCCAGATGGCGGCGACAATGGCGGCCAAATTGTTGCGAGCGGTACACCGGAAGAGGTCGCGAAAAATAAGAGGTCGTATACGGGGCAATATCTTGGGGAAGTGTTGGGATGAAGTTTTCGGCAAAAAAGAATACAGGATTTCTTCTTTTGCTATTCATACTTCTGACTGGTTTTTCCGTTCCCGCGGAGGAGCCGACGGAAGAGTCGGCTTTTATCTTTGCAAAAAAGGCTTTTGCTAACGGGTTCTATGACATCGCCGAAAGGAAGCTGGATGAGCTGCTTAAGAATTATCCGAATCCAACCCGTTTTTACGAAGCCCATAACCTTTTGGGCCGGTGCTTTTATTACCAGAATAACCTGCCGGGTGCTGCGGGTGAGTTCGAGGCGGTGTTGAACGCACCGGCGGGAAACAGGTTTCATGATGAAGCCCTTTACTGGTCCGGGGAGATAAGTCTTAAGAACGGTGATTATAACAAGGCGCTCGAATTTTACGAAAAGATTATAGAGGAATTTCCGTCGTCGAGATATTTGAGTTACGCAGCCTATTCGAAGGGTTGGGCATATTATAAGCTTAGGTATTACGACGAAGCAGTTAAATGTTTCAAGAGCCTCGCCGTAAAATATCCATACGAAAAAATAGCGATCGAGGCAAAATTCCGGGCCGGAGAGTGCGAGTACCTCATGGGGCGATACCTGGATGCCGTGAAGGAACTTGAAGAATGTGTGGAGAAATTCCCTGTTTCCGAAAAAACGGCAGATGCTTATTACCTGATGGGCGAGGCGCAGTTTTATCTGACGAGATATAAGGATTCGATCGCCAGCCTCGAAAAGGCGTTGTCGATATCTCCGAAGTCAAAATGGGCCGAGTTTGCCCGATACCGCCTGGCCTGGGCGCTCTCCGAATTCGGGAAGGTCGCGGAGGGCTCCAGGTTGTTTGACGAATGTATCCGGAATAGCGGTAATGATTTTCTGAAAAGCGCTTCCCTGATGAGGATGGCGCATAACTGTGAAATGGGCGGCAACGTTGGGGAGGCGAAGAAGATATACGGGCGGGTTTTGAGGGATTACCCCGACACGGATGCCGCCGCCGAAGCCTATTATAGAAAAGCCCGGCACTTGATGGAAGACGGTAAGTATGATGATGCTGAAGCTACCGCCAGAGAGGGCATAAGAAAACATCCGTCATCCGGATACCTTGGCGGATTACATTATGAATTGGCCATTATTTATATGGCACAATCGAAAAATGACGAAGCCTTGGATGAGGCCTCTCGCGCTCAAAGTGAATCCGAAGATGTAAATTTAAAAGCCAGCGCCATAACGAAGATAGGAGACATATATTTCGGCAGGAAGGATTACAAGAAGGCCGTCGAAAGCTATGATAAGGTTCTCGATGAATATCCGGATAGCCCCGGCGCGGACTATGTGCAGTATCAGATAGGAAATATCTTTTTTGCCGCGGAAAAATATGAAGAAGCCGTTCTGGCGTATCAGGCTGAACTGACAAATTTTCCGAAGACACGTCTTCGCGAAGAGACATTGTTCAGGCTGGGAATAGCCTGTTTTAAAAAGCAGGATTTCGAACACGCTGCTTCGGTATTCAAATCCTTGTCGATGGAGTTTCCCGCGGGTGAAGAGGCCCGGAGGTCGAAGATCTATCTGGCAAATTCGCTGTACAACATGGGCGATTACGATGAGGCGCTGGCGATATTCATACAGATCGAAAGGGAATCGCAGGATAGCCATGATAAGATGATGGCGCTGTACCAGGAGGGATGGTGTTATCACAATATGAACGAAGAGGACTCTGCCGTAGATGTTTTTGATAAATTTTTAAAATCATATCCCGATTCCGAGATGGCGCCGGATGCCCTATTCTGGTTTGGCGGACATTACAGCGCGAAGGCAAAATATGATCGCGCGCGGGAATATTACGGCACGATAGTGAAGGCATTTCCGGCGTCCGATCTAGCCGAGAGCGCGCTATATCAATCGGCGATCACGTTTGATGATGAAGCCCGTTCACGGGAAGCCATAACTAAATTCGGGGAAGTTATATCAAAATATCCGAACGGCGAGCTGGCCGGATCGGCATACAGAAAGATGGCAAAGATCGAGAAGGCCGGCGGATATTTCGACGCGGCTATAAATTGTTTGAAGCACTCATTAACAATCGAAGACAACGAATTGAACGCGCAGACACAATATGAGATCGCTGAGTGTTATGAGCTGAAATCAGATCGGCTTCAAGCCCAAGAAGAGTATCTTAAGGTGCCGGCCCTCTATCCCAAAGGAAAATTTTGGTCTATCAGGGCCCAGTTGAAGTGCGCAAAAATATTTGAAAGCCTGGGGAAAACCGCCGACGCGGAAGTGTTATACGAAAAGCTGTCGGAGATGGACGTGCAGGAGTCGGAATTTGCCAGGAAGCGGCTTAAATGGCTTAAATGGAAAGAAGTGAAATAAGGAGGGGCTATGTGGGACTTGATTCAAAAGGGCGGACCGATGGTGTACCTGATAATATTGTCGTCGGTACTTGCCATGGGTGTTGTAATAGAGAGGGTCTATAATCTGCATAAGGCAAGGATAGATTCAAATAAATTTATGGACGGGATAACGAATGTTCTAAAGCGCAATAAGATAATAGAGTCGATAGAGATGTGCAACGCCACTCCGGGTCCGATCGCGCACATAATAAAGGCCGGCATACTTAAACATGACAGATCGAAGCCGGAGATAAAAGAAGCGGTCGAAGAGGCGGCTCAGATGGAGATCCCGAGGCTGGAGCGCCACCTTCCGATACTCGCGACGATCGCGCATATCACGCCGCTCCTAGGGCTTCTGGGCACAGTCACGGGCATGATAAAGTCATTCCAGGTTATTCAGCAAAAGGCGCTCTCCGGATTACCTGTGAACCCGGGTGATCTGGCCGGCGGCATATGGGAAGCCCTTCTCGCGACGGTCGCGGGGCTCGCGGTTGCGATACCGACGTATGTGGCGTACAATTATCTGACGAGTCAGGTCGATACGCTTGTCTACGACATGGAACGCAGCGCCACCGATCTGGTAAACCTGTTATCGTCGAGGAGAGAGACGTATGAAGTTTAAGAGGCGGCTTGCGCTGGAAAAGGGTGTTGTGGACCTGACGCCGCTGGTGAATGTTTTCTTTCTGCTTTTTGTATTCTTTCTTTTTACTTCAAGTTTTATATTTCAACCGGGCATCAGGGTTAATCTGCCGAAGGCTGTTACGAGCGAGGCAGTTCAGCAGGAGAATGTGCCGCTTATAATCACGAAGGATGACCTGGTGTACCTGAATGAGCGGGAGATCTCGCAGGATGAGCTGATATCCAACCTCAGGATAATCGCGAAAGATAAGGCCTCGCTGCTTATAAAGGCTGATGGCCGCGCGTCACTCGGTAAGGTGGTCGATGTTTGGGATCTGTGCAGAAAGGAAGGGGTGTCGCAGGTAAATATAGCGACCGGCAAATGATATTACGGGATCTTCTTTCAAAAAATCGTATACTTATTATTGCTGTAGCCCTCTCGTTGGGATTACATCTTTTCTGGATAGCGTCTATAAAAATAGTCATGAAATCCGGTTACAGTGGTGGGCCTGTGAAATTTTCGAAAGTGTCATTCTTAGGCCCCGTTTACATGGCTGGGAGTGTGGAGCTGAAGGCTCCGCCAAAAGAGATATCGTTTCTGGAGAAGAGATGCCGCGTAAGGATCGCCAGCATGCCGGTACCTGCCGTTGCATCGGAATTTTCGGCCCCCCGGGGGATTGCCAGCCCGGCGGATGATAAAATGGCATTAATAATAGGCGAGGTTCTTGAAGAATCAAAAAGTGAACCGTCCCCCTTGACCATATAATATTATTATGATAAAATTAGACATATCTGATCTTATATTCTTCTATACGTTATTCTCCGCTGTCGTTATATTGGTATTCTGGATAGCCGGGGGATATAGGCGGAAAAGGGATGTTTCATCGAGAGAAGTTGACTATATATGGAAATGTTCCGTCTGTTCAAATGTTTATGTCGATTCCAAATACGAAGATATGTCGAAATGCCCTTTGTGCGGCAGTTATAACAAACGATGAGATTAAATAGGAGGCTTAAATGATTACCGAGATAGGTATTACAGCGGGCGACATATGGCATTATCTTGATGAGCACGGAAAATGCACTCTTTCCCAGGTGGTACGGAATATAGATACCGACAGGGATAGGGTGTTGATGAGCATCGGCTGGCTGGCAAGAGAAGGGCACGTGGTCGTTGAAAAAGCCGGTTTGGATTATTCCGTATACCTGAGGAGGTAGTTATGGAAGAGAAGAGAAGCCCTAGAGATGACGAAGTAGTACCGATAGTGGCGCCTCTTAAGGTAATTTTCCAAAAGACGATCAATAAGCGTTTTGGGTGGTGGTCCGCGGTGGTTCTACTGGAGAGCTACGGCAGAAAACAGGTCTGCTTCTACCTTTGGCAGAAGAAGGAAGACGGCGGCTGGAAGAGAAAGCAGAAGTTCGCTGTCCATAACCAGGAAGACTGGGAGCTCATTCAGGATGCTGTCACCGGAATGATAAAAGAGCTTACCTAAATCAACCTTTGAATAAAAAGTTTCTCATAGTCTTCACCACCTGTAAATCCCGCAAAGAAGCGAGGCGCATAGTAACGTCCCTCCTCAAGAAGAAGCTCATAGCCTGTGCAAATATCATGGGCCCAATCGAATCAAGGTTTCGCTGGAAGGGGCGTATTGATAAAGCAGATGAAGTTATGGTATATATGAAGACGAAATACGGGAATTTTGCTTCAGTAGAGAAAGAAGTAAAAGGGCTCCACAGCTATGCTGTACCGGAGATAATTGCGATACCCGTAATCGCCGGAAACAAAGATTATTTGAAGTGGATTGAAAGCGAGACGGCGTAAAATTGAAGATTCTGTCGTGACGGTTTTCTTATAAGGCAGAATCACAAAAAAGGGTTACAGGGATAAAGACCGTTTTTCCCTGTGCTAGTAGATGCAGATTGCTAAGGAAGAGATATATTAAAGAGAAATCATTGGGTTTCTCTTTAAGGAGCGAAAGCCGAACAAGACCAACCAGAATCTATTGCTAGTTGGTCGCAGTGAGGCTGTAGCGACGGGGCTGTAGTAAAGCGGGATTACGCAGCGTTCGCAACGCTGAGTCACGGGTTCGACTCCCGTCAGCTCCACCAAATCAAATTTGGCCTTCGCCAAAAACTGTTGTCTGGTTTTTGGCTCCGGCCCGCCAACGTGTAAAGCAACGGCGGGGCTAGCGCCCAAATTTGTTTAAGTAAAACCTTTTAAACAAAAGGTTTTACTTAATGTTCCTCCTCCAAAAATGAATATGAAATTATTAATAGTAGTTATATTTTCTGCGATTTTCGTCCCAACGGTGTTTGCTGCCGATGTGAAGGAAGCGGATCTAGCGGGAAGCTGGTACCCCGGCGATAAGACAGAGTTGGTAGCCTTGATCGACGGTTATATCGAGTCCGCAAACCCGCAAAAAGTTGACGGACAGGCTTTTGCTATAATATCTCCCCATGCCGGATATCGATTTTCTGGGCCGGTTGCCGCATACGGTTTCAAAGCTATCCAAGGGCGCGATATAAAGACCGTAATACTTATCGGTTTCAGCCACAGGAAAGGTTTCGATGGCATATCTATCTATGATAAAGGTGCTTTCAAGACGCCGCTCGGGGAAATTCAGATCGACGAAAAACTGGCCTCTCTGATCAAAGCCCGCAACAGCAGGATATTTTACCATCCCGATGCCTTTGCCGAAGAAAATTCCATAGAAACCGAAGTGCCGTTTATCCAAACCGTTTTCAAGGATTCGAAACTTATCCCGATCGCATTCGGTACCCAATCTTACGGCGATGCGGTTATTTTGGCCGATGCCCTTGCCGATGTTTTAAAATACAGGAACGATTATATAATAGTCGCGTCCACCGACCTGTCTCATTATCATCCATACGAAGAGGCGAATACCATTGATAAATATTTAATAAAAGTTCTTGAAAATTCTAAAGGTAAAGAATTGTATGACGAGGCCCGCCTGGGCTCGTGCGAGCTATGCGGGGTAATGCCCGTGACCGCGACACTGCTTGCCGCGGAAAAGCTTGGGTTTGATAAAATAAGTGTTTTGAAATATGCTAACTCCGGCGATACATACGGTGATAAATCCAGGGTTGTGGGATATCTGAGCGCCGTGATATATAAAGATGAAAAAAAGAAAGAGGAAAAGGCCATGCTGAATGACACCCAAAGAAAAAGGCTATTACAAATTGCCAGGGAATCTATCACGAGTTATGTAAGGGGCGGAAAACGAAAGAGTTTTACGGAAACGGACCCATTGTTGAATGAGAATATGGGCGCTTTCGTTACCCTTCATGAATCGGGCCGGCTTAGGGGATGCATCGGGAACATGGTCGGCCAGGGCCCGTTGTATCAGACGGTGGCCGATATGGCGATCGAGTCTGCGACCGGGGATCCGAGGTTCCCGAGGCTGACACCTGCCGAAATAGATAAGATCGACATAGAGATATCAGCCCTATCGCCGATGAAGAAGGTGTCGAGCCATAATGAAGTAAATATTCCCGGCCACGGTGTTATGGTGAGGATGGGGTTTAATAGCGGCGTATACCTGCCGCAGGTTGCGGACGAGACAGGCTGGACAAAAGAAGAGTTTTTGTCAAGCCTCTGTATGCATAAAGCGGGACTTCCTGCCGATGCGTGGAAGGACCCGAGCACAGATATTTATGTATTTACCGCCGAGGTGTTTGGCGAAAAAGGAGGCTCTTAGGATGAAGAACAAGAGATTGGTTATAGCTGTAGCGGTGGTTGCGCTTATTGCGGTAGTTATATTTATTAAAGGCTCCAATGTCTGCAAGGCTCGGGCGAAGAAGGTTGTTGCGTTGCAAGCCGCGTCGGCTAAAACGCCCGCCAAAAAAGCTATCTCAAAGGATATGGGCGGACTCACGGTCAAGATCCAGGGGGCTAATAAAAAGACCATGAACTTGCGGATCGTTGCTTACAAAGTGACTGATAAAAAATCGAGTATATATGCCGCTTCACTGGTACCCAATAATATGCAGGAGCTTCTACCCGGCGTTTATGACATTCAGATAGATACGATACCGTCCATGATATATAAAAGCGTCCAGGTGTCCGTGGGTAAAGAAACCATAGAGGATCTCGGAGTGGTGACCGGTACGATAAACGTGAAACTGTTGAATTCTAAGAAGAAGGATGCGTTTCTGCCGCTCAGGATACTATATCACAAATCCGTGGTTATGGTGTCGCCAGGCGTTACGAACAGAGCGATCGAGTTGCTGCCTGGTAAATACGACCTGGATATAGGTACGCTGCCGCGCCAGACGAAGAAAGGTGTTGATGTCGTAGCCGGCAAGGAAGCCGTGATTGATTTAGGTTTAGCTATGGGCACATTGACGGTCAAGGCACTCGATGAAAACAATAAAGAGTCGCGTACCAATTACAGAGTCAAAAAACAGGATACAAATGAAGTTGTGCTTTCAGGAGGCACCAACAGGCCCGTCGAAGTATTAAAAGGAGTCTATGATATCGAATTGCTCTCATCTCCCACCCAGGCCAAGAAGGGCGTGGTGATAGATGCGGGTGAGGAATCGGTTGCCGAGTTCATTGTTAAGGCGCCTCCTGTGAAAACCTATGCGGCACCAAAGAAATAGAGGTATGTCGGTTTGAGTAGATTCTTTGTGCAGAGTCAGGCGATCCACGATGGTAATATCTTCATAAGCGGCAAAGAGGCGCATCATATTCTTGATGTGATGCGCTTAAAGAAGCTCGATAGAATAGTTGTGTTCGATGGGACCGGTAAAGAGTACGCTGGATTTATAAAGGATGTAAAACGCGCCAGCCTCACCGTAGAGATAACCAGGACGAGCACATCCATTAGTAAAGATGCGGTTAGTATTACACTCATCCAGGCGCTCCCCAAAAAAGAGAAAATGGATTACATCATAGAAAAGGCTACCGAGCTCGGCGCTTCATTGATCGTTGCCGTAGTGACCGATAGGACGATTCCCAGGTGGGAATCGCATAAGAAAGAAGCGCAGGTCGAGAGATGGCAAAAGATAGCATCCCAGGCGTCCGGGCAGTGCGGAAGGTCGGATATCCCGCGCATTGAACGCATAATGACTTTTTCTGAATGTGTAAAAAATGTGAGCGGCTGCGATATTAAGTTGATAGCCGCATTGACCGAAGGCGCTGTAGGCATTAAGGACGCGATAGCCGGTTTTAAAGGTAGGACGGTTGTTATAGCGATCGGCCCGGAAGGCGATTTTACGCTCGATGAAGTTAAAGAGGCGAAAGAGTCCGGATTCATTCCGGTAAGCCTCGGGCCGCGTGTACTCAAAAGCGACACGGCTGGATTAGCCAGCCTTGCGATATTAAATTATGAATTCACAAATAAATAACAGCAAAAGATTCTATATTCACACACTCGGTTGCAAGGTGAATCAGTATGAGTCCCAGATAATGAGGGAGGTGCTGGTAAAGAAAGGCTACAAGGAATGCCTTTCAAAAGATATTGCCGAAATATATATACTGAATACATGCACGGTCACGCACGAGGCGGATAAGGAATCACGCCACTGGGTCGGATTATTTCACAGGACGAACCCGCTTGCGAGGATAATCGTTACCGGTTGTTTCGCGGAAAATGACGCCGATCAAATATCTTTTCTACCGGGTGTATCGCGTATAATAAAAAATTCCGAAAAGCACAGGATAGCGGAATATCTCGATGGCAATCAGGTCGCGTCCGACGGAACGGACACAGCGGGATTGACTATTGCCGGATTCCAGGGCCATACTAAGGTTTTTGTGAAGATACAGGATGGCTGCGAGAATCGCTGCGCTTATTGCAAGGTGCCGCTGGTACGTACTGTACTGAAGTCCAAGCCTATAAAAAATATTGTGGAAGAATGCACGGCCCTTGTCAAAAACGGTTTTAAAGAGATAATACTGACCGGGATCTGCCTCGGCGCGTGGGGAAAAGATTTTTTTCCGGGCGAAATGGCTAGTTTGGCGGGCCTTAGCGGCCTTACACTGTTGGATGCCCTGAAGGCGATAAATGGTATCGAGGGAGATTTCAGAATACGTTTAAGCTCGGTAGAACCCAGATATGTAACGGATGAGTTGATAGAATTTATCGCTAAGACGCCCAGGATTTGCCGGCATCTCCATATCCCGTTCCAGTCGGGTGATGACGAGGTGCTCAGGAGGATGAACAGGTCCTATACGGCGGCGGAATACAAAAGGATTGTCAGCGCAGTTCGTTCCGGCATAAAGGACGCGGCAATAACCACGGACATCCTTGTTGGATTCCCGGGTGAATCCGAGGAATGTTTCAGAAATACGGTAAATTTTATTAAGGAGATAGTGCCCTCGCGAACGCATCTTTTCACATTCAGTAAAAGAGGTGGAACTGCCGCCCAGGCGATGACGGACGAAATAGATGCCGAGACAGCCAGGAGAAGGTACCTTACGTTAAAGACGGTTACGATGATGTCTTCCTGTATATACAGGTCGCTCTTTTTGGGCCGAAAGCTGGATGTGCTGGTCGAGGCTAAGCGGGATCGACATTCGGGCCTGTTGACCGGGTATTCCGGCAATTATATAAAGATGTTTTTCGAAGGGCCGGATGAACTTATGAAAAATGTAGTACCTGTTAAAATTACAGGTATCACGATGATGTGTACCTTAGGAGAATTCGATGGCAGGTAGAGGGGTGAGCATAATAATTGCGGTTTGGAATCAGCTCAGATATACGAAGCTTTCGGTCGATTCCGTGTTGAAGAGTAGCCGCGGAACAGTCTTTGAGCTTATTATAGTGGATAACGGTTCGCGGCCGGACGTTGACGCATATTTTGACAGCCTGAGAGCAAGCGGCGTGGATATACAGTATATAAGGAATGAAGAGAACCTCGGGCCGATAAGAGCGATGAATCAGGGTATAGCACGCGCAAAGTATGATTATATAGCCGTCATGCACAACGATGTTATAATTTTGCAGGAAGGCTGGCTGGAAAAAATTTTATCGCATATGGAAGGTGACCCGAGAATAGGGATAGTGGGCCTGGCGGGAAGGCAGGAGATATATGATACGGGATGCGTTAACGAGGTATCCTTAAAGCACGACTTAAGGAACGAGGATTTGAATCCGCCCATGAAAGAGGAGGCGGCCGAGGTTGCGGTGATCGACGGCCTCTGCTTTGTCATGGTGCGCCGGTTCCTGGAAAAGATAAAAGGTTTTGATGAGACGTTCGGTTATATGCATTGCTATGACCTGGATATATCCCTGCAAAGCATTAAGGCGGGGTTCAAAAACGTTGTAGTTAAAGTCGCTGCGATGCATATAGGTAACGGCGGCATGACGAGGCAGTTGGGTGAGTATAAGGAGCTCGTGAAAGATGATTACGGGCTGCTGAATACCAACTGCAGGATATTCTCCGAGAAGTGGCGGGGTATGCTGCCGCTAAAAATATCTTGACAAGGCGGCCGGGATGGATACAATAGCTAAAACATACGAAAGGGTATTATGAAGCTTAAAGGTAGGGTAGCAGTGGTTACAGGTGGAGCGAGAGGCATAGGCAGGGAGATAGCGCTCTTGTTTGCCAGGGAAGGCGCCGACATTGCGATCTGTGATGTCAATGCTGAAATATTGGGTAATACGCAGAAAGAGATAGAGTCCCTCGGCCGCGGTGTGTTAACAGGGGTCGTAGACGTTACAAAAGCTGACCAGGTGGATGCGTTCGTCCAAAAAACCCTTGACAAATTCAAGAAAATAGATATACTTGTTAACAATGCGGGCATTACCAGAGACGGTTTACTAGTCAGAATGTCAGAAGCTGACTGGGATCTAGTCCTGGCCGTTAATCTGAAGGGTGCTTTTAACTGCACCAAGGCCGTTTCAAAGATCATGATGAAGCAGCGTGATGGCAGGATAGTGAATATGGCCTCTATAATAGGTATAATGGGCAATGCCGGGCAGGCGAATTACGCCGCCTCCAAAGGCGGATTGATAGCCCTTACCAAGACGATCGCGAAGGAGCTGGCTTCGAGAAATGTGAGGGCGAATGCGATAGCCCCCGGTTTTATTCAGACGGATATGACCGCAAAGCTTTCTGATGAAGTCAAGGGCGAGATGCTTAAGTACGTTCCGCTCGGTAAATTCGGGACGGTCGGAGACGTAGCCAATCTCGCATTATTTTTAGTAAGTGATGATTCGGCCTATATAACAGGGCAGGTTGTCCAGGTCGATGGCGGAATGGTAATGTAGCGTAAGATAAAACAAGGAGGAAAAATGGAAGTATCTCAGGACAAGATCAAACAAATAATAGCGGAGCAGCTTGGCGTGAAGGAAGAGGAAGTTACTGATGGCGCGAAGTTTGTGGATGATTTAGGGGCGGATTCACTTGATACGGTAGAACTCGTTATGGCTCTCGAGGAAGAGTTCGGCGTTGAGATTCCCGATGAAGAGGCAGAGAAGCTTGTCACCGTAGGGGATGCCCTGAGATACATCGAAGAGAAGGCCGGCAAGTAAGCGTCGGCGTATATAATGTCCAAACAAAGACGAGTTGTTGTAACGGGCCTCGGCACTGTATCTCCGGTAGGCAGCACAATAGAAGAATTCTGGAAGTCGCTACTCGAAGGTAAAAGCGGTGTAAAACGCCTGGCTTGTTTCGATCCCACACATTTTTCATCCAAAATAGCCGCGGAAGTAAAACATTTTGATCCGTCCAAATACCTCTCCCCAAAAGAGGTTAAGAGGATGGACCGATTTGTCCAGTTCGCGGTTGTTTCGGCTAAAATTGCCGTTACCGATTCCGGGCTTAATCTTACTAAAGAAGACAGGAACAGGATAGGTGTCCTGGTAGGTTCCGGTATAGGCGGCCTTCATACCGTGGAAGCCGAGCACAGGCAGTTTATAGCCCTTGGCCCCGAAAAGGGCCCCAGCAGGATCTCACCGTTTCTAATTCCAATGCTCATAGTAAATATGGCAACAGGCCAGATTTCTATAACCCTGGGCCTTAAAGGCCCGAGTTCGGCGGTCGCTACAGCATGCGCTACCGGCAATCATGCCATAGGCGATGCATTCAGGATCATACAGAGGGGCGATGCCGACGTTATGGTGTGCGGCGGTAGCGAGGCGGCGATAACGCATATGGGATTTGGCGGATTCTGCGCATTGAAGGCTCTGTCGACAGGCTATAATGATCGGCCCGAAAAAGCTTGCAGGCCTTTTGACAAGAATAGGGATGGCTTTATAATAGGCGAGGGGGCAGGGGTAATCGTATTAGAGGAAGCCGAGCGCGCTGTTAAGAGAGGCGCTAAGATATATTGCGAAATGGCAGGTTACGGTATGAGCGGAGATGCTTATCACATGACCGCGCCTGATCCGCAGGGAGACGGCGGAGTAAGGTGTATGAATGCTTCATTGAAAGACGCCGGCGTTAAGCCGGAGGATGTGGATTACATTAACGCCCATGGCACTTCCACTTTGTATAATGACAGGATAGAAACGCTTGCGATAAAGAAGGTATTCGGCGCTCACGCCAGAAAGCTTGCTATAAGTTCCACCAAATCGGTGACCGGGCATATGCTTGGCGCAGCCGGCGGAGTCGAATTGATAGCTACGGCCCTGGCGATGAAAAATGGAATTATTCCACCGACGATCAATTACGAAACACCGGATCCGGAATGTGATCTGGATTACGTTCCGAATAAACCTCGCGCGGCGAAGATCAATGTAGCGATGTCGAACGCCCTCGGCTTCGGCGGCCATAACGCGACACTTGTTGTAAAAAAGTTTTCTTAATATAAATCCCGCCGATACAATTAAACAAGAAGGAGCGACATATGGATTATTTACTTAATGAACAACAGATAATGATAAGAGACCTTGCGCGCAAGATCGCGCGGGAGAAGATAAAGCCCGTAGCCGCTAAATATGATGAGAGCGAGGAATTCGCCTGGGATATAGTCAAGATCCTGGCCGACAGTGACCTATTCGGCGTATATATACCTGAAGCATATGGCGGCCTGGGCGGCGGTGTAATGGATATGTGCCTTGTCGCCGAGGAGCTTTCGAGGGCATGCGGCGGTATAGCGCTCGGGTTTGCCGGCACGGGGTTAGGGACATTTCCTATTCTCCTGTACGGGAATGACGAACAGAAGAATAGATTCCTGCCGGGAATAGCCAAGGGCAGGGTCGCGGCATTCTGCATAACAGAGGCCGAGGCCGGTTCCGATGCAGGTTCAATAAAGACTACGGCAAAGAAGGACGGAGATTACTATATACTAAACGGTACAAAACAATGGATCACGAATGCGGGCGAAGCTGAAGTCTATACCGTTATAGCGATGACCGATAAAACGAAGGGCGCCAGGGGAGCGAGTGCGCTCATTGTGGAAAAAGGCACCAAGGGAATGGATTTCGGCAAGAAGGAGAAGAAGCTCGGTATCAGGGCATCGGCAACACGCGAAGTCATATTTACCGACTGCAGGATACCTAAAGCGAATCTTATTTCCAAGGAAGGGATGGGTTTTATTGTAGCTATGAAGACGTTCGACAGCTCCCGGCCGGGGGTTGCCGCGCAGGCGCTCGGTATCGCGCAGGGCGCGTTTGATCATGCGGTTGAGTATTCGAGAAAGCGCGTTCAGTTCGGACAGCCGATCTCGAGTTTTCAGGCGATACAGCATATGCTAGCCAATATGGCCACAGAGATCGAGGCGGCCCGCGCATTGGTATACGCGACGGCAAGGATGGTAGATTCCGGCGCGAAGAGTGTCGCGAAGGAGTCAGCGATGGCGAAACTATTCGCGAGCGATGTCGCGATGAAGGTTACGGTCGATGCGATTCAGATATTCGGCGGATACGGCTACATGAGGGAATATCCGGTAGAGAAATACATGCGCGATGCCAAGATCACGCAGATATATGAAGGCACGAACCAGATACAGCGTAACGTCATCGCCGCGAATGTCATAAAAGAGAGTTTGAGAGAAGAATAACCGAATGAATATAATCGTCTGCATAAAGCAGGTCCCGAATACTACCGACGTAAAGATCGATCCCGTTACAAACACGCTTATACGCGCCGGTGTCGAGAGTGTCATCAATCCCTTTGACGCATACGCTATAGAAGAGGGCGTGCGCCTGAAAGAGCGGTTTGGCGGCAAGGTCACCGTGATCACGATGGGCCCGCCGCAGGCGGAAACCGCGCTCAAGGAGGCGATCTCTCTCGGATGCGACGAAGCGATACTAATAAGCGACCGCAAATTTGCCGGATCGGATACATGGGCGACGAGTTACACGCTCTCGTTCGCGATAAAGAAGATTGCCGTATTCGATGTAATATTATGCGGCAAGCAGGCCTCGGACGGAGACACCGCTCAAGTCGGCCCCGGCATTTCGACCCATCTCGACATACCTCAAGTTACCTATGTTAAAAAGATAGAAGAAATAAAAGATAATAAAGCAAAGGTCGAGCGAATGACCGAGGAAGGCTATGATATCGTCGAGACGCCGATACCGTGCCTCTTCACTGTCGTTAAAGAGATAAATACGCCGCGGCTTCCTTCTCTAAAAGGAATGATGCGGGCAAAATCGGCTAAGATCATTAAATGGACGGCCGATGATATAAAGGCTAACCCTAAGTCGCTTGGATTGGACGGCTCGCCCACACGTGTGGTGAAGATATTTACACCAACGCCGAGAAAGGGCGGGGAGATACTTAAAGGCGATACCGCCGATATAGCCAAGGAATTAGTGGAGCTATTAAAGGACGTGGTAATTTAATATGGCAGGCTCAATAACGATTCTACTCGATAAGTGCATGGGTTGTACGCTCTGCGTTAAGGCGTGCCCGTTCGGTGCCATACACATGGCAAACAAGAAGGCCGTTATCGATATGGCCAAGTGCACGTTATGCGGCGCATGCGCGCCGGTCTGCAAATTTAAGGCGATAGAGATAATAAAAGACTCCGGCGAGAAAAAGGATCTTTCGGCCTATAAGGACGTCTGGGTATTCTGCGAGCAGAAGAAAGGCGTTATACAGACGATATCGTTTGAACTCCTCGGCGAGGGCAAGAAACTTGCCAAAAAACTCGGCGTTAAACTTTGCGCTGTAATACTCGGTCATGATATCGAATCGAAAATCGAAGAGCTCTCGGCGCGCGGGGCCGACAAAATATATATAGTCGACGCGCCCGAACTTAAATCCTACCAGGACGATCCATACACAAAAGTTATCGTTAAATTGATCGAAGAATATAAGCCGGAAGTAGTGCTGTGCGGAGCTACAACGATAGGCCGCAGTATGATATCGCGTGTTGCGGTAAAGATCGACGCAGGCCTTACAGCCGACTGCACCGGACTCGATATCGATGAAAAAGAGCGGCTTTTGCTTCAGACTCGCCCGGCATTCGGCGGAAATATCATGGCGACTATTATTACGCCGAATCACAGGCCGCAGATGTCGACCGTTCGCCACAAGGTGATGAAAGAGGCCGAGATCCATAAATCGCATAAATCCGAAGTGATAAGGAAAAAATATTCTAGCGACGTTCTCAAATCCAGAACTACGCTACTCGATATAGTCGAGGAGATAGAGGAAACGGTTAATCTTGCTGAGGCCGATATAATAGTCTCAGGCGGCAGAGGAATGGCCGCGCCTGAGAATTTCTCACTCGTCAAAGAGCTTGCCAAGGTTCTGAACGCTGCGGTAGGTTCATCGCGCGCCGCAGTCGATGCCGGCTGGATGCCGTATTCGCACCAGGTCGGTCAGACAGGTAAGACCGTCTGTCCGAAGCTTTACATAGCTTGCGGCATAAGTGGACAGATTCAACACTTAATAGGCATGCAATCCTCAAAAGTTATCGTAGCTATCAATAAAGATCCCGATGCGCCAATCTTCAAAGTCGCCACATACGGCATCGTCGGCGACGTCTTCGAAATCCTCCCGGCTCTTACTAAGGAATTCAAGCGTATCCTCAAGAAGTAGTATTAAATTTTACGGGTCCTGACACTCCCTCGTCTTTTGTCCTCACTCGCTTTGCCCACATGGGGTACACTATCAATTAGCATTTATCCACGGTGTGTCTGTATGCCCGCTAGGATTGCCTACAACAGGACTTGTTAATCTGGGGCGCGGGCTTACTATTATGCAATCCTAAACAGCGGGCACCCCCATCCCATGGGGGCTTGCTCGTTCGTCCAAAAGCCTTCGGTCGTGTCACCCGGAAAATTTCTTTTACCCGTTTTCCACAAGAAATTTTTCACAGCGCCGCGCTGAAGGGGTCCCCCGAGGGTGCGGTATTGAGCAGGGCCTGAAAATTTTTTATGGATTGGTCCGCTGGCTACATCAAGCGGCGGCATAAAAAATTTTCCCCGGAGCGAGGTTTTCCGCTGGAGAAAACCGAGCGTCCTTGCGAAGTACCGCACCCGAGAGGGGACCCTTCCATGACCCGTAAAATTATATTGTTAAACCATAAAAAAGCTTGATTTAGGCCCTTGTCAGCTATAATATAATAGTGTATTCTTTATATGTAGACGCTGGGAACAAGGTTACTTGCCGCAGTAAAGGCGGCAGGTAAATTTTTTTCGCCGGTTAATTTAACGGTTTAATAAGTACGAAAAAGGATGCTATTGGATATGTCAGACGCTAGATCTAATAGTTATGCCATAATAAGCCATAATAGGCCATTCAAGGTGGTAGTGTGCATTGTCACCTTGGTGGCTTTTTTGTTTAATATTGTATCGTATGATTTAGCCTGGGCTGCCGGAACGCCCTCAGAGCTTACTAGCGTCGGTTCTGACAGAGCCGGCATCCCAGGCGCTTTTAAAGAGTTGAACCCGGTTACATTCGCCTTGCCGCAGCATCTAGGTACTATAAAAGATTCGTACTTATCCCAGCGACGAAAACCAGGTTCTGAGAACCGTACAATTATCCATATCCAGGACGCCCATTGTAATTACTATGCCCAGCACAGGATTGCCGAGATCATCGAATATCTGAACAAAGTTTATGGTGTCAATACGATTAATCTGGAAGGCGGCGTCAGAGATTACGATCTTTCCATATTTACCAACATAAAAGACAAGGTGAAAAGGGAAAGAACAGCCGATTACTTCGTGAAAGAAGGCGTCGTTAACGGCGCCGAATACTTTGCTATCAATAATCCCGAAAAGGTCACCCTTTGGGGAATAGAGGACGTGAAGCTCTACATAGATAATCTTAAGACCTACAGGAATTCCCTGAAATACAAAGATGAAGTCGATAAATACCTAAAGAATTTAAGCCACATCCTATCTAATCTTAAGCTTAAGATATACTCTAAAGAACTGTTAGAGCTCGATTCAAGGTATAACGCATACAAGGTCAATAATGCCGATTTTAAAGATTACCTCTCATACCTCATGCGTAAAGCGAAAGAAAGACTGATAGACATAAAATCCTACACCAATATCTACCTCTTAAGCCAGACGCTGGGACAGGAGTCCGGGATCGACTTTCGTAAAGCCAATAACGAACGCGATGAACTTATAGACAAGCTCGGAAAAAGGCTTTCGAAAAATGCCCTCGAGGAGCTCGTTCTAAAGATCGTTGAATTCAAAAGCGAGCGGATATCTCAGGCAGATCTCTACCAGTATCTCGCAAATAAAGCGAAATCGATCAGTTTGAAACTTGACGATTTCCCGGAACTTGCGAAATACTCCGTTTATGTGGCAACCTACCAGGCGATAGATAAGTCGAAGATAATGGATGAGGTTGGGAACCTCGAGGATAAACTAAAAGCCTCACTTTTTACAAACGATAAGGATAGACAGCTTGACGTTCTTCCCAAGAACTTGGCATTGATGAAAAATATGTTCAATATTTCGCTGACACGCGAAGACTACAAATACTATCAGGCAAATGAGCGGTCTTTCGAGATTAGAAACTTCTCAAAGTTCATCGAGCGCGAGGCGCCGCTTTATAAGATCCAGGCGAAGCTTGATAATGATATAGCGAAACTCGACGACTATCGCGAAGATATGTGCAAGTTCTACGAGTATTCGTTTAAGAGAGATGCGGCGTTTTTAAAGAACATCAATCTTAAGAAAACTTCTATTATCGTAACCGGCGGCTTCCATACAGAAAACCTTTGCGACATATTCAAAAAACAGGGCATCTCCTACGTATCGATCATCCCGAATTTCAAGAATTGCGATGGCTACACCTGTCCGTATTTCAAGATATTGTCGGGAGGGGGAAAAATAAATTTTGCGGAAACGCAAAAAGTTCTCGATAAAGCCCTTGCTATACCCGATCCTCTTAATCCGGTTATAACAAAGGCTGTCAAAGATGAGTTTGGAGAGGCGATAGGGTTGGGATTAGAACAACCTGCAGCGCCATCCGCCGCTGTTGCGCCCGCCTCGCCAGCGCCAATCAACATAACGTCAGGGGCACAAGCAGACGTTATGATATTCGATTATTTAGTATTAAAAATTCCAAGACAAGGAGACGGCTATATTGTTTCAGATGAGGGGTTGCTCTTCACGCGCGACAAAAAATTACTGAGAGTTTTCTATAAAAAGGCTGAAGAGCATTTAGGAGATCTGCTTATCCCATTTATTATAACTGGCGAGGACAACATAATCCAGGAAAGGGTTGAAAATTTTGCCGAGCCTTATCTTGAAGAAATGGCCGCGAGATATAAGAATAGCGGTGAAAAGGCGACGGTTATTAAAGAATTAAAGAGCTTTACTGAAAAATATACTGAATTAAGAAGAAATGTCGCGGAGCGAGGAATATTTCCTGCCGGAGATATAGTAAAAATTGACAGCGTAGCCGTATGCAAAGACGCAAAAGGCGGCTATACCCTTAAGATCGCCGATTGTGGGTTCTGCTATGATTATAACGAAGAGACGCTTGGACAAAAGAACAGAGGAAAAAGAGAAATGGCATTGAGGTCTCTCATGAATTATAGAGATCTTCTTGAAAGATTATTCGATCTTGATGCTGCAAATGATTTTGTAGAGTCATCGGGATTCGAATTTAACGAGATAGGGGGCCGGTATTATTTTAAAGGTGTTTCAGGAATTACTTTTGACCGCCAAAACAGGCGTACTAGATATAAAACAATAGCTGAGGAGAATTTCTACTCTAAATGGACAGAGATATTTAAACCAGGACAAAGCAAGGGATCGCCTTTTGATAAATCTGCCATTACAAAATCACCTTCGTATAATGAAATAACAATGTATTTAGATAGCATAAAAGCAATGTCATCCACAACTCCGCCACCCGCCGCCGGATCGTCATCGAAAGCCTACAGAGAACTGGCAGGTGAGTTTGGCGGTGTCATCAGTGAATATACAAGTGGAAATCCGAATACGGCAGGGTGGTATAAAGAATATTGCGATGTACCGATAGAAAATGTTGACGATTTCTTTTATAAGGTTGCTGAGGCCGAAGATGGTTTTGCCATATTCGGAGGATCTGACCTTACCCAGATAATGCTTGGGCTTGCAAAGAGAGTATTTGTAACTTCCGAAGACAGAGTCAGCGCAGAGGTTAATGTCGTAAGGCCGAAGGATAAAGCGGGAAGCGAAGGATGGTTATCGTATGAAGTCAATGCGGATAGGTGGGGTTCCCGCAGTGAGAATATGAAGGTTGCGGTGGATGTGAACCCCGAAGCATCGATAGACCTGGAAAGCTTTGTGACAAATGCCGCAAACGGAGATAGCCTGATAAAAGGCAGGCCTGCCCTGAATGTTCCTTTGAAACACGCGGCATTTGCGGCAATCTTATCTAAGAACGGAATGAGGGCGGTAAGGCTCTATTTCAGAACGCCGGAAGACCGCAAAAATTATCTACGCCAAAACCCTCTATTTGTCCTGCCAGATACATCGAGCGAGTGGGGCAGTGCGATACCATCTGCTGACCAAAGAGCGAATGTTCGCATAAAACGCCAGGTAATTAATGCACTCCAATACTCTGCGATCCTATATGCCAGGAGCAAGGGGTTTTATGAGAAAAATAAAGCTCGGGCTGGCGCAAAGAAATGGAGTTTTGAGATAGAATCTCTGCGAAAACTCCAGAGCCTGTATACCGCGCTGACAGATCACGAGAAGAGGGAGCTCAGGGATTATGCAATTAACATGCTTAACGGTGAAAAGGAATCCGTTACCGCGCTTGACTCGGTATTGCAGGAATTCGGAGAGTCTCCTTCTCTAGCGCCATCAGCCGCGGCGAAGCCGGCCGTTACCGCCAAGTTGCCGGGTAATGGGGCGAGGATAGTCGAGAACCCCGGTCCTGGTAGAGAGATATTTTTTGACGGAGGTTATCAGGATATAGTGAAAGATATATGGCAGAAAACAGAGAAAGTTCTTGCTCTTGCGCCAGGCCGGTTTAAAGATATGCCAAAGGTCCGGATAGTTGCTCACAGCGCACCGGGCGGAGGCAGATTCTTTATTTCCGATTCGGGAAGAGCGGATGTCGAAGCTTTCGAAGAATACGATGAATCCGAGAACGTCCTTAAAATTCATGTCACAGAGGCCCATTGGGACAGAGAGCTGAGCCGGGGAAGAGTGGATATGCTCAAACAGATCATAGCGCATGGCATAGCGGAAAAGATCCTTGCCGAAGAAATTCTTATCCCGGCGCCGAATAATCTTATCGGCAAAGACGAGGCGCATTCATATGCCGTCGATTTTGAAAAACAGTTTGCATCCCCGGAATCCCTCGCACTCAACATGAGCGACAGGATAAAATT
>JBAZUO010000001.1:7945-75408 GCA_041661345.1 Candidatus Omnitrophota bacterium | reverse complement strand
CATCGATCATGCGGCGCAGACCGGCGATATAGAATATTTAGTAAGCTTTAATCCGGTCCACCCGAGAGATAAGAAAGGGATTTTCTACGGATATGTGCAGGCGAAGACAAGGGAGGCCCTGCACAACTTGTGGCTGAGGATTATGGCAAATAGAGACATGGTTAAATATGCCGAAAAATTGGCATTTTTGGAAGATATGGATGAATTCGATGTTGCCGATAAATATGAGTCTAATAAACTGATATTATTCAATATTCTGGAGGCAGCTGTATATTACACGCAATTCAATAAAGGGCGCGTACAATACGCGGAAGAATTAGAAGATGTGTTTAAATCCGTTTATAGTCTTTTAACGGCTATCAATGAAGTAGTTGGCGATGAATATACGTATGATGAAAGAGAGATGCTGGTTGAGCTGAAACCATTTTTAATGAAATTGACAGCTTTTTGGGATAACAATGATGTGCGATCGTGTTTTAAGGAAGCATTCGGGTATTTTACCCGTTCGGGGGACGGCATTAAAGTACCCATAACTCCGAGTCTTGATATCGGAGATATTGTAGTATATGCAAACGAAGGTATGGCGCGTATAACCGATATGCAGGGCGATACGGTTAAGGCTGAGCGGAAAGACCGCGAAAGTGATTCCATGGTTCCGATAGACACGACCATAACCGATATATATTCGGCATATAGCCATGGGAAGGCGGCAATTGCGTCATTTCAGATTGTCTATAATAATATCAATAAAATGAACGGTGTACGCAATAGCGGTAAAGTTATCGGCGAAGATATCATAGTCTGGGCAACTGTGGGTGAGGATGGAAATATCCTGAATTGTGATATCGATAGAGCCATCGCTTTTAATGGATTGGATGAAGAATGCACAAGAATAAGCCTGATGTTGAATATAAAGACCGGTCTGTATGATGAAGAAGCTGTGAAGGGGGATTTGATCGGCCTTACCCAGAAAGCGCAGGAAAACGTTCTGGTTGCAATAAGAGTTCTTAATCGAATGTCATCACCGGAGGCAGAGACGCGCTACGGAGCCGGAGCCGCGGGTATCGATGAAAAATTGGGTGGCAAAGAAGCGGAAGAGATCAGCGCTATATGTGATCGTTTAGGCATTGAATTGAACCAATATTTTATGTCCTTCATTGTAAATAAGAAAAAGGTGGGCGTCCTGGAATATCTCAGGTCTCTTGAGAAGATGACAGAGAGTCAGCGTAGGCAAGAGCTGGCCGATATAACTGCCACTGCAGCGCCATCCGTAGCAGTCACCGTGGCGAAGCCGGGAGTTGTCGAAGGCGCCGCGCACGAAGGTGAAGAGTTGCTGGAGGCGGTGAGAGAGGCTGCGGATAAGATGGAGGCGACGGCCGGAAGACTAAAAGCGAAGGACGAGCTTGCGCCGAAGAATCTGGATAGATTGGTAGCTGCGCTTAATAGCAAACATACGCCGGAGGATAAGGAGGATATTCGGAAAATACTCGAACTTTTGGCACCGATGGGTTTTGGCGGCGATATAGTAAGCGGATTTGAAAATAGGATTCTTTTGATGGATGTTGGAGAAAAGCGTATTACGTCGGAGGGGGGCAGGCTCGGTGCCGCAATAATAATGCATAATGGTGTCCGCAAAATAGTATTTCCGAGAAACAGGCTGGAACAATTGAGAAGGCTCGGTTTCACCAATGCCGTTAATATCGACCAGCTGACGCATGAGGCAAGGCTTATAGTCAGCGATATTTTGCATGAAATTGTAGAGATAGGTTTGCGAAGCCAGGGTATATCAGAGGATGAAGCGCATTACTATGCCAGGCATGTGCAGAATATGCTTATAGAAAGAGGTGTTGCGGCGGCGCGGGCTGAATTCAAAAAAATCATCAAGAAAGCCTACGACGAATATAGGCTCGCCCATATGGAGCGCGGGTTCAGCAGGACGATAGCAGGGATACTTACGGATATGCGTAAGAACGCGAGCGATCTCGACAACCTGACAGAAGATGATATTGTGGTTATAAGAGATAGTTTTATCGCGATAACCAGGTCGCAAGGTGATTATTTATCGGCCAAATTCGAAAAGTTCATTCAGAGTTGCCTGACGAAAGAGAATCTGCGGAATTATATCGATAAAGAAAAGGAGAAGGGTATAGCAAAGGGCCAGGAAAGGCATCTTGACTCAAGCGATCTTGTCCTGATATTGCAGAGGCTTCATGCGATCGCAAGCGATGTCTCGAAATTTTATCTGACAGAAGAGGCGGTAGCGGGGTTTGGAAACAGTGGGAAGCTCGGCGGGCTATTGGCGGGTACCGAAATGAATGCCCCTTCCGCCATACCCACTCCTGCGATAGAATACGAAATCCTGAAATCGGTCGGCCTTGCCGGAAAAGAGTGGGATGATCTAAAAGACAAGGTCGAGGCATCAAAAAAAGAGCCGGGCAGTACCTGGGGGTTACTGGAAGAATGGCGGAAGGCCGCGGAATCAGGTGAGCCGGAAGAGGCAGCTAAATATATTGAACAGATATGGAATGTATTCAGGCAGTTGAAAAATACAGACAGGCAGGGTTGGCTGTTAAATATAAGGGCGGTCTGCGATTTCTTCGGAATAAGGCCCATCGATATGGCAAGGAATAGCGTACTTAACTGGCTGATACAATGCCGCAAGAAGGAAATCGTCGTAGAACGGTCGGCGGCATCGAAACAAAAGATGAGCCGTAAGGTAAGAGAGCACTTTGTCTATAACGGCGTATTCAGGATACTGAATGCCTGTGCCAATCCGGAAGTTTTGAAACACGCGGTTATAACGAAATTTGTCGGCAGGGGCGCGGACGGGCTTGCGATGATCGCCAGAGGCGCCGTTTCGGGTAGAGAAGATGCCGTTGTGAAGATAATAACCCCGGAAAGGCCAGGCGAGGAGAATGTATCCGAAGATATTCTTTCCCGGCGTACAGCCCAGGCCGAAAATAGACTCAATAAGATCATTTCGGCTACAAAGAATAATCCGTATTTTGCGGATAATATAGCAGTGTTCAGGATTAAATATGGGCGCAGAGAAGACGTCGTCGAGATAGACAGATTCGTGCCGAACGTGGCAGATCTTAAAACATTGACGGACAATGTAGAAGATTGGAACACAAGCGGCGCGAGGATGCTTCATATCGCGGCACAGATAATACTGGGTGCGGCGTTTTTGCTCGATTCAGCGCAAATGGGCGATAGCTATGTGGATAATGACATAGATAACCTGGAAAATTTTCTTGTCATGCCTGATGGGAATGTGAAGCTTATCGATTTTAGCAAGATCTATACCGTGTCGGATACAGTTAAAGTAAATAATATATCCGAAAGAGGGCCGCAGAACGAGGAGGGTCTGCGATTAGCATACAGGAAACGAGTTCTAAGAAATGCTTTGAGAATCTTGATCGGCGAGGAAGGGGCCAGGCAATGGGGCTCCGACGGCGATTTAATCGATAACTTGAGTAAATATGTAAAGCTATTCGTAGATAGGTACGGCCAGGAATATGAATCTACCGCGCACGACATATTCTTGTCAATAGCTGCTTTGTATATGAGCAGGCAGAACGGAGTAGTTACGCAACTATATGGCATGGGTAGGAATATGGAGGGCGAATACCGCGGCATGGCGGCTTTCCCAACCGAGGCGAGAGGTGTCAGTCCGATAGAGGGCGCTAGCCTTACGCCCGGTGTTGTTACTCTGCGCCAGAGCATCATAGATGGTGCTGCTATGCATAACGAAAAACCGGCCGCGGCCATTGCGCCGGCCAACAAGCTAAGCAGGGATGACTTTAAAATACATATTCTCCGACAGCTGCAGGCATCTGATATGGATTCACTGCGGGCATCTCTTAAGGAAGAGATCTCCGGGCTTGGTTATCCGGAAGACACATTGAACAATACTGTCGAGAGAGTTCTTACATATCATGTAGGCAATGACTCTGTCGCGTATGGCGATAACGATAGGAGACAAAGCTTATTTCCTCAGTTGGCGGACGTGAAAGGGAGGTTCAAGGAATATATCATCGGGAAAAAGAACAGCGCGATATCCGAAAAAAAGATTACGTTATGTTTTGTAGGCACAGGTAAAAGGCCTCTCGAAATCCTCCGAACGCTCGGGGCTCTGCACACACAATTGCAGGAAGTCGGCGAGAACCCCGCCGATTGGGCAATATCCGTTTACGTAATGGATCCCAGGCTGGAAAATATTCCAAAGGCTGAAAACAAAATCGAGGACCACGAGTTTACCAAAACGTTATCGTCGTTAAGGGGTAAGTTGAAGGTTGATATCTACCTCTGTAATATAAATGTTTTTGATGGGAAAAACATCCAAAATATACTAGGCAATGCTGGACAGGCCCCACAGTTCATATTTTTCAGGAATGTGCTATATCCAATGCGGTATTATCAGAAAATTATAAATGAAAATAGGAATAGAAGCCAGGCAACTACCATAGATGACCTGATGAATTATCTGGCCCTTCGGCACCTATTTTCTATCTCTGATACGGGTACTATTTTTGTCACGGAACCGCCGGACAGTACGGAGATCGCGAAGGCCTCGGGTGAGATACCAGCTGTGCTGTATCCCGGTACGACAAGCGAGCCCAATACCGGTATATACCGTATCGATAATCGTGAAGCGCTTGTTGGTATGAATCCTGATATTTTACGCGATTATATCGTTAGCCATGCTGCGCCGGTTACTGATATAGAACAAGCTGCTAAAACCAGGGACGGGACGCTCATGATCCCAAGCGATAAAGAATATAAATATTTCAATCCTGCTACATTAGAGGTGGGCGGAAATGTAATTTGTCATTACGCGCGGCGCGTTTCTAAAAACACCGACACGAGCAAGCCGCATAAATCGGATATAGTGAGACTTAATCCCGGCATGACAGAGACTGAGCTTATTGCCGAAAAGGAGGTTTTTGTCGAAGGCGCCGAAGATCCGAGGATAATGAAGATCGGCGAAAGTTGGGCCATGACATTTACGATGCCTGATAATAACGGATCAGAATGGCATACCTATTTTGTATATCTGAACGAGGATGGGACCAGAGAAACAGAAATCCGCAGGTTGGGAAATCCTACCGTAAATAGTAAAAATGCGTATATAGTTCAGTTGGAAAACGGAAGAGTTGCCGTAATTGACAGGGCTGATGAACCCAATAAAAAATCAGCAATACAGGTTTATATGTTCGATAGCCTGGATAAGGCGTTTGAAGCGTGTGCCGATAAAGATGCGCAATATTGGAAGGATGATGATCATACTGTATTCAATTCGACTATCATGAGTCCGGGAGGGGATGTTCACCACATAGGTTTTAACACCATTATCTGCGCATTGCCGGAGAGGGGAAAGGATGTGTATCTCGCGTTCACGCATAAAGCAAAATCGATAGAGGGCGCGGATAAGAAAAAATACGTAACCGCAGTGGCTATCTTGCATTATAACCCGGCTAGTAAAAGATTAGAATTTTCTGGAAGGCCTGTCGAATTGCCGCAGCCTCAAGCCGATCTATTGCGAGGAGGTGATGTAGGCGGCGTTGTTTACGAAACAGCAACTGCTGTAATTAATGTTAAGGGAGTTCAGACCGTGGTTTCGTATGCGGGCATAAACGATGCTGCGATAGCGCGTTTTGAAATGCCATTAGCAGAATTGCTGCAAATATATCAAAAAGGGCAGGAAGTTGCGCCGGCCTCAAAGGCGATTGATCCACTAGAAAAATTTGACGAAATTGTTGGACGCGACAGTGAATTTGCCAAAGACGCAAACATGAAGAACCTGAGAGAAGTCATCAAAGGACTCGCAGCAGGTGATGCCAGGGCAATAGACATTCTCGAAACAGTAAAATATGTTGTCGGTGTAATGAAAAATGCTAAGGAGCTTCTGAAGTCCACAAACGTACCGGACAAGCCAGTTTATTTATTTATACCAAGCTTATCTCCTAGACTCTGTAATTTAGCCAACGGCGCGTTACAGAACAAAGTTCAAAGCAGTTGGACGGCAATCAGAAATGGGCTTAACAAACAATTTAGAATAGGTAACATAACGGTTACGTTCTATGATGGAACTCTTGAGCAATTAAGAGATAAAATCTATACTAATACTGAAGGCGTGCTTACCGGCAAGAATACGGTAATCTATATTGACGGAAATACAAATGAAAAAGTTGAAGCTTATGAGGATATAGCCAAACAGTATTTTACAGTAAGGGATGTTGCCAGGGATGGGGGCAACAATCGCTCCGGATATCTTTCGATAGGTGGGCACATAGCACTGGGATTGGGAATCCTGGAGCTCAATGTTAATAAAGACCCGGCTTATTATGCCAAGGTGATTAACCTTTTATCTTCCATATCATATAAAGATCAAGAGTTAAGTAAATTGACCATGAATGATTTTATGGAGAGATTAAAAAAAGGAGATATTGAGATAATATTGCCTCCGATAAAGGAAGAGGATATTAACGGCCATATGAGAGAATTTGTTACAGCCGAAGAGGCGGCGATGAAGTCGTTATAATAAAAGTTGTATTTGCCCGGGAGACGGAACGCCCTTCAATGACTTACTAGCGTCGGTCGTTGAATAGAGCCGTTTCTCGGGTTTTATTTTAGAAAGAATGTGCTGTGTCGAGTGGTTCGCAGGGACGCTCGGGCCTCTCCAGCGGCGGCCCTCGCTCCAGTAAAATTTTTTATGCCGCTACTTGATTTCGCCAGCGGACCAATCCATAAAAAATTTTAAGGCCCTGCTCACCACATCGCCACATCACATTTCTGCGAGATGAAAAATTTTACGGGTGACGCGACTGAAGGCTTTTCGATTATGGGCGAGCATGGGATGGGGGTGCCCGCCGTTTAGGATTGCATAATAGTAAGCCCGCGACCCAGTTTAATAGTCCAGTTGTAGGCAATCCTGGCGGGCATGCAGACACAACAAGTGATTTACCTTAATCTATTGTGAACCCCGTGCGAGCCCTGGAAAGAAAAGCCGAGGAAGCGGCAGGACCCGTAAAATTTCCTGCTCTCTCCTCAAGAAATTTTTCGCTTCTTAGCATCGGCGGAACTTTTGTACACCACGTTATTCTTATACAGCCACCCGGGGCAGTGGGGTTGAGCCGTTAGATTTTGCTATGGTTTACCTAATACCTAAAGTATATTGACTACTTAATTAACAAAATAACAAATATATACAAAATAACTAAAATAAAACGTAAACATCCTGGAAAAGCAAAATTAGGCGAAGCCCCCTGCTCCGGGTGGCTAACAGCATGTTAAGGCTAATGGCAAAAGTTCCGCCTCTATGCTAAACACGAAAAATTTCATATATCCCGCCTTGCCAAGAGTAGAATCCTGTGATATACTTTGATACAGTTTTATACGAAGTATTGTATTTTATACGGACTCATATATAACAATATAACTATATGCATTTTAAATCCCTCGAACTAATCGGATTTAAATCATTCGCGGAAAAGACGAAGCTTAACTTTGAGCCGGGCGTTACGGCTATCGTCGGCCCGAACGGCTGCGGTAAGAGCAACATAGCCGATTCGATCCGGTGGGTGCTTGGCGAGCAATCCGCGAAGTCCCTGCGTGCCTCTAACATGCAGGACGTTATCTTTAACGGCACCGACACGAAAGAAGCGATAAATTTCGCGGAAGTATCCCTCACATTCAGCAACGAAAAAAGGCTTCTCCCTATAGATTACGACGAAGTAACGATAACCCGCAGAGTATTCAGATCCAGCGAAACAGAATACCTCCTAAACAAAACCCCTGTAAGATTAAAAGATATAAATGAGCTTCTCATGGGTACTGGCATAGGCACCGAGAGCTACTCGATAATTGAGCAGGGCAAGATGGACCTTATATTAAGTTCGCGGCCCGAGGACAGGAGATTCGTATTTGAAGAGGCGAGCGGTATCACCAAATTTAAATCGAAAAAGAAGGAAGCCTTAAGAAAACTCGAGCAAACGGAACAGAATATCCTGCGCATAAACGATATCATAACCGAGGTGAAGCGCCAGATATCGTCGATCGAACGCCAGGCGCGCAAGGCCGAGCGGTACAAGGTCGATTTCGATAAATTGAGGGATATGGAAATAAAACTTTCATCGCGTGAATACAGGAGTTTGAAGACCGAAGAGATGACGATGTCGGTCGAGAATAACGATTGCAGGGCCCGAGAAGGGGAGCTGGATGCGGAGATCAAATCTATGGCCTCGAGAATCTCGGGCTATAGGGGATCTCTGGATGAAGTCAATCAGAAGCTGCTGGACTTAAAAGATAGATACAAAGAAATGTCCGGCTCCCTCGATATGAACACGCAGAAAATATCTATCAATAAAGAGAGGATAGAGGAATCGCGCGTGCTGCAGGAAGGATTAAGGAAGGAGATAGCCGTCGCCGCCGAAAAGCTTAAATATGCCAGAGGCCTCGTCGAAAAGCTGAAGGCGGATCTTGCGAGCGCATCATCGGCAAAGATTGCCAAGGCGAAATCGCTCGAAGAAAAGAATCTCCTCCTGGTCAGTCTTTCCAAAGATATAGATGAAACCGAGAACCGCGTAAAGACATGCAAGGTTGAGATAGTGGATCATCTGTCCAAAGAGACACACATAAAGAACGATCTGATAAAAATGGGCGCGGATATACAGAACCGCCGTTCGAGAGTAAGACGCCTTGGGATAGAGAAAGATACAGTAGTTAAAGAGCTCGAATCGATCGAAGGTGTATTGAAACAAGTTGCGGGCGAATTTAAGGATATCGAAGATAGGGTATCGGCCATGCGGCAAGACTTGGAATCGAAAAGAAATGCCAACGGCCTGGCCCTGTCTGAAATAAAATCTACCGAAGAACGGATGGCCCTGTGCGATAACAGGAAGGCCGTTGTCGGGTCCAAGATCGAGATACTTGGAGAGTCGATAAAGAGGCATGAAGGTTTTGGCCGGGGCGTAAGGAATCTGCTCGATAAAATAGATGAGGGCGCTCATCCGTCCGGCGGTATCTTGGGCGTACTTGCGGATGTGATAAAAGTGGAGAGGGGTTATGAAGAAGCGGTCAATGCGCTCCTCGGCGACAATGCCCAGGTGATTATATCGGAAAAAGACAGCGACATTGTAGGGATGATCTCGTATCTTAAAGAGAATAATCTCGGAAGGGCGAGCTTCGTTTCTCTGGAGACGGTGGAAAGAGTAAAGAGAGGCCAGGGGGCCGGCAATGTTCGGACTGAGAATGTTACGGCGCCTCTTAAAAATTTTATACGTATTGAGCCGAAGCTTACAGCGATCATCGAACATTTCTTCGCCGATGCGTACCTGACGGATTCAATCGAAGAATGCATCAAAAGCTATGACGGCTCGTCCGCGAAATTCATTACGAAATCCGGCGCGATACTCGACGACGGTAAAGTTTCCGGCGGGAGCGTAAGCGCCACAGATGAATCCCTCCTGATAGGGCGCAGGGAAAGGCTGGAAGACCTGAAGAACGAATTGATAGATATGGAGAAAGAGGTTGCGGCGCTTGGCATTATACGTGACGATAAAAGAAACGAAGCTTCTTTATTGCAGGCTGAGATCGGCTCCCTCGAAGAGCGTCTTCATACTGAAGATATTAATTTAGCGAATGTCAGGACCAGGAAGGAATCCCATGAGACGGGCGCGGCTAAACTGCGCGACGAGTTCGAATTATTAAATTCGGAACTCGATGAGGCGAACGCGGCCATAGCGGATCTCACGCAAAAAGGCGAAGCGTTCAATTTGGAGCTCAATAATATAGAGACACAGAAGGCCCAAGCGCAGAAATTTATAGACGAGTCGCAGAACTTGATCCTGGAAAGAAGGACGCGAAGGGAAAAAGAGACTCTTGAGATCGCAACGCTTACAGCCGAGGCCCAGAGCCTGGAAAAAGAGGAGGAGGGCATCTCCGGCAGCCTTAAAACCCAGGAAGGTGTGTCCTTTGACCTCGAAGAGACGATTTATCAGAAAGAATCGCTTCTTAAAGAATCCGCCGATAAAGAGAAATCTCTCGGCGAAGAGATAATGAGCCTTACGGCGCAAAACGAGAAGATACAATCCGACCTATTGGTGTTCAATGAAGAGTCATCCGCCATAGAAAAGTCCAAATCCGAGATCGTAGATAAACTGGGCGTGGACGAGGCGCAGTTAAAGACTAAAGAGGCCGGGCTTGAGTCTCTCAGGAATCAGGCCCGAGATATGGACGTGAAACTCACGGAGCTCAACTATAAAAAGACGAACCTCAAAGAGAGAATATCCCAGACTTACAAGATGGACCTGGAGACGGAACATGTGGAGACAGAAGAGAATGCGGACTGGGAAACCGTGAAAGCGCAGGTCGCCGAGTTTAAGGAGAGGCTTGACAAAATAGGACCGGTTAATCTGGTGGCGATCGATGAGCATAAAGAACTGGAGGAGAGATACGCGTTCCTTACGCATCAGTTGGATGATCTAGTAAACGCAAAGGACTCGCTCCACAAGGCTATCCAGAAGATAAATAAGACGACGAAGGATCTGTTTATAGAGACATTTCAGAAGATACAGGTTGAATTCAAAAATTTCTTCCGCCTCCTCTTCGGCGGGGGGCAGGCGGAGCTGGTGCTGATAGATGAGCAGGACGTGCTTGAGTGCGGCATAGAGATCATCGTAAGGCCGCCGGGCAAGAAGCTCCAGAACCTCATGCTGCTGTCGGGCGGCGAGAAGGCGATGACGGCGACAGCGCTCCTTTTCGCGATATTCAAAGTGAAACCGAGCCCGTTCTGTGTGCTTGATGAAATAGACGCGCCGTTGGATGAATCGAATGTAACGAGGTTCGCCAGCGTGCTTAAGGATTTTCTGAAGATATCGCAGTTTATTATCATAACCCACAATAAGAGGACGATCGAACTTGCGGATGTTATGTACGGTATAACGATGCAGGAGAGGGGTGTGTCGAAGATCGTCTCAGTCAAGTTTTCCGATGAGCTTAAGAAAAAGATTACGGTTGGAGCCCCAACGCGTAGCGGCCTTGTAGTAAATGAAAATCCGCAGGAAACGGCCGCTGTTTCCTAAAGTTATTTAAGTCGTCTTTTTATTCCCCATAGCTTTTAAATAGATGCATGACCTGTTTTTACCGGCGCCCTTTGCTTCATATAAGGCCGTATCGGCCATGGCTACAAGGTCTTCCTTTGCTGTGGTGTCTTCAGGGCAGGTGGCTATGCCGCAGCTTATCGTAAGCCTTTTATCAGGATGGAGTCCAGCCTCTTCTGCATAGACTTTTTCGACCTCGCCCCTTAGCCTTTCAGCGAATAATCTCGCGTTCTCTTTCGTCGTATTCGGCATTATGATGGCAAACTCCTCGCCGCCATATCTGGCTACAGTATCGAATTTGCGTGATTTGGACTGAAGTATCGCGGCGATCTCTTTTAGCGCGGAGTCGCCCCTGATGTGTCCGAACGTATCGTTGTAATTTTTGAAATTATCCACATCCACCATGACGAGGCTTACGTTCGATTCGTGAACCTTGGCCCTCTCAAGTTCAAGCGTCAAGTGCCGTTGAAATCTGCCGTAATTCCATAATTTGGTCAGCCAGTCTATATTGGAAAGGTATACGGTTTCCTCATACAACCTTGAATTCTCTATAGCAAGGCCCGCGTGGTTTGCGAACATTGTAAGCATCTTGACATCGCCCTTAGTTATATTTTTTTTGTTGAATATGTTATCGACGAGCAGGGCCCCGAGCACCTTGTCTTTTGCTTTTACCGGCACCGTTACGAAGAAGTCGGTATTCAGTGTTTTCTGGGTCTCCTGGTCTACCAGCTTTTTTGCTTCGTGTGTTGTGATTTCGAAAGGCATGCCTTCCAATATCGTCAGGGCCAATATGCCCATGTCTTCCCTTAAGGGTATTTTTATGCCCTTCACGATAGAATTGAGCTTTGACTCGGGATCTTTTTTGAATGTATCGTATGACGCTATGAAATCATCCAGCGTCATCTTACTTATCGATATAGCATGCCATATTTTTCCCGCTTCTTCAGCCGTGTGCGGGCCGATACCCATAACGCCTTCTAGCACACCTTCTTTTTCATTGACGAGAAACATCATGGCGCGGTTGAAACCAAGCCCCTCGTGTGAAGTGAGTGCCGTAAGTATTATGTAGAAGATGTGGTCGAGCTTGAGGGTTGTCCTCATTGCGTTTGAAACTTCATAAAGAAGGGACATTTCCCAGTTCAACCGTTCAAGCTCGACGATAAGATTTTTTTCTTTGTCTTTATCCATGCCTATTTCTACCAGTTTCTTAATTGGCTATCTTGAAGCGTCCTTAACTGGAAGTTTTGGTGCGGCCGGCGGCGTAACAGGCCTTTGTTTTAACGGTGGTAAAGTCTTTATTTTGCCAAACATTATACCCATGGCAACATCTTTATCCCCGGTCTTCCTTACCATAGTCCTTATGGCTTCGCCCTTTTTCAGCTCGGTGATGTCGGTTACTTTCGTGACGTTTGTCCATGGAGCGACTGTTATGGTGCGGGAAGCTCCGGTTGCGTCATCCTTTACCTGTATCTTTACATTGGCAGGATCTGAATTATCTATATTTTCGATCGTACCGCCAAACATGCTGATATTGGCTGGCCTTGCCGGCTTTGCAGGCGTTGTTTGGGCCATCGGCTTTACAGACGCCGGCGCTTTTTGATCGGCCGCATAAGATACGCCGTAAATGCCTGCCAGACAAGATGCTACAGCTAAAGCTGCTACAACTACTTTTCTTGCCATACTTCCTCCTTTGTTTTGCACAACGTATTATAAGGATATCATAATTATTGACAAAATTCCAATATTATGTATAATGGGAGCATTCTTCGGGGTGAGGTGAAATTCCTCGACCGGCGGTGAAAGCCCGCGAGCTTCAGAAAATTTTGAGGCTGAACTTGTGAGATTCAAGTGCCGACAGTAAAGTCTGGATGGTAGAAGATAAATTGGATGTTTAGTAAACAGTTTAAAGTAAATATGACCCCGAAGTAATTCATCGGGGTTTTATTTTTTCTGTTAACTGTATCCTGTAAACTGTAAACTAAACGGACCGAAAAGACGGGAATATGAAGCTGAATACGATAGAAGAGGTCTTAAGGGACATAAAGCTCGGCAAGATGGTCATAGTCGTAGACGACGAAGATCGCGAAAACGAGGGCGACCTGATCATGGCGGGCTCACTTACAAAGCCAGCCGACATAAATTTCATGGCGAGGCTGGGCCGCGGCCTCATATGCGTTCCCATGGAAGGCTCGCGGCTTGACGAGCTGGGCCTTCACCCGATGTCTGCGAAGATGCCCGACCCATTCAGGACGGGTTGGGCGATATCCTGCGACGCCGGTCACGGCATTACAACCGGCATATCCGCCCATGACAGGGCGCGTACGATAAATATTCTCGCGAATCCAAAGACAAAGGCTGCGGACTTAGTCAGGCCGGGCCACATATTTCCGCTGAGATCAAATAGCGGCGGCGTCCTGGTTCGCTCCGGCCATACCGAGGCATGCGTGGACCTCATGAAACTCGCCGGCGTGAATCCGGTAGGCGTTATCTGCGAGATAATGAAGGATGATGGTTCGATGGCGCGCATGAACGACCTTCTGGCATTTTCCGGGGAGCACGGGCTGAAGATCTGCACAATAGCCGGCATAATAGAATACAGGAGGCGGAGTGAGAGGCTGATCAAAAAAATCGCCAAAACGATCATTCCTACCGAATTTGGCAACTTTAATGTACATGTTTATGAGTCATTGACGGATGGGTATCACCACCTGGCGCTTGTTAAAGGAAGGCCTGATAAGAACAATGCGCTTGTCAGGGTCCACTCAGAATGCCTGACGGGCGACGTATTTGGATCAAAAAGATGTGATTGCGGTGAGCAGCTGCATACGGCGATGAAACTTATCGAAGACAATGGAAACGGAGTGATACTATATATGAGACAGGAGGGCCGGGGGATAGGCCTTGCGAATAAACTGAAGGCCTATGAACTTCAGGATAAAGGGCTCGATACGGTCGAGGCGAATAAAGCCCTCGGGTTTAAGCCCGATCTAAGAGAATATGGGATAGGCGCGCAAATACTGGTGGACCTCGGACTTAAAAAGATAAGGCTATTGACCAACAATCCGAAAAAGATTATTGGGCTGGAAGGATACGGCCTTAAAATTGTTGAGAGGGTGCCTTTGGAAATCCGGCCGAATAAGGCCAATGAGAGGTATCTTAAGGTGAAAAAAGAGAAATTGGGGCATAAAATCGGAGGGTAATGATATGGCAAATGTGGTGAAAGCGGATCTATCCGCAAAGGGTAAGAAGTTCGCGATAGTTATATCGCGGTTCAATGAATTCATATCGTCGAAACTTCTTGACGGGTGTATCGACACACTTGTGAGGCACGGCGCGCAGGACTCCGCACAGGACGTGATGTGGGTGCCGGGCTCGTTTGAGATTCCGATGGTTGCGTTCAAGCTTGCCAAGTCGAAGAAATACGACGGTGTGATATGCCTGGGTACGGTTATAAGGGGCGCTACGCCGCATTTCGAATTCGTCGCGAGCGAAGCCGCCAAGGGGATCGCGAAAGCGTCTCTGGATACAGGCGTTCCATGTATATTTGGTGTTATAACAGCTGATAATCTTGAGCAGGCGATCGAGAGGGCCGGCACGAAGGACGGCAACAAAGGCCGTGACGCCGCAATGACTGCGATCGAGATGGCGAATCTCTACGAGAAAATATAAAATTTTTTGTTTTTACAAGAATGTGCTGTGTCGAGTGGTTCGCAGGGACGCTCGGACTGCTCCAGCGGCAGTCCTCGCTCCGTAAAATTTTTTATGCCGCCGCTATCCTTTAGCCAGCGGACCAAGCCATAAAAAATTGTAGGCCCTGCTCACCACATCGTCACATCACATTATCGAAGGAATCGAAAAATTTTACTGAGGTGTGGGCAGGAAATTTTACGGGTGACGCGACCGAGGACTTTTCGCGTATGGGCGAGCATGGGATAGGGGTGCCCGCCGTTTAGGATTACATCCCCACAAATCTATGGCTATATAGGACGTCGTTCTCGGAGGTAATCCTGGTGGGCATACAGACACACCGTGGATAACACTACTTGATAGTGAACCCCATGCGAGCCCTAGAAAGAAAAGACGAGGTCGCGGCAGGACCCGGAAAATCTAAGGAGACGTTATGCGAAAGCGGACGAAGGCGCGGGAATGCGCGTTGAAGATACTGTACGCGATAGATATCACAGGAGACGAGCCTAAGAAATGTATAGACACGTTCTGGAAGAACCACGACGAGGCTGATAGGGAGATCGAGACATTTGCCGATGCACTTGTCCTGGGTGTGGCCAATAACAGTAAAGCGATCGATGAGCTAATATCGAGCCATACGACGAATTGGCAGCTCAAGAGAATGGCGGTTATAGATAGAAATATTTTGAGGTTCGCGACCTATGAGCTTCTCTACATGGAGGAGATACCGCCGAAGGTTTCAATAAATGAGGCGATCGATATCGCCAAGAGATATGGTGATAAGGATTCCGGAAAGTTCGTCAACGGCGTATTGGACAGTATAAATAAGAAAGAGGCGAGGAAAACATAATGAGCCTTTCCAAATGAAATACGCTGATCTTCATATACATACGTTCTACTCCGACTCCACATTTTCACCGGAAGAGGTTATTTCGCACGCGCATGAGAAGGGCCTGTCGGCGATAGCGATATGCGATCATGACTCGATCAACGGCATAGAACCGTGCCGCAAAATTGCCGGGCCGCTGGGTATAGAGGTCGTTCCGGGCATAGAGCTGACGGTCGAGAAGGAAGAGGCCGAGATACACCTGCTTGGATATTTTATAGACTGGACCAAAGAATGGTTTCAGGAAAAACTTAAAGCACTTCAAGCGTCCAGAAAAGAGCGTATATATAAAATGGTTGATAAGCTCAAAGGCGCGGGTATCGCGATAGAAGCTGACGACGTATTTAAACTTGCCGGTATAGGCACAGTTGGCAGGCTCCATGTGGCACAAGCGATGTTGAAGACGAAAAAGGTCCGTAATTATAAAGAGATATTTGAAAAATATATCGGTTTTATGCGGCCATGCTACGTTTCGAATGTGAGATTTACGCCCAGAGAAGCGATCGATATGATACTTAAAGTCGGCGGCGTGCCGGTCCTCGCCCATCCCAACACGATGAAGAGGGACGATTACATCCAGGAGCTGATAGAATGCGGCTTGAGAGGAATAGAGGTATATCACACCGATCATAAGCCTAGCGTCCGGGAGCATTACAAAAAAATAGCTGAGGAGAACGGCCTATTGATAACCGGAGGTTCGGATTGTCACGGCATGGGAAAGGGCAGGCCGCTCATAGGAACCGTCAGGGTGCCATATGAGATTGTTGAAAAGTTGAGAGCGGAATCGGAAAAAATTTTACATGAACATAGATGAAAAATATATGGGCCTGGCGCTCGGCCTGGCGAAGAATGCCGAGGGACGTACCAGCCCGAACCCGATGGTCGGCGCGGTCATAGTGAAGAACGGCCGCATAGTCGGGAAAGGCTATCATAAAAAATGCGGATCGGCTCATGCCGAGGTGAACGCTATAAAAGACGCCGGACGGCATGCCAGAGGCGCCACGATGTATGTGACCCTGGAGCCGTGTGACCATTTCGGCCATACACCGCCGTGCACCGATGCTATTATCAGGAGTGGATTGCGAAGAGTTGTCGCGGCGATGAAGGATCCGAATCCTGTCAATAACGGGCGCGGCATGAAAAGGCTTAAACAAAGCGGGGTCGAAACCCGGGTCAATATTTTAAAGAGTAAGGCGCAATCCTTGAATAAGCCCTACATAAAATTTATAACGAAAAATATGCCGTATGTGACATTGAAAATCGCCGAATCCCTTGACGGAAAGATTGCTGCGAGGACCGGCGATTCTAAGTGGATTACTTCGGAAGACGCCAGGCGTTATGTTCACCGCCTTCGCGCCAAGTCCGATGCTGTGATGGTGGGGGCCAGCACAGTTATTACCGATGACCCAAAGCTATTGGCTAAGGGATCCGTGAGGCAGCCATTGAGGATCGTGGTCTGCGGAAGGCGAAAAATTCCGGTAAACGCAAGGATCTTTTTAGGCACTAAAAAGCCGCAGGTCATACTGGCAAGATCGAGAACGGGCAGGGTTGATTTAAAGCGGCTATTAAAGGAACTTGCCCGTCTTCAGATAGCAAATATTCTGGTGGAAGGCGGCGGCGAACTCGCCGCAAGTTTAATAGAGGATAAACTTGTCGACCGGTTCCTGTTCTTCATAGCGCCGAAGATAATCGGCGGACGTGACGCGGTTACATCGGTCGAAGGCGTCGGAGCCGGAAGAATTGCCGATGCTGTTACATTGAAGAATATTAAAATTAGAAGATTCAAGAACGATATTTTACTGGAACTAGAGGCAGCGTAATGTTTACAGGCATCATAAAAGAGGTGGGCGTCGTACGAAGGTTTGAAAGGGCCAGGGGTTTCGTCAGGAGGCTCGAGTTGGAATCCTCCGAGGTCATTAAGGATGCGAAGATCGGAGATAGCATTGCAGTTAATGGTATTTGCCTTACGCTTATTGAAAAACGGGATAAGGCAATCGCATTCGATGTGATGGAAGAGACTGTAGAGAGATCCGGGTTGAGTCAGCTGAAGATCCGGGATCGCGTAAATCTGGAAGGCTCGATCAGGGCGGGTGAACCGCTCGGCGGCCATTTTGTGCAGGGGCATATCGATTGCGCGGGGCGGATAGTGCGAATAAAAAACGATTGTCCCGGAGAGTCGTCGATAACGGTAGAATTTCCGGCAGGATACGCCGCCCTTGTAGTTGAAAAGGGTTCGGTAACGGTCGACGGGGTGAGCCTCACAGTCGGAGAGACGGGCCCCGGTAATTTCAGGGTTTATATAATTCCTCATACCTTAAAGATGACGAATCTCGGATCGAAACATGCCGGTGATATGGTAAATCTTGAATTTGATATCCTCGGGAAATATATCGCGAAATTGGATGAGCTGAGGAACAAAACCTCCATTACCGAAGAGTATTTAAAGCGGAATGGCTTTTAGATCAAATAAATTTGAAAAGCGGACCGTATTGTGATATATTTTGACTAACCAAGGGGGTAGGGCATGTCAAAGAAGCTAGTTTTGGCAGGACTGATATTTATATTAACGATTGGTCTCGCGAATACGGTTTATTGCGATGACGCATTAGTAAAATTGGGCAGGGGTGTATGCAATGTTGTGACATCTCCATATGAATTTGTTAATCAGGTGTCGAAGGTGAATAACACCGACGGCCCTTTTGCGGCGATTAGCGTCGGGGTATTGAAAGGTTTTTCCATGGTAATTGTACGTGCGGCGGTGGGATTATACGAAGTGGTCAGCTTTCCGCTCCCCATACCTAAGGATTATGAGCCGATATTGAATGATCCCGAGTTCTTTTTCGAAGATCAGATGTGGTAAAAACGGCAGTAATGGATTTCTTGTCCCCCCGGGCCTTCTCAAAGCCTGGGGGTTTTTTTAATTGCCGATGATTATCTTATATGTTATTATGTTAACTAGCAATAGTTAATCCCTCGATTGCTCCTATGCGTCGCAATCTCGGGATGAAATTTGCTATCGCAAATTTCACGGGGCGTAGCGCAGCTGGCTAGCGCGCTTGGTTCGGGACCAAGAGGTCGACGGTTCAAATCCGTCCGCCCCGACCATTCTTTTGAAACTTCGTTTAAGCTTTAAAAATTTTACACAAGGCCCTGCTGATGCGCTACGCGTTCCTATCCGATATACACGGCAATATTGAGGCGCTCGAGGCTGTAGTCGATGAGTTTTCGAAACATGAGATAGACGAATGCCTGTGCTTGGGCGACATCGTCGGCTATGGAGCCGATCCGAAAGAATGTATACGGACCGTCCAATTTCTTAAGCCCAGGGTATGCGTTGCCGGAAATCACGAATGGGGCGTTACGGGGCAATTAGGACTCAATTATTTTAACGAAAACGCGCGGATGGCATTAGAGTGGACCTTGAAGGCCCTTGACGGCAGTGAGATAGAATACCTTAAATCCTTTCCGCTTGTTTACAACAATGATGAATTTACCGTAGTCCATGGCTCGCTGGAGCGCCCGGAAGAATTTTCATACGTCATGGATAAAGAGGATGCTACCCCGACGCTAAAGCTAATGAAGACAGAGATATGTTTTCTGGGGCACTCTCACGTTGCAGGCATATATTATTCTGACGCCGGCAATATAGCCCGTTTTAAGGGTACGAAATTAAGGCTTAAACGCGGCAGAAGATACGTCATAAACGTCGGAAGCATAGGACAGCCGAGGGATTTTGATCCGAGGGCGTCCTTTGCCATTTATGACACCGATAAAAATATCGCGGAGATAATAAGAGTGGATTACAATATCAAGGCAGCTCAGGGTAAGATCTTAAGTGCGGGCCTGCCCGCGCGTCTCGCGTCAAGATTATCCGACGGAACATAAGATGAGCCTACGGGACGTAAAAAGTGAGGTGGAACATTTAAGAGAGGCCTTGAGGCGCCACAACCACCTGTATTATGTGACCGATAAGCCGGAAATATCGGACCGTGAGTACGACGGCCTATATAGAAAGCTCGTGGATATAGAGAAGGCGCATCCCGAACTCATAACGCCGGACTCTCCCACTCAGAGGGTCGGAGGCGAGATTACGAAATCTTTTCCCACGGTTAAGCACATCGTGCCGATGCAGAGTCTCGACAACACATATTCTTCCGACGAAATAAGGGATTTTGATGAACGCGTAAGGAAGCTGCTTAAGAGTGAGAGCTTGAAGTATGTGGTTGAGCTGAAGTTCGACGGGGTGAGCATATCGCTTCTGTATAAAAATGGAAGATTTGTATTGGGTTCCACCAGGGGCGATGGCGAAGAAGGCGATGACGTCTCTGCTAATTTAAAAACGATCCGCTCGATACCGCTTGTATTCGATGGGAAGGTAAAGGTGGTTCCGAAGTCTCTCGAGGTCCGGGGTGAGGTTTATATAACGAAGAAAGCTCTCGAGAAACTCAATCTGGCCAGGCAGAAGAATGACGAGGAGCCATTTGCCAATCCCAGGAATGCGGCGGCAGGATCACTGAAATTGCTTGATTCATCTATGGTAGCAGGACGCGGCCTGAATATATATGTATGGGGCATCGGCCATTATGAGGGGATCGATTTTAAAACGCACGAAGAGGTTCTCGGATATCTGAAGGATGCCGGTTTTAAGGTAAACCCGCACTACAAGGTCTGCAAAACCATCGATGAAGTCATCGATTATTGTAATTTATGGGAACCGAAAAGAGATAAACTCGATTTCGAGATCGACGGGATGGTATTAAAGGTCAATTCCCTCGCCCAGAGGCAGCGGCTCGGCTCCACTACGAAGAGCCCGAGATGGGCGATCGCTTATAAATTTCCGGCCGAAAGGGCACTGACGGAATTAAAGGACATAATAGTCGGCGTCGGCAGAACCGGCGCGATAACACCGGTAGCGATATTGAAGAGCGTCCATCTATCCGGGACCACCGTATCGAGGGCATCACTGCATAATTTTGATGAGATAGAGAGACTGGATGTAAGGATCGGCGATCAAGTATACGTCGAGAAATCCGGTGAGATAATTCCCAAAGTTATCAGCGTAGCGAGAGAAAAGAGAACCGGAGGCGAAAAGAAATTTCAGATGCCGACGAAATGCCCTGCGTGCGGTTCGAAGCTGGTCAGGGAAACCGAAGAGGTTGCTTTGCGGTGCGAAAATGCCGGTTGTCCGGCGCAGATAAAGGAGAGGGTGCTGCATTTTGCCTCCAGAAGCGCCATGGATATTGACGGAATGGGTTCGGCGGTCGTCAACCAGCTCGTCGACAAAGCCCTGGTGAAAGATTACAGTGATGTATATTATCTTGGATTTGACGAAGCGCGTAATCTAGAGCGCATGGCCGAGAAGAGTGCGCGTAATCTTCTGGATGCCATCGAGAAGAGTAAATCCGGCGGTTTGAACCGCCTCATATATGGGTTTGGCATCCGTCACGTGGGAGAGCATGCCGCATGGGTCCTTGCTGAACATTTCGGATCTATCGAAAAATTAGCGGATGCGTCAGTGGAAGAACTGACGGGTCTAAACGAGATCGGGCCGGTGATGGCGAACTCGATATATAATTTCTTCAGGAATAAGGAGAATCTCAAAATCTTAAAAAGATTAAAAGCCTCCGGGCTCAAAATGTCGGGTGAGGTCAGGAGTAATTCCGAGAGGGCTTTTGCCGGAAAGATGATAGTGATAACCGGTACTTTAGCCGGTTTTTCGAGGCCGGAGGCGGAAGAGATCGTTAGGTCGGCGGGCGGTAACGCATCTTCAAGCGTCAGTAAGAATACGGATTTCCTGGTGGCGGGTAACGAGCCGGGATCGAAACTGGATAAAGCCAGATTGTTCGGTGTTAAGGTTATCAGCGAGGAAGAGTTTAAAAAAATGATCGGGAGATAAGATGAGAAGAACGATATCGTGGATCCTTGTGTTCTTTATGCTGGCGAATCTGACAGGCTGCGAAGCCCTGTCCAAGAAGTTCAGGCGTAAGCCTAAAAAGACCGTCAAGGCACCGCGTTTGTATCAGGTCAAGAAATATGAGAAAAAACCCACGCCTGAATTATATAAGAAGCATTATGCATACTGGGAATCGTGGCAATCCGAGCTGATTCAGGTCCTTGGACAGAACCGCAAGAAGGATTTGTTATGCATAGACCAGATAATATCGAATCTGCAGGACATGCAGAATATGTTGGTGCCAGAGAAGGGCAAGGAAATGGAATCGCACATCCAGAGGCTTATCACGGTGAAGGGGACGATAATAAATACTGAGCTGACAAAAGCGAATGCGGGTTATGTATTGCGGATACTCGAGCGTGAAGACCGCCTGATAACTAAATGCTTTGCATACAGAAAAGTGAAGGATTTCCTGAAAAAGAGCTTTGAAGACGATGCCAAGACGACCCCCGCTTTTCAGCCGGTCGCCTCCGGGGAGGAACCAACGAGTGAGCCCAAAAGTGTCGTCCGAATATCTGATTAAAAAATTTATAGTAGGGCCGATGGCGGTAAACTGCTATCTTGTGGTGGATGATAGCACTAAAGAGGCCTGCCTTATCGATCCGGGTGCCGGTTTATGTGAGATAAAAAATTACATAACCAAAAACGGTTTCAAACTTAAATTTATCATAAACACGCACGGGCACGGCGACCACATAGCCGGCAACGGTTTTTTCGATTGTCCAATATATATTCATAAGCTTGACAAGGACTTCCTTAAGAACGCCGATTTGAATCTCTCGAGCTCTTTTTTCTTTAAGGTCACTTCTCCCGAAGCGTCGAGGCTCCTGGAGGATGGCGACCGGATAAAATTAGGCGATCTCACATTCAGAGTATTGCATACCCCGGGCCATACTCCGGGGTCGATATCGCTTAAATTGGGAGACGTGCTATTTTCGGGAGATACGCTTTTTTGCGGCGCTGTCGGAAGGACCGATTTTGACTATGGCGACGAAGAAGCGCTCTACAGGTCAATGCATGAGAAGCTGCTTGCGTTGCCCGACGACACAACGATCTACCCCGGCCATGGCGATAGTTCGACTATCGGGCGGGAGAAGAAAGAGAATCCATTTCTGATATGAAAATGCTATTGGAAGAGTTCCTGAATTATCTGTCGGTTGAACGGGGTTTAAGTAAAAATACGATCACCTCGTACGGGACGGACCTCTCGCATTTTATACAACGCCTCGAATTACTAGGCGTAAAAGATATAGATAAGGTGAAGCGGCAGGATATAATGAGCTATTTACTTTATCTGAAGGATAAGGGTATATCCGGCAATTCCATATCCAGAGCGCTCGTTGCGATAAAGATGTTTTACAGATTCCTTATTCAGGAGCGCCTTGCCAAGGACGATGTCCCCGGGATCCTGGAATCCCCCAAACTCATACGCCATCTGCCGGCGGTATTGAATATCGCCGAAGTCGACAAGCTTATAGATGCGCCCGATGTACGCGACTGGATGGGCATAAGGGACAAGGCGGCGCTTGAGCTTATGTATGCGACCGGGATGAGGGTGTCGGAGATAGTGGAGCTCACGAAGGAAGGGCTGAATCTGGATATGGGATTCATAAAGTGCAAGGGTAAGGGTGACAAAGAGAGGATAGTTCCGATAGGAAGATCTGCCAAAGAGGCGGCCGCTAAATATTTGGAAAGGGTAAGGCCCAAGCTTCTTAAAAATAAACAGGACCCGCATCTCTTCTTATCGCGGCTCGGTAAAAAGATATCAAGACAGTCATTCTGGAAGATGATAAAGCGATGCGCACGCAAAGCGCGTATTAAAAAAGAGATAACGCCGCACACATTGAGGCACAGTTTCGCCACACACCTTCTCGAGAAAGGCGCGGATTTAAGGGTCGTGCAGGAGATGCTGGGCCATGCGGATATCTCGACGACGCAATTATATACGCATATAGACAGGACTCGGTTAAAGTCGATTCACAAACAGTTTCACCCGAGGGGGTAGGGAAAATTTTTCGATACAGCAGCCGAATGTGCTGTGTCGAGTGGTTTGTTCGGGACGCGCGATTTTTAGCCATGTAAAAATCGCGCTTGCGTAAAATTGTCCGGACCCTGCCGGCCAATTTTAAGGCCCTCACAAACCACATCGCCACATCACATTTTTGGCGATGCGAAAAATTTTACTGGGATATGCAGACAGGAAATTTTACGGGTGACGCGACTGAAGGCTTTTCTTGATTGAGGCGAGCATGGGATGGGGGTGCCCGCCGCTTAGGATTGCATAATAGTAAGCCCGCGCCCTAATTATAATAGTCCTGTTGCAGGCAATCCTGGCGGGCATACAGACACAACATGAGTTTCACTCATCTATTGTGAACCCCGTGCGAGCCCTAAAAAGAAAAGACGAGGTCGCGGCAGGACCCGTAAAAATTAGGATAGGATAGATGGATTTAATCACGACACATATAAACGCGGATTTTGACGCGCTCGGATCACTTGTAGCGGCGAAGAAGCTCTATCCGAACTCGCGGCTGATGCTTCCGGGATCGCAGGAGAAAGCCGTGAGGGAGTTTCTCTCCCTGGCGAAGGAGCTCGTCGTATTCGAATCGGAGCGCGAGTGCCGGCTGTATGACGTTACGCGGCTCGTTCTCGTAGACACGCGCCACAAGTCCAGGATAGGCATAGCCGCGGAGCTTATAGATAAGGGCGTTGAGGTTCACGCCTACGATCATCACCCGAAAACGAAAGACGATATCGTCGCGGATAAAGATATTTACGAAGAGGTCGGCGCGACGGTCACAATATTGGCGGACATAATAAAGAGGAAGGGCTTCAGGGTGACTCCGCTCGAGGCCACGATAATGCTTCTGGGGATATACGAGGAGACAGGATCCCTTACTTACAGGGTGACGACTAAACTTGATGTTGATATGGTCAGTTTTCTTCTCTCTAAAGGCGCGAACCTGTCGATGGTCTCAAGCTATCTTAATAGGGAGCTGTCGGAAGGCGAACTTGCGTTGTTGACGAAGTTTATATCGATCACAAAGAAGATCGAAATTAAAGGTGTCAGTATATCGATCGCCGAGATAGACAGCCAGAGCTACACCGGAGAACTCGGGACGATCATACATAAATTGACCGAGATAGAAAATATTCCGGTCCTGTTCGTACTGATAAGTTCGCAGCATGACAGGGTAGATATAATTGGCCGCAGTTCCGTGCCCACAGTCGATGCGAATAAGATCCTGGCGCATTTCGGCGGAGGCGGCCATCCCGGCGCGGCTGCTGCGAAAGTTCACGGAAGAGATGTCGCTTTTGTCAGAAACGCCCTTATAAATATTCTGGAGAAGAATATCAAATTACATATCCGGGCAAAAGATATAATGTCGAGGAATGTCAGGACGATGAGCCCAAATGTCAAAATTGATGATGCAAGAGAGATTTTATTGAAGGAGAGGCTTGGAGGAATGCCAGTTATTGTCAGGGGCAGGGTCGTAGGTGTGATAACGCTCGAGGGGTTGAATAAGGCCATAAAGCGCGGCTTTGGCCACTCGCGGATAAAAGGATATATGTCCGGCAGGGTCGTAACTGTCACGCCCCAGACTCCTCTATATATCATCCAGAAGGCGGTTATGGATGAAGACGCCGGTGTTATCCCGGTATTGAAGGGCCGGCGGTTGGCAGGAGTTATAAATAGGACGAAGGTCATGCAGAATGTCTATGACGCATCCTTCTCGGTCCCGTCAGAGGTCAGGAAAAATATCACATCTAACATATCCAAAAAAATGTCGGCGATACTTCCGAAAGATATTATGGGTCTTTTGAAGAAAATAGGCCGTGAGGGCAATTCCCGCGGATACAGCGTCTTTGTGGTGGGTGGGCTTGTCAGGGATCTGATGCTGGGCGCCAAAAATCTCGATCTCGACATAGTTGTCGAGGGGGATGCCATAAAATTGGGGCATGTGATCGCGAAAAAATTAGACGCCGCACTGGTAATTCACAGAAGGTTTGGAACATGTTCCGTTGTTACCAAGGGCAGGCTTAAGATAGATCTTGCGACGGCGAGGAAAGAGGTGTACGAAAGGCCGGCTGCTTTGCCGACAGTCGAATTCAGCTCTCTAAAGGACGATCTCGTCCGCAGAGACTTTACGATAAACGCGATGGCTGTGAGCCTTAATAAGCCGAGCTTCGGCCAGCTGGTAGACTTTTTCGGGGGCGAGAGGGACCTATCCAGCGCCCGTATAAGGGTAATGCACGACGCAAGTTTCATAGATGATCCGACCAGGATCTTCAGGGCTGTGCGTTTTGAGCAGAGATTCGGTTTCAAGATCGACAACCATACCGAGGATCTTGTAAAGCATGCTATAAAGATAGAGATGTTCGACAAAGTGGAGCCTCAGCGTATCCGTGATGAGATTATCCTTATATTAAAGGAAGATGAACCTTTTAAGGCTTTAAGCAGAATGGCGCAACTCGACGAACTCAGATTCCTGCATCCGAACATTAAATTGAATGAAAAAATGGTGAGGCTGTATAAAAACATCGAAGAAGCCTGTCGTTGGTATAACGATTCAAGTTTCAAGAAGAGGGCAATCGATATTTGGCTCATATACTTTATGGCGATGCTCGGGAATTTAAGCTATAATGACGTATCGAAGATCTGCGATAGGTTCGTGTTCCGAAAAGGGGAGCGGCTTCGGATACTTTCGTATAAGAAACATGCCGCCAGGGTGACGAAAGCGCTTGCCACCGGTTCCGGCAGTCTCGAGCCAAGTCGTACATATACGATACTCGAGCCGCTATCTTTCGAAGTGATATTGCTCATAATGGCGGGTACGGCTTCCAGGGCCGCGAAATCCAGGGTGAGGGATTTTTACCGCAAATATAACGGGGTCAAGACGAGCGTGAGAGGCGAAGATCTCAAGGCCATGGGATTGAGACCGTGCCCGGATTATAAAGTGATCCTTAATAGGGTCCTGTGTGCCAAAATAGACGGTAAATTGAAGACGCGGAAAGAAGAGATCATATACACGAAACGACTCATAGAAAGGATATACGCATGAGCGCAAGGCCGGAGAGAGTGCAGGAGGCATTGAGGCAGGAAATTTCGAGGATCGTCCAGGGCGAAATAAAAGATCCGAGGCTCGGGTTCATTACTATAACGAAGGTTGAGGTGACGCCGGACTTAAGATATGCAAAGGTATTTTTCAGTGTTCTCGGAGAGGACAAGGATAAACGGCTGGCTCTGAAGGGGCTGAATAGCGCCAAGGGCTACATAAAGGGGCTTGTGTCGGACAGGGTGAAGCTAAGGTGCACGCCGGAGATCGATTTTAAGATAGATGAATCGCTTGAGCATACGAAGAAGATCTACGATATACTGGACAAGATAAAAAAGGAGAAGGTTGATGAAACAGATAGTTGAAGCCATAAAGAAACATGACAACTTCCTGATAACGGCGCACATCAACCTGGAGGGTGATTCGCTAGGAAGCCAGCTTGCGATGAAGCAGCTTTTGGACAGCCTTGGAAAGAAGAGCTTTATATTGGATAGCGATCCCATCCCGGAACATTACGGATTTTTACCCGGAACGAACAAGGTCTCGAACGACATCGCTAAGAGGCCGGATTTTGACGCGGCGATCATACTTGATTGCCCGACCCTTAAAAGGACAGGCAAGGTCAAGGATGTGATAACAAAAGATAAATTCATTATCAATATCGATCATCATGTCTCGAATGAGAAGTTTGGCAGTGTGAACTGGGTTGATTCGAATGCCAGTTCCGCGGGTGAGATAGTTTATAAGCTTTTTAAGGAGATGGGTGTAGCGCTTACAAAAGAGTCGGCGCTCTGCCTTTATATAGCGATCCTGACCGATACTGGCTCTTTTAATTATGAGAACACCTCTGGAGCAACTCATGAGATCGCCGGTGAGCTTCTCGGTTATGGACTGGAGCCTGCGCGTGTTTCGGAGAGCGTCTATGAAACAAAGACTATTGATGAGATAAAATTTTTGGGAATGGTGCTTGCTACGATCAAGATTAATAAAGCAGGGGATGTCGCGTATCTCGAAATCACGAGGCCGATGATGCAGCATACCGGTACTGCCCCCGCGAAGAGCGAAGGGTTCGTGAACTATGCCAGGTCGATAAATCACGTAAAGGTGGCTGTGATCTTCAGGGAGGATCCGGACGGAAAGATCAATATCAGTTTTCGCTCCAAGAGCGATGTCGATGTGAACCTGATCGCATCCTCTTTTGGCGGCGGCGGGCACACGAAGGCATCCGGCTGCGTCATCGAGGGAAAGCTCGCGGACGTGGAGAAGAAGGTCCTGGCGAAAATCGAAGAGGTTCTGGGTAGGTAAAATTTTTCATGTTGAACAAGTAGGCGGAACTTTTGTCCTCCGTCTCAACATGCTGTTAGCCGCCCAGGGCAGGGGGCTTCGCCTAATTTTGCTCTTCCAGGATGCTTATGTTTTGTTTTAGTTATTTCGTATATATTTGTTCTTTTGCTTACAGTTTCGTCAATTTATGTGGGGAGTAAGTTAAACCTTAGCAAAATTTCACGGCTCAACCCCACTGCCCCGGGCGGCCATAGAAGAATAACGCGTTGTGCAAAAGTTCCGCCAATACTAAGAAATGAAAAATTTTACCTGGAGTGCGGGCAGGAAATTTTACGGCAGGGGCGACTGAAGGCTTTTCTGCTCAGCCATATCTCCAAGATGCGATGTGGCGATGTGGCGAGCAGGGCCTGAAAATTTTTTATGGCTTGGTCCGCTGTTGTTAGCTAGCGGCGGCATGAAAAATTTTCCCCGGAGTGAGGTTTGCCGCCGGAGCAAACCGAGCGTCCCTGCGAGCCACTCGACGCATCGCATATTACGAATAGCTTGAAAAGCCTAGGGGCGGGAGCGGCAGCCTCCCGTAAAATTTATAAAGGATTTATGGATGGAATACTGGTAGTAGATAAGCCGCAAGATTGGACAAGCCACGATGTTGTCGATTTCATGCGGAATAAATTCGGATTGAAGAAGGTCGGACATGCCGGCACTCTCGATCCGATGGCGACCGGTGTGCTCGTAATGCTGATAGGGAAATGCACCAAGCTATCAGGCTCTTTCATCACCGACGATAAGGAATACGAGGGCGTTCTTACGCTTGGCGCGGAATCCGATACAGGGGACGCCCGCGGCAAAATTTCCGATTCCGGCAAACAGGTAAATTACTCGAAAACCGAGATCGAGGATGTTTTTAAAAATTTTCTTGGAGATATAGAGCAGCACCCGCCGATATATTCCGCAGTTAAGATTAAAGGCCGCAAGCTTTATGAGTGTGCCAGGCGCGGAATAGATGTCGTGACAACCCCGCGCAAGATCTGCATAAAGAGTATCGAGATCACGGATATAAAATTGCCGGAAGTTTCTTTTAAGGTCACCTGCTCGAAAGGAACATACATCCGCTCTCTTGCTGTGGACATAGGTAAGAAGCTGGGCTCGGGCGCGTATCTGTCGAAGTTGAACAGGACGAGATCCGGAAGGTTCAAAATCGGCGAGGCATTCGGTATCGATAGAATAAAGTCGATCTCCGTAGCGGAATTGGAAAAGGCATTAATTACGTGCGAATCATAAAAGGGTTAAAAAATTTAAAACCGATCAAAAATTCCAGCGTTACCATCGGCGTATTCGACGGAGTCCACCTCGGCCACAGGAAGATCATCGGCCGTACGGTATCGAAGGCGAAAGCGCTGGGTTTAAAGAGCGTCGTAGTGACTTTCGATCCGCATCCGCTGAAGATACTGAATAGCAGTATCCGGACGCCGAGCTTGATATCGCTAAACCACAGGATGAGGTTGATAGAAGCGCTGGGTGTCGACTACCTTATAGTGATAAAATTCACGAAGGCCTTCTCGCGCATGCCGGCGGAAAAATTTATCAAAACCGTTTTATTGGATAAGCTTGGGGTAAAATTTTTGTTCATTGGGCCGGACTTTTATTTCGGGAAAGGCGCAAATTTCGGCCGTAAGGCATTAAGGGGCATTGCTCACAAATACGGATTTGGCGTAGAGGTGGTAAACCCCGTGAAATCCGGCAGTAAGGTAGTAAGCTCCAGCCTGATAAGGGACCGGATATTAAAAGGCGAGCTTGCCGAGGCAGAAAAGCTTCTCGGCCGTCCTGTGGCTGTGCTCGGTACAGTAGTCGCAGGTACCGGCCTTGCGAGATATCTCGGCTATCCCACGGCGAATGTTAATCCGCATCATGAGGCAATACCGCCGACGGGCGTTTATGCGGTGAGGATCATATTTAGGGGCAGGTTATACGGCGGCATCCTTAATATAGGATTTCGGCCGACGTTCTACAATTCCAACGACAAAGAGCCTTCCGTCGAAGTCCATATATTCGGTTTTAAAGGCGACCTCTACGGCAGCGACATAGAGACGCTGTTCGTCAGGCGGATAAGGCCTGAGAAAAAATTTGAAGTGATAGCAGACCTTGTAGAGCAGATCAAAAAAGACGAGAGGCGAGCGCGCTCGATATTATCAAAAAGGCTTTACAAATCGCGCGGATTATGTTAATATAACACAAAAGCGAGGTAATATAAAATGGCATTAGTAAAAGAAAAAAAGACAGAGGTTATAAAAAATTTCAAGGAGCACGAAAAGGACACGGGGTCACCCAGTGTCCAGATAGCGCTTCTTACTGAAAGGATCAACTCTCTTTCAGAGCACTTTAAGGCCCACAAGAAGGATCATCATTCAAGACACGGACTTCTGCGTATGGTAAGCACGAGACGAAAGCTTTTGGAGTACTTGAAGGGAAGAGATACCAAGGGTTATCAGGAGATAATCAAAAAACTGGATTTAAGAAAGTAGGAGAGATGATAAAAAAATTCGAAACCAAAATAGGCGAAGAAAACATTGTTATAGAGACAGGCCGCATGGCAAAGCAGGCGGATGGCGCGGTTACTATTCAGCTGGGAGGGACTGTCGTGCTGGTTACGGCGGTCTGCTCCGGTGAACCGAGAGAAGGCGCGGACTTTTTTCCGCTTACATGTGAATATCAGGAGAGGACATATGCCGCGGGGAAGATTCCCGGCGGTTTTTTTAAGAGAGAGGGCAGGCCTTCCGAGAAGGAAATACTGACAGCCCGTCTTATGGATAGGCCTATCAGGCCTCTATTCCCAAAAGGCTTTATCAATGAACTTCAGATAGTAGGCGTGGTCCTGTCGAGTGACAGCACAAACGATTCAGATATTCTTGCTATGAACGGCGCATCAGCGGCCCTCGCCATTTCGGACATACCTTACAACGGCCCAATAGGAACTGTTAGGGTCGGAAGGGTTGCCGGAAAATTTGTGGTGAATCCGACATTTGAAGATCTGATAACAAGCGATCTTGATCTCGTCGTCGTCGGCACGCGTTCGGCGATACTGATGGTAGAGTCCGGTTCGAATGAGATAAGCGAAGAGGATCTGCTTGCGGCGATAAAGTTCGGCCACGAGAAACTCCAGCCGCTCATAGACCTTCAGGAGAAAATGGTTAAGGAATGCGGTAAGAAGAAGAGGGATATGCCGCTTCATAACGTAGGCGAGGAGCTTGTTAAAAAGGTAAGATCATTATCGACTGCAAAACTTGACGAAATAAATAAACTCGGTACAAAAGAGCAGAGGGAAGAGGCGATGGACCTCGTCTCGAAAGAGCTCAAAGAGAAACTTGTTACCGAAGAAGGTGAATATACCGCAGATGACGTGAAAGCAGCGTTGGAAGTGGTAGAGGAAGAAGAGGTACGCAAGTTCATCATAGAGAAGAAGAAGCGCGTAGACGGCAGGCGTTTTGATGAGATAAGGCAGATCACCTGCGAAGCAGGGATACTACCGAGGACTCATGGCTCAGCCCTATTTACGCGCGGGCAAACCCAGTCGTTATCGGTCACAACGCTTGGAACGAGCCAAGACGAGCAGACCATAGACGCGCTCGAGGGCGAGACACAGAAAAGCTTTATGCTTCATTATAATTTCCCGCCGTTTTCAGTCGGTGAGGCACGCCCGATGCGCGGCCCAGGCAGAAGAGAAATAGGCCACGGCGCTCTTGCCGAAAGGGCTCTCAAAGCGGTAATGCCTTCAAAGGAAAATTTTCCTTACACGGTAAGGGTTGTATCGGATATACTCGAGTCGAACGGGTCTAGCAGTATGGCGACGGTCTGCGCAAGCTCGCTTTCGCTCATGGACGCGGGCGTTCCGATAAGCGGCGCGGTTAGCGGTATAGCGATAGGGCTTATCAAAGAAAAGAACGAAGAGATAATCCTTACGGATATTGGCGGCGTAGAGGACCATTACGGCGATATGGACTTCAAGGTTGCCGGTACCACGAAGGGCATCACAGCTCTTCAGATGGACCTCAAAATTCACGGTGTGACCCTGGGTCTGATAAAGAAGGCGCTTGAGGTCGGAAGACAAGCGAGGTTATTCATACTGGACAAGATGCTCTCAACTATCTCCAGGCCCAAAGATAGTGTTTCCGCGTATGCGCCCCACATAGCGACATTCAAGATCAGCCAGTCCAAGATTGGTGAAGTCATCGGGCCGGGCGGAAAGAATATAAAGAAGATAATCCAGGAATGCCAGGTGACCGTGGACATAGATGATGACGGCAACGTGCAGGTGGCATCACAGGACCAGGCTGCTATCGAGAAGGCGGTCGCGATAATAAGGGGAATGGTCGAAGAGGCCGAGATCGGCAAGATATATACCGGCAAGATAAAGAGGATAATGAATTTCGGCGCTTTCTGTGAGATATTACCCGGCAAGGAAGGCCTGATACACGTTTCCGAGCTAGCCAATAAATTCATAAAGAATGTTGAGGACGCGGTGAAGGTCGGCGATGAGGTGACGGTTAAGGTCATCGAAATAGATGACCAGGGCAGAATAAATCTTTCGAAGAAGCAGGCGGATCCGGATTGGACTCCCGAAATGGCAAAGAAGGCGGAAGAAGAGAGACGGGATCGTCCGCCGAGGCGTAAGAGAGAATAGAATTTTAAAATTTGAAGACTGTAAAAATATCACTTAAACAAAAAGACGGCTGCGGGGACCTCCCAGTTCCAAAGTATGCTACACCGGGCTCAAGCGGGATGGATCTGTATGCAGATGTTGATAGCGAAGTCGAATTACGGCCAGGCGAAATCAAACTGATATCGTCTGGCATTTATCTAAGTATTCCGCATGGCTATGAGGCAGAAATCAGGCCCAGAAGCGGGCTGGCCTTGAAGCACGGCGTAAGCCTCGTCAATACACCCGGCACAATAGATTCCGATTATCGCGGGCTTGTGAGCATGATCATGATCAACCACGGCAAAAATATATTCAAGATAAAACGCGGTGACAGGATCGCCCAGATGATAATAAAGGAAGTCGTGAGAGCCGAGCTGGAAGAGAAGAAAGAGCTGGATGAGACGGCAAGGGCTGCAGGCGGGTTCGGGCACAGCGGGGTTTAGAAGGTTCTTCTAATGAAGAGGGTGCTTCAGTGGATAAAACGAGATGGAATGAAATACAGGCTATAATCCTTTTCGCTATAGCGATCCTGATCTTCACGAGCCTTATTACCTTCAGTTTCTCGGATCTCGCGGCCTTCACTTCAAAACCAAATATCCCGGTAAAAAATTTTGCGGGGCTATTTGGCGTTTATATAGGAGCCGCCCTTTTCTTCATAATGGGCTTAAGCTCGTATGTCATTCCGCTTTTAATCCTCTCCTGGGCAGTAGCCAGGCTCTACGGCATAACGCCGCAAAAGGTATATTTTAAAATATTTGGCACATTTTTCCTGATCCTCGCGTCGAGCTCGATCTTTTCCATGATAGGGAGGGGAGATAATTCTTTCCGGTTCTCTCTGGGCGGGGTTGTGGGCCTTGTATTTTCTGATTTCCTGATAAAGTATCTCGGGCGCGGCGGAGCGATACTCATAATAGCGGTCTTATTTCTTTTGTCGGTGCTTCTCGCGACGGAATTTCTGCTCTTGCCGTTCCTGGTAAGTTTCTTCTCGAAGATAAAAAATCTATCGCCGCTATCCAAAGGCCGGGTGATTGAAAAATCCGCCACGCCTTTATTCACCGTGAAGAAGCCCTTGATAAAAATACCTCAGGAAGAGAAGAAGCCTGCGGTATATCGCCAGACAGCGCCTGTAAAGGTGACGACCTATGCAGAGGGTAAAAAAGAGCCTCAGGGTATGTCCGCGGCGACGGCACCGGTTAAGAGTGAACCGGCAGCCGCCTTAAAATCGGATTTATCAAAAGCTGAAAATTATAAACTGCCATCACTGGATCTCCTGGACTCTCCGCCACCGCTGGAGGCAAGGCGTATCAAAGATGACCTTGAAGGAAATGCGAGAATTCTCGAGGAGACGCTCAGAGACTTTGATATCGAGGTGAAGGTCGTCGAGATCAATAAAGGCCCCGTGATCACAAGGTACGAGGCTGAACCTGCGCCGGGTGTTAAGATACACAGGATAACATCGCTTAGTGACAACATATCTCTGGCGATGAAGGCGCAGTCGGTGAGAATAGTTGCACCTATTCCCGGCAAAGGGACGATCGGTTTTGAAATTCCGAATTCATCGAGCTCGCTGGTCTATCTAAAAGATGTCCTCGATTCAAATGAATACAGAGGCGCTAAGTCGAAACTTAAACTTGCCATAGGTAAGGACATTGCAGGCAGTCCCGTTATCGCGGACCTGGCGACGATGCCCCACTTGCTGATAGCCGGCGCTACCGGTTCGGGCAAGACCGTATGTGTCAATACGATAATAACGAGCCTTTTATTCAATTCCACCCCGGAGGACGTCAGATTCATAATGATAGATCCGAAACGCGTCGAGCTCGCGGTATTCAATGACCTTCCGCATCTTTTATCGCCTGTTGTTACGGAGACGAAGAAGGTCGCCGCTACTCTTGAATGGGTGGTGAATGAGATGGATTCCAGGTATGTGCTTTTCGCCAAGTCCGGCGTAAGGAATATTGACCTTTATAACGAAAAGTACGCTTCCACGCGCCTTCCTTACATAGTTATAATAATCGATGAGCTTGCCGATCTGATGATGGTGGCGCAGAACGATGTTGAAGGGGCGATCACCAGGCTTGCGCAATTATCGAGAGCGGTCGGCATACACATAATAATAGCGACGCAGAGGCCGTCGGTTGACGTTATAACCGGTGTCATAAAGGCGAACTTCCCCGCGAGGATTTCTTTTAAAGTCGCCTCTAAAGTTGATTCCAGGACGGTGCTTGATATAAACGGCGCGGATAAACTTTTAGGCCGCGGCGATATGTTATTTGTGGAACCGGGCGCGTCCAAGCCGGTCAGGGCACAGTGCAGCCTCATATCCGATAAGGAGATCGAGAGGATCACGAATTTCATAAAGGCCCAGCGCCCCTCTCAGTATGTCGAGGACATCGTTGAGGCGCACAAGAAGACGTCATTCAAGAAGTTCGAAAAAGACGAGGTATATGATGAGGCCGTCAAACTTGTGCTCGAGACGCGCCAGGCATCGGTATCGGTCTTACAAAGACGGTTGGGCTTAGGTTATACGCGCGCGGCGCGGCTTATCGATATGATGGAAGACGAAGGCATCGTCGGACCTTATCAGGGCTCCAAACCGCGAGATATAATAGTAGAAAATTTAGAGGAGCTTAAGTCCAAGAATGGCTAATTTAGCGGAAAACCATGGCATCTCCATGACAAATATAGGGGAGAAACTGCGCGAAGCCAGAGAGAAGAAGGCTGTAACCATAGAACAGGCGCAAAAACAGACCCATATTCATTCGACCGTCATAACGGCGCTCGAAGACGGACGCTGTGATGATATACTCGCGCCGAATTATGTAAAGAGCTTTTTGAAGGAGTACGCGAATTACCTGGGGCTGAACGCGAAAGAGCTTGTAGATGCGTACTATTTAAGCCGTCCGGAATTGTCCGTCAAAAATTTAAATTTAACAAAGCCTGAGATTAAGGCTTCCGCCTCCGGGCTTTCAGATGCGATCCGTCTCGCGAGAAAGATCATAATAGCCATTGTCATATTGGCATTTATTGTTTTCTTGACGGGTAAAGCCATTTCATATCTGAAATCACCGAAATCCGGCAAAAATGTTTCCGGGGTCAAGGTTCAGGACGTGAAGAAATCTTCAAAATTCGATATCACAATAAAGGAAATTCCGCGATCAAGCCCGATAGTGCTTACTATAAGAGTGAAGCGTCCCGTCATGGTTCAGCTTAAGCGGGACGGAGTCCTTCTTTTCAAAAGGTCCTTACAGAAAGGTTCTGTCGAATCGATAACAGCCAACGACAGTATCAATATTTCCGCGGCTAAGGCAGAGGCTATAGAGATATCCTTGAACGGGACCAATCTAGGCTCCCCAGGCAAGGGTATTGTTAAAAATCTCGAGATCACCAGAACCGGCGCCAGGATAAAGTAAAGGCTTTATGCTAAAGGCCGGGATCTACAGCCTCGGTTGTCCCCGCAATCTTGTCGACTCGGAAATCATCGCAGGTTCTTTAAAAAGTAACGGTTTTACGATCTGTGAAGCCGAGGATGGCGTTGATATTTGCGTGATCAATACCTGCGCATTCATCGAATCGGCCAGAGAGGAATCGGTCGATAAGATAATTGAGGCCGCCCGCCTGAAGAAGGAAGGTAAGATAAAATATCTTGTCGTGTGCGGGTGCCTGCCGCAATTATACAAAAAGAAATTGGCGAAACAGCTTAATGAAGTAGACCTTCTATTGGGGACGAGTGATTTTAAAGACCTGCCCGGGCTTATAAAACGCCTCGGCACCGGCCCGACACGGACACAGATTGGCCGTTCTTTGAAGTATATATATGATGAGCTCGATCCGAGGCTTGTTCTCACCCCGAGGCACTATGCATACGTAAAGATCTCGGAGGGATGCTCTAACGCCTGCAGTTATTGTATAATATCACGGCTACGGGGACAATTCCGGAGTAGGCCGATAACTTCTATAGTTAATGAAGTTAGAGAGCTTTCGGGATCCGGCGTTCTAAAAGAGATAAATTTAATAGGGCAGGATACGACGTTCTTTGGCCATGACCAATATGGCAAACCCGAGTTAGCCCAGCTTCTTGAGAGCATCAGCCACCTCGATAATAGTCCTAGATGGATAAGAGTTTTATATACGCATCCTAAGCATTATACGGACGATCTGATAGCAACGATACACAGGGAAGGGAAGATATGTAAATACCTCGATATTCCTATTCAGCATATATCCGACGGTATATTAAAGAAGATGAATAGGGGGGTAAATAGAAGAGATATAGAAATCCTGATAGAAAAGATAAGAGAGCGTATACCGGGTGTTGTTTTGAGGACGTCGGTCATAGTGGGATTCCCAGGAGAACGTGATAAAGATTTCAATGAGCTTCTGAAATTCATAAGTAAAGCGAAGTTTGAACGCCTGGGCGCTTTCACATACTCGAAGGAGGATGGTACGCCGGCCGCAAAATTTAAAGGTCAGGTCGAGGGCAAGATCAAGAGTGAAAGATTTGATATTCTAATGAAACTGCAGCAGTCGATATCGGAGAAGATTTTACGTAAATCGATCGGGCGGACTCTTGAAGTCCTGATCGACGAGAAGTGTGAAGATGCGCGCAATAAATTTGTAGGCCGGACGCGGGGAGACGCACCTGATATTGACGGCGTCGTGTATGTTTCGGGCCGCAATATAAAGGTAGGCGAGTTTTACGATGTAATGATAACGGATTCGGTGGAATACGATCTGATAGGCGAAAAGGTTTAAAGATATGAACTTACCAAATACGCTTACGCTTTTAAGAATAATTCTTACCTTTGCATTCATTCTGTTTCTATTCATAGGCGGTATGCAGGCTAAGATCGCCGCCATGTTTATTTTCCTGGTCGCCTCCCTGACAGATGTTCTTGATGGATTTTTTGCCAAGAGGAATAACCAGATAACCGATTTCGGAAAGCTGATGGACCCGATAGCGGACAAGGTGCTTGTGCTGTCGGCATTCCTGGCTTTCGTCCAGCTTGGTATCGTCGAGGGTTGGATGGTGGTAGCGGTTGTTTTCAGAGAGGTAGTCATAACGGGGTTGAGGATGCTGGCCCTTACCAAAGGCAAAGTCATTCAGGCGGATGGTTTCGGAAAACGTAAAACAGTCTGGCAGGTGTCTGTAATATTTCTGATACTCCTGTTCCTTATATTTAGGGAAGGCGGCTCGGGCGTTTTCGGATTCTGGATCGGCTCCGTCGAAATAGCATACAGGCATGCGATATATGCGCTGATGCTTATCACGGTGGTATTTACACTCTCAAGCGGGATATCCTATCTTGTAAAAAATAGGGAGGTGTATTCCAATGCGAAGACACGTTAAGTTGATCAGCAGTTTTTTTTATCTCGGCCACTCGCCGTTCATGCCCGGCACTATGGGTTCCATTGGAGGGCTCATAATCTATTTTCTCGTTGTGAGAAACGAGATACTTCACGGATTCGCTATCCTGTTTCTCTTTATACTTGGCATCATATTTGCCGGAGAGGCCGAGAAGATTTACAAGAGGAAAGACGCGGGTATGATAGTGATCGATGAGGCATGCGGCATGCTACTAGCGCTTTATTGCGTTCCTTTCAGCATGTTCTCTGTTATCTTAGGGTTCTTTCTTTTTAGAATCTGTGACATATTAAAACCCTGGCCGGCAAAAAGAATGGAAAAGTTAACCGGTTCGATGGGTGTAATGTTTGATGATATAGTAGCGGCAATTTATGCGAATTTAATATTGCAGATTATATTCCGAATTAAGATATAAAAAAGTCAGAGTATGCAACTTGACTACTCTTATCTTATATGATAAAATCTTCATAATATAATTTTCTAGGATCCCTGACGTATTTAACTCGGGGGAGTTAAGGGTCTTTAGGAAAGCATTACACAGTCGGAATATCTGTGCAAATTCCTGATTAAAGACCAGATAGCCTAGAAGTTGAAGCTTGGCGATCTGGTTTTTTATTTTGTCCATGTTAAAAGAATAGATAGAAAGAATGAATAACCGCTACAAAAAATTTCCTCTTGTAACTAGGATAATATCTATTGTCCTAATTGTAACTTTCCTTGCCCAGGATATCGCCTGGTCGCACCCGGATTCATTTATTGTGCGATCTTCAAGCGATAAGCTGGCTCCCGATACGCTATTCCATCAGAAAGGTAAGAAAGAAACGGCTGAGGGTGTATTCATCGAGCGTCTGATAGAATCTCAAAAAGATTTTATTTCTCATCCATCGATACCCACAATAAAAAGTATATTAAATCGCGAAGATATCATAGGGTGGATACAGGATAACCATATTTTTTACAGCGATGAGAGATGCGCAAATGATGAAATAGGGGCGGTTCGTATCCGTGTTCCCGGCTGGGGGCTTCTGCGTTATTTCGATCCGACAAAGGTATCCGCTCAGCCCTATAGCAGGTTAGCTACAGTAACGGCCGAGGAGATATTCCCTGGTTTATGGAGACAGCGCATACTAATACCTGATAGTAACGGACAGGCCGATCCAAGTAAAGCAGTAGAATCCGTTCTTAAGCCGGCGGCTAATATGGCTGATATGAAGAAGGACCTTGCGCGCCTGGATAAATATTATAGATACGCATGGTGGACAATCGTGTCGGCCGCCGCATTGAGCCTGGGAACGCTTGTAGTGACGTTGGCCGAATCTAATCTGCGGGCATGGTCACCTGACAGTTTGCGCACGGCTCTTGTAATAAGCAGCGCAACTATGCTCTTATTATACGGCTTTATCTGTCTTGCGCGTAAGCTGATTCGCGAAAGGCTTTACAGGGATAATGTATACGGATTGAACATAGAAGCTATAAGAAATTCGGCTCAACTTACGGAATTGACCGACAGGCTTCTGCAGCTTATAAGGATTTACAAGAACGATAATACGATCTCACTGTATGATATCCTATCCAATCCGAAAGAGTATACAGATACATTTTTTGATCCGTTGTATAGGATTTTTCTTCTGAGATTGAAAGAAGATTTCGACGATACGGGTGAATTTACCGATTACTGTGAAAAAATACTGAGACGTCATGGCGCAGGTGAGCTCAGAAGCAAGATGGTCGAAAAAGAAGACCTTATCGTCCAATCCTTTAACGTTATAAAAAACGGTAAATTGACTCTGCATGCCAGCATAAATTTTTATGGCCTGTTATTGTTTTATTTGACGGCGAATAGGAACAATCCGTCTGAGGAAAATGGCTATTTAAAACATTTGATGGCGGAAAAATTCAAAATTACAAAGCCCTCCGAAGATATAGTCTTTACCGGCATGGGTATCTCCGAGCATACCAGGGGAGATAGCGCTGTTCATTATTCCATTAAAGGGATTCTTATGGAAAGCGAAGATAAGGAAAAGCAGATATACCGTAATGGAATAATGCCGCAATATGCCGAAACTCAGCCCGAAGACAGAAAAAATACCCCTCATGCCGATAAGGTGCGCAGGGCCAGGCGGATATGGGAATCGCAGGCATCAAAGATAGGTTATGGATACCTGAAAGATATGCTTGTAAATTCGGAATATACGACTATCGTAGAGCTCGACAAAGAGACGCCGCTTCTCTTCTCCGAGCCGGATTACAATATCGTGCGCTTTATGCATGTCGGAAGGAATAGGTCTGTCATATTCTTCTCCTCCCGTTTTATCGAGGAAGCAAGCGAGCCGGAGATAGCTGCTGCTCTTATTTACGGCCAGAGGTTTATAGACAGTGAATCTAAATCGGAAGAAGAGACCCGGGTTATAAGGAACGACTTAACCAGAAACTTTTTCAAAACCAGGAAAGAGGGCGGAGAGAATAGCGGATTGATCAATGTGGAGGATTTCAGGAAGAGCCTGGAGCATTTTATGGAGAGAGATACTCTTGCGCGATACGGGCAAATGCTGTGGCTCGCGATAGATCTCGAAAAAGAGATAGACCTGCTTCTTAGGCAGGGCAGGAAGAGCGGCGATAAAATTCATTTTGGAGAAGCACTCGCAAAAAGCGGAAAACTTCTGGACATATACGAGGGGATGGGGGTGCGGCCATGGGCTCGGAAGGCTTATCTAAGCATGAAGCTCGCAACGGAAGGCGTTCAGCTTACCGATAAAGGAGGTTTTCTGCCGTATTACTGCTACAGGAATCTTGTTGCCGCGTCATTGCGATATAAGTTTTGGGATGACTTCATGGGAACTGAGAATGGCGGAGATTCAAAAAAAGGCGAGCTTGAAAAATATCTGACGGGTATGGGTTTTGCCAGGCGGATGACGAGGCCGGAAATAGATACCGCAAGAGAAATTATTGAAAGATTTCCTTTAAAAAATACGATTGAACGCGCTATCACCTCGCACAGGCAGGCGGCTATCTCAAGGCAGGAATTAAAAAAAATAGATGAAGCCGAGGAGTATGCGAATACATTTCTGAAAAGATACAATGGATTTGAGAACCTGGAGCTTAGAGAGATAGATTATAATTACAGTATTACATCGCTTGAAAAGGAGATGATGCCGGAAGACGGCGTGTACGAGAAAAGGCCGTTGGCAGTTTATAGTGATGCAAAAAATGTATCTGATAAAATCAAAAGACAGGTGTTAAGCCCGGCCAAAAGAGAGTATCTGGAATTGAGGGGCAGATATGATTTCGTCTCTTTTATTTGGAACAGAATTGCTCATTTGAAGAATCCGCTTCTCAAAAAAGAAATAAAGGGGCTATTGGAGGCGCTTGATAAATTTTCCAGGGCTGAATTCAATGTAAAAGAATTTGATGCTGTTGTCCTGAACGAACCGGTAAGAATATGGAAGCCGCGAACATGGATATTGGGTTTTAACACTTTGACGCGTTCGAGTAATGCGGAAACTGATCGTTTCTCCGCGGCTATGCAAAAACTTTTAGACAAATCTCTACCCCAGACTGCACTTCTGTCAAGAGAGGTGTTGGATCGTGTAGAATCCGATAAACCGCTTCTCTATGAATATCTTTTTACCGTTGCGATAGAGCCTTACTTTAACCGGGAGGAATCACGATATTTTCGTGAAAACTTGTTTCCTAGTAATTATGAAATGATGAGGAGTGGTAAATTCGGAACGTATACGGACATGGGAAAACTGGAGAGAATATTTGCGCAAATTGCGAAGGATAAGGCCTTGGAGCCGTTTAGAAAAGCGGCTGAGTCTTTAAAGAGGTTTTTCAAGTCCGAATATGCGGGCGCTTGTGTCTTATCGGCCGTCATAATAGGCGTTGTCGCGGCAGCAGTGTTATCCGGACATCCTTACATTTTTATAATGCCTGCGCTGCTTGCATCCGTGTTTTTAGGTAAATTATTTAAGCGGCGATCAGCATCTAAGGCCGAAAAGGGTGATGAAATAATATACGAAATAAATATGCGAGCGACGGGTAAGCATTTCAGTCAGATAACCGATGAAGACCTTATGAGGTATAGAGATGAATCAGGAGCTAACATATTGTGGTTTATGGGTGTGTGGCGGACGAGCCCATATTCGAAAGAGGTGAATGATTATTGGCGCAATAAAAATCAGGAACCTATGGAGCGCGCCGCAAGTTCATATGCGATAACGGATTATGAAATAGCGAAAGATTTGGGAGGCGAAAAAGAATACAGAGATCTCGTAAGACGCGCAAATAAGCTTGGGATTGCGGTCATGATCGATGTTGTGCCTAATCATATGGCGGTAGACAGTCAGTTATTCAAAGAATGCCCGGAATATTTCATGAGCCTTTCATCAAATCTTTCCGAAGATGAAGCCAAGCTGTGGATAGAAGGGAATAGGACTCGCCTAAAATTGAAACCGGAAAATACCCCCAATCCGGTGTTTCAGGCCGGTACTTGCGGAAAAGAAGATTCGACTATCCCCGAACCAACCTCTCAAAATGTATTCTATTATGGAAGAGATGTGAGATATAACGACGGGAAAGGCCTGCCATGGATAGATGACGTACAATTTAACTATACTCAAAAAGCCATGCGTGATTATATGAGAAGCGTCTTGTTTAAAGCCGCCGAGTTAACTAATGGTGGAGGGATACGGCTCGACATGGTATTTCTTACCACAAAGAATTATATAAGATGGAACTGGTTTAGTCATCTGTCGGAAGAAGAATTCAATAAAATCTATCCCGGAGAGGATTTCTGGAAGGTTACCATAAAAGATTTGAAGAAAAAATACCCGAACATTGTGATACTCGGCGAGATGTACGGAAGCCATGGGCATAGTAATCTTGCCGCTGATTTAGGGTTTGATTACTATTATGAAGACTATTTCCTGAAATGTATGGTAAATAGGGATGTTCAGGGTATAAAAAGATTTCTCAGAGATTATGTGAGTGCGTCTGGGAAGAAAAATTTCATAAAGTATCTTGAAAATCATGACTCGGAAGACAGGATTATCAATCTATTAAAACATAGTATAGGCGAGAAAGATTCCATGCCGGCTTCCCTTGCGGCCGCGACATTATTGTATACACTTCCAGGGAGTTCTTTAGTATATGAAGGGCAGGAGAAAGGACATTCAGACTGGATAGCTAAGGCAAATCTCATCCGCGGCCCGCCTCAGCAGGATAATCAGCAAGTCATTGACCAATATAAGACATTGGGAGGCGTCATACATAATAAACAATATCACGACATATTTAGATTCGGCAGTTGTAAAGTTCTTGATATCGGCAATCCGGATACCGTTATAGCGTTTGAGCGTGAATATAACGGCAAAAAAGCGATCATAATAGTAAATTATTGCAATAATTTTACAGGCAATATTAAAGTACCCGTAGAAGGCCGTGAAGAAGAGATAAATCTTCCTCCGTGGAGCACGAAGATATATCTGCCATCAAGCACCCCCAGCATTTTCAGTCTCGAAAATTTCTCGATCACATATTTTATCAAGAGTTTCATTATTCTTGCGGCTATAGCAGTTTTATTAGTCAAATTACTTTTGTCCGGCCATTTTACCTGGTCCGATTTCTGCGCAATAATTTCTGCGTCGGTTGTCGGATTGCCGTATCTTGCAAATGTTTTATCGCAGAGCAATAAGGCCGCTCCGGTAAAATACTGGTGGACTGAAAAAAAGCGGCGCGGGCTTCTATGCCCGCTATTTTCTATGCGGCGTGAAGGCGACGATGGCGTCGGAGACCTGGCATCATTAGATAAATTCGTAGATTATCTGGCGCATGAAGATTACGACATGGCATTTTTGCTCCCTACGAATCAAACGTCGTCAAGCGAGCCAAGCCCATATAACAGCATAAGCCTTTTTGCTAACAATGCTATCATGAATCTGCCGCTTGATGAGATGATAGATAAAAAACAACGCGAAGCGTATATAGAATCGTTTGTAGCCACGCAATCGGATTTCATAAAATCATACCTTAAACTTCACTATATAGACCCCGGTGCGGATATAAGCCCGTCACTTATCAGGGAAATGGCTGCACAAGGAGTTATCGTAGTGCGGGATGAAAAAATATTAAAAAACAAGATAGAGGCATATGTTAAATTAAAATTATCTGACGCTAAAAGTTCGCAAAGAGTCGACTATCAGCTTTTATATGCTTTTAAGGAATACGTGTTGAGTCGGGAATTCGAAAAATTTTGTTCCAAGTGCAGCGCCGATCCGAAGAATGAAGAATTTAAACAATTTGAAAGCTATGTAAATAATTACGAATTTCGTGAAGAGATTGCCAATTATGCGCTATTCCATACTTTACTAGATCATCATAAAGGTAAATACTGGCGCGAGTGGGAGGAGCAATACCGGGATCCCGGGAATCCGAATAATAAGGAGGACATCGAGCGTTTCAAGAAGGAACATAGTAAAGAGATCGAATTTTATAAATATGCGCAGTGGCTATATTACAAGAGAGCGCTTAAGACAAAAAAACATGCCGATGAACTTAATAAATTCCTGATAGGAGACCTGCCGATATATCCGTCAAAGAACAGTGCCGACGTCTGGGCCAACCAGGAGTTGTTCGACCTCGAAAAAAATGCCGGCGCTCCCGCAGACCAGTTTAATGATGATGGGCAGAATTGGGGATTGCCTGCTTATAGGTGGGGTGAAAAGAGGCAGGAAGTTCTGAATTACTGGAAACGGCGTATAACATATGCGGCCCAATTTTATCATGGCGTAAGAATAGACCACCTACTGGGATTGTGCTCGGAATGGCTGGTAGAAGAAGGTAAGAAGGCTTTGGAAGGTAAATTTTACCCCGCGTTACCCGCCGATATGGAGAAGGCAGGGCGTGAAACCATAACAGAACTGGCTAGCGCTGCGTTAGCCAGTAATTTACTTATTATCGGTGAAGACCTGGGTGAGCGTCCGGAAAATGTAAGGAATATGCTGGACGAGCTCTCATTAAAATTACCGAACCTTTACCTATACAATGTAATAGGGTGGAGAGACTCGGGAATAGCTACACGTCCGCACATGCTTGCAGTAAGTGAAACACATGATACGGAACCAACGTTTGCTGGTCGTTACGAAAATTTTTCCGATAGGGAGCGAAGGAGAACGGCAGAATTTGCAAATGCATATGGAGTAAGTATCGGGGAAAAAGAGAGTCCGCAATTTGCCGAAGACAGAATGTATACTGTCATGGATGAGGCAGATTTCAGCTGCCGATCGATCCAGGGTAAGCTAAAAGTATCTCCAAGGATATCCAGAATAAACGAGCCCGGGAAGGTTCACGACAAGAACTGGAACTGGCGGATGCCCGTGACGTTCGAGGCGCTCTTAGCGAAGAAAGACGAGGTTGTACCAGGCAATGTAGAAATACCTGCCGAGTTGCTGCAGCAGGCGGAATTGATGCCCGCTGACAAGCTATGGCAGACGTGCGAGCAAAAATTGCCTGAAGAGACACGCTCTTACAGGGAGAGCCTATCCCGTCAGGAGCGCGGTTCCGTGCTTGTATCCGTTAATGCGAGGTTATTCCAATCATTTGACGATATAGTGAAAGAGCTCGAAGCGTTAAGCGGTATGGGTATAAAACACGTCTACCTTCTGGGTGCATACCGGGAAAGCGAAGTAAGCCGCAAGCAGTCCCAGGGTGAACAAGATGATAATGTCCACAATTTTTATTACGATCGCGACGAGGAAGGGCGTGTTATTTCCGTGGTCAGGAATGGTTCTCATGATACCACGGACTTTATAGCTTCAGCATTTTCGATACCCGATAATTTCCTGCTCAATCCAAAGCTTGGGGGGTGGGAAGGGTTCAGGCGCCTTCTGCAAAGAGCTAAGGAGCTAAAGATTGGCATATCCCTGGACCTGGTTGCCCATAGTACGGCTATCGACTGTAAGTGGTTAAAGGATGAAAGCCTGCAGGAGGGCGATGATTATTGGTATGTCCATAAAGATATTTCATATGAAGACAATGAGAAGCTATTTGCGTTGAGTGCCATGCGTAACCTTCCCGACAAAGATAACGCCGGCGCATGGAATAGCGCCCACGTGGAACTGGTAGAGCTTTTTGACCGGATACTTTTAGCGAATCCGGGATATTTTTTACATTGTTCCACGAAGCTTAATAGATGGATACTGGTTGCACATGGTACGGAATCGGCTATGAGAAATAGGGGTGAGTACTGGCGCGATATGGCACTTCTGGATGTCACCAATCCTAATGTCCGTAGGGCCCTCATAGATACTGCGGTCCAATTTGCCAGAGAGGGGGTCGAAGGGTTCCGCTGTGATTGCGCTATGAATACGGTTAAGGATGGCGGAGGAGGATTTCTCGATATGTGGTGGCATCATCCTAACCTGGCGGGTCCACGTGATATCAATTGGTACTGGCCCAGGGAGCTATGGGACGAGATGATCCAGGCGGTACGCACTATAAATCCTAAGGCGTTATTTATAGCGGAGGCGTACTGGCTGTTCGACGCTCTCGAACGCTGCGGCTTTGACTACATTTCGCAGACACATGTATTCAACCTTCTCAATAAAGGCAGGATCGAGCAGTTGAAAGAATATCTAATGAATGAGTATATCGGTGAACAATTCAAGAGGGCGTACAGCATCATTTCGCACGATGACGAACCTTCCGCTATAAAAAGATACGGAGATCTTCCAAAAGAAGTCAGCCGTATTTTACAAAATCAATTTCTTGCGATAGCGGCCATGCCGGGAATGCCGATAGTGCTTATTGAACAGATCAAGGGCTATTTTGCGCGCGCGACTGCAAAATGGTATCAATTATCATTGGTGGATAGGCCCAGGCCTCAGATACAGGAGTTATTCAGGAAAATTATCTCAATTGCGCAAGATCCCCTACTACGACAAGGGCAATTATTTGTATTCAATACTTCGCATCCAGGTCTTCTCAGTTTTGCCCGTTATGATAGAGATAATGCTACTAACAAGGTGAGGTCCGCGGTAGTTGTCGGAAATTATGCTGATTGGGATATATCAAGCCAGATCCCGATAGGAGAAGCCGCCGGCCAATTAGGCATATCGGCCGTACCCTCTCAATATTTTGCTTTTACCGACCGTCTGACCGGGGAGGTGTATCTTCGCAGCGGACGGGAGCTGCGTGACAACGGCCTCTATATTATGTTACCTGCAAACAGTTATCATCTTTTTATGGTGCAGGAACTTGACCTGCCGGATGGCCGGTATAAGAGCCTGGCCGACATGCATACCCGTTATAAAGGTAATGGCTTATCATTTCAGGACATCTTTACACTGATGCGTGACAATGGCTTAAAGTTCGATTTTCCGTGTACTGCCGGAAACGCCGGCAAGGCCGTAGCATTAAAGATTCTTGCCGATAATCTACCCGCATCGGAAATCGGTAGTGTTTTGGAAAGCGCAAATGCGCATACCGGGCGGATAAGCTTTGCTGAAGGCGCTGATACCGGCGCCGAGATCGATGCGCTTAAGAAACAATATCCAGATGATGAAAAGATGCAGCGTTTTTGCAGGGTGCTGGAGGCTGCGAAAAAATTCTTTGATCCAACACTGCGCGGGAAAGTGATCCACTTTACCGTGACCGACCACGAATCCTCTTCGCGGCAGGCGGGTAACGACATATACCTCGAACTCGGCGCAAACCCTATCTGGGAGATCGGTTCGCTGGAAGGCAGGGAGACTACATCGACGATAATGTGGGTAGTAGACAGGGCTTATACCAGCCAATTACCAGCGCTTTTCCAGGGTGAGGGTTTTAAGGAAGGCGTTCAGGCGATTTCCGTTTTGACGGATCTCTATAATATATTTGATAAAGATGTACATGGCCTTATAGTAGCGGAGTCGGAAGGGCCTTATCCGTTTCTTTCCATGGGTAAGGAGCTGGAGTATTTCTGCATGTATGGAGAACGGGATAAGGCGGCAGGTATCCTGAAAAGACGTTTGCGGGAGGATAATTTCATTGACCGGCTCGGCGCTATTGACAGGGCCGTTTCTTTTAAAGATGAAGCCATTGAAGCTGAACTTTCGGCATTTGTGGAATCACCGGAAAACAGGATCAATAGATTATATCTGCAGCGGATCATAGTTCCGAAGCTGGCAAAGAATGGAACGCCGGCATGCAGGGCCCGCATAAGGGATTTCATCGCCGGTGAATTACGCAAAGATGATAACCAGATAACGGCCAGAATGGCAATCGAAGGCGCGGCATGTTTCCCGGATGCGGAGTTGGTCGAACTATTATTGACTAAGGCTGCGCCATACACTAAAGATGTTACAACGGCGCTGCTGAATGCTGCTCAGAGTTCTAATGATATGTATTCATATCTATGTAAAGGGCTGGAAAACAGGGATTTTTATCAGCAGGCCGCGATAATAGGGGCCCTTAGTTATCTTGTTGAATATAAGACAGTACGCGTATCCCAACAAAAAGAGTTTTTAGACGCGCTAAACAGGACATTTGCGAATGTTAAGAGCTATTTATTACTATTCCATATAAGACATGCCGCCTCGCGTCTGAAAAATGAAGAATTGGTGATGTCGGCTTATCGCAGGATACTGGGAAAAGCCGATATGCCCCTGATTGCCGGGCATACAGCGGAAGATAAATTCTTTGACGGGGCAGTTACGAGAGCGATCATGTTGATGCCTGATATATGGAGGTCGGCCGTTATAAGAAAGAGCGGTTTAACGGATATGCCCGACGAAGCGTTTATTAAATTTCTTGATACGGCTAAGGTCTTCGCGGATAAAATAAAAGATGAGACAGTCCAAAAAAGCGTAACGAACGTGCGTGTAAACGCGTTATTGCAAAGATATTCAAATCTGACTAAGCGATTTCCTGATTCCAAAGAAGAGATATATAAGGCTGAAGATAAGTTTATGGAGCTATTGTCCTCAGGAGAAGGCTATTCTTATCTGTTTGAAGCCATGACGATACTCGGAAATAACTATGAAGCTTCTGATGAAATTACCGTTTCAAAAAGGAAGAGGGCCGAATTCCTGTTGAAATTTTTGCCGTTTAAAGCACCGTCGTGGAGATGGTCGTCCGATGATTACAACGCGCTTATTAGTATGAGAGCGGTACGTTTACTATATTCTTTAGGAGCATTTAGAGAAGATGCGGCCCGGGACCGTGCGAAACCGGAAGAAAGCGTAACGAGCGCAATAGACGGTTTTAACCTGAATCAAACGATACGATTTTCGGATGGGCGCAAAGACGTTCCGATGGCAAGGATAATTTTGGATGAGCTGAAACAGTTGTTTTTTCTGGGGCTTACTTTAACTCCTGATTTGAGAAGCGCGATATTGAGAATGGGACGCGGTTATTATGGCAGGCAATATGAAGGAGAGATTCTGGAATTCATCCGCGAAACAGAAGAAACACAGAAAGCAGAAAGCGACCGAAAGAAGGGTGTTGGCGCGGCGTTCGAAGGTGATGCGGCGTTTTCGGTTGATAGGACGTCCCTTAGCTCGCTTATTGCGGGTCAGGGATTGAAACCGGATGCGTCTCAGGATGAGATTGACAGGGCGATTCTTGAGGCCGTAAATGATCCGAAAGGCAATGACAGGTTATTGCAGATACTTGGTTTCACTGCAACACAAAGGCAGTCCATGGCCCAGGCCTTAATACCCGAGTCGTCCAAAGGCAGAATGGTCCTTTTTGAAAAGGGCAGAAATTTTGCCCAGATCAAGTACCTAGTTAGAGTTCCGGGTATTAAAGAAGGGGCGATAGCAAATGCCCGTGACAAGATAAGGCTGAGTATTGCATGCCAGGACAGATATAAACAGGGTTTCGGCAAATTCGTCGCCCTCGCGTATTCGGTCGGAAAAAATGATAACGAAGATTTTATTCACAGGAAGATAGATGATATATTTTTGGATTACAGCCCATTATTAAGAGATAAGGAATTTTTAGAGGCGATGTCGAAATATTTTGAGCATGACCCCGCTATTCTGCTTTCGCTTACTCATATTGTGTGGATGGAGATTAGGGCCGGGCCAGCTGAGGATATTGTACCGTTTATTGATGTGCTAACAAAATTATCTAAAGTTAGAAAAGGGCTTGCGATGCCCTATATCCCTAAATATAAGCTGGAAGCGATTAAGTATCTAGGCATATTAAGCGGAAATAATAGTGATCTAGTTCCCGTCAACATGATAGTTCCCAATCTTCTTATCGCCCTGGCATCTTATCCACAAAAAGACGAATTTTATACTACAGCATATGAAACGCTCGTCAGCATAGCCAGATCAAGCAGCCTCAATCCATTTTTTGCCTTTGCCAGAAGCGAGGATCCGTCGCTTGCAAAACTTGCCGCGCAGGCTGTTGCCGAAGCGCGGCCGGGAAGCAGCGCTTCCGAGAATATATTGACCGTTAAAAAGAATCCCGATCAGGCTGCGAAACCAGGGACAGGTGTGGGATTATCGGCAGCATCGCTCCGGGATATGTCCAGTTCACGCGTGTGGCACAGTAAAAGAGTCAGAAGCCAGATTGATATTGAAGCGGTAGGGCGAAATTTGCATGAAATTCAGCGCGATATCTCATATATAAATCAGCAACTTGATCCGGATCAGGAATTTGGCGAAACAGATTTTGTGCCGTCATTGGTGACGCAATATTGCGCCGCGGTCAGGAGTTTTAACGACTTCATATTAAACGGCCCCATGACAGCTGAACGTATGGAGGAGAAATACCAGACATTTCATGCCACGTTAGGCAGCAGCGGTGTAATTAAAAACGCCGGTAGTTATGGCGCCGAAATGGGCGATAACATATCTGATACCAGAAGAGTATTTAAATATATGTTTTCCGATAAGTTTAGCGCCGAGATAGAGCAAGACCCTATTAAGGCGGCATCCCACGTTTTTGTAAGGTTAGTCAACCTCCAGCCTTTTAACGACGGTAATAAAAGGGCCGCAAGTTTTGTCTTGAACTATATTTTAATGAAATCCGGATATGGGCCATTTATTCTTACGCCGGATAATATTGTCGATTACAGACGGATTGTAAGGCCCGCAGGCGAGCGAAATAAGATAAAGGTAAAGGATTTTGAAGTATTCTTAAGAGATCAGGTTGAGAAAAATAATGACAGTCCAAAAGATGCCATATCAGCCGCTGTACCTATTACCATTTCTCTGGATCAGCCGTTTACATTTGGCGCCGCTAATATCGAACAGAGGCAATATGAAATTGAACAACAGCAATCTGTAATATATCCGGTTATCGAAGTGTCCATAAATGACAAAAAATATAAAGTAGGTAATGGTTATTTTGTAATTATAATATTGGCAAATGGCAAGAGGATTTACTGGGGCGGCCAGCACAACCTGTCTTATTCCTTTGCCTTTGAGCATTATGGCCCGTCAATGCAAAATATTATTAATAACGGAGGTGTTGTATGGAGACACCTTGATGCTCATGGAGATTTTGGGTCGTATATGGGCAAGAAAATGGGCTCTAAAAAAGATATCGATTGGCAAGAAGAGGTAAAATTTGGATACTCCAATCTAACCAGCGGCGATTATCTTGGTTATTTGGCTACTACTGGCGTCATAGATAGGCTTGACACTGCGCATTCTTTAGATGCTCTTAACCCTGCTACCAGGATACCATTAAAACATGTAGTGATTCCGGAGAAGGAGCACGACCTTGCTGAATTGGCCGCTATGGAGATAAGCGGAGGCGTTGCCGATCTCGATATAGATATCATAGTAGGCCTTAATCCTGGCATGAAAGATTCTGAGGCCCGGGAGCGATTTGAAGCGATGAAACCTTATATTATCTCAATAGCCGGAAGAAGCGAAGTTTCTTTCCTAACTAATAGTTCAGAGCTTAATAGGGACAATGCCGGCGTGCCGCTGAATATAGATCCCAAACAAGCCGCCCTATTTAACGGGAAGATCATCGAAGAATTATCCGCGCAAGCCGCAAACGCTAAAAAAGGTGCCATCCCACAAGGGGACACCCTGCGACAGCCGTCGGCCGCAGAGTTGACAGCCCCATCCGCGGTGGAGAATTTAGGGACGCTTTCAAAATCAAGATCAGATGTGTCCCCGGCAACCTTGCCAGGGGGGACAGGCTTGAACTTAGAAATGAAAACGTCCCTGATTACGCCGGAAGAGTTTGCGCAATATAGGGAGATGAAAAGTTTTGTTCCAACCGCAGCGGATGTGAGTGGCCAGTCCCAAAGTAACGCGTCCCAGGCTATTCTATTACGGGAAGCGCCTAATGCAAAGAAAGACGCTGAATTAATAACTAAGGTCAAAACTGCGGTAAGAAGTTTCGATCTTAGAAGATGCTTGAGTAATGCTTGCATGGTTATTTACCTGTTAAGGTCTTTAGGCGAGAAGGCATCGCTTATGGGTATGTTTAGCAAAGCGGAAGATCAGCCATTCCAATATGTGGCTCATACGGAGAAATGGGGAATAATAGATGTGGATCCGTATGATCAGGAAGCTCCGGAATACGAGCGCACTGCTAGAGTGACCGAGACCGATTATGAAAACGGCGCTGCCTATTTACGCAATAACGGATACCTTGGTCGCGCGGATAAGATGATGGCGGAAGGGTATTTTGCACAAATAGATTCAGGGACGCTTTCAAAATCAAGTTCGGAAATGAAAGCGTCCCCAATTACGCTTGCATCGGTGCCGAGCGCGAAGCGCGGCGATAAGAAAGCGCCGGGATCCAGGAGGGAACCGCGCCAGCATAAGGATCCGGTTGAATCCAAATTCCCCTCAGTGGAAGAACCGCCAGTTAGTTTAAATGTGCCACAAACGTACGGAGAAATTAATCAGCAAAAAACCGCTTCGGCCGCGGAACCGCCAGTCAAAAGACCGACGCCGCAAGTCATGATAGAACCAGTGCATATTTATCGCGACTTAGCAGAATTTGGTGGAACCTGGGATGATGTTGCAAGTTCTTTTTTATCTGGAAGCAAGAAATCGATGCCGGCATCAATGCTTGCAGACAGTGAGAAATTTAGGTACCGCGGTATGAGGTTAACCGTAGAGGACCTTAATAAAATTTTTCATGATGGATTGTTAATATCCGACTTAACTACTGACAAAAACTATTATAATTTTGAGCAAGATCCCAAGAAGACAGCTTTTTGGGCTTTTGGCATGTATAAGTATGGCCAGCCTCAAGAGAATTTTGTAATTGTGGTGCTTCAATGCGAAAAATCTAAAATTCCGGGATATGATGACTCTGATACAACAAGAGAAGATGTGCCTCCTGAAGCGATAAGTCGAATTTTCGTATACAACAAGCTATCAGGAAACTTTGAAGATAAAACGCCATCCTCAGCCGCGGCTAATACTGTTCCCGAGAAAGCTGCCATCCTACAGGGGGATACCCTGTCAGGAGCCGGTAAAGCCGAATCGCCTGCCGTGCAGCCGCCTATAGCGGCAAAAACAGCCGGAATGTGTATCAGCAGAGAATTAGAGCTCAATACGCAGCATCACCTTTTCCCATATCAACTTTTAGAATCTGTCGTGAAAAAGATAATGGAATTTCCGGGAGTTCTGTTTAAGCTGGAAATCAAAGAAGGTAAAAAATACCGGGAATTACCTATTATATCAATGTTGCTTCTTGCTGAAGGGGATAGATTGTCCGCCGGCACGATAGTCCGTCTTACGGTTTCAGCTTCCGATCACTCGGACGGACGGCTCTGTATGGATGATATTGAATTATTCTATGACATCGCTAATGAAATTCTTACAAGTCGTGACTCCGTATCCCGTAACAAAGAAGCGTTCGATTACCGTGATCAAATTAATCAGCGGCTGAAAGAACATTTTGAGGAGATCAGGACAAGGACTTTGCCCGTCGCAGAGTCGCCAGCCCAAGCCGCATCTCCGACGTCGAAGACAGGGCCGGGATTGCCGGCAGAATCTTCCCAATTGGCACCTGAATGGATGCCTCTTATGGTGACACCGGTTAGTGATAGGTCAGAGTCTGATTACCCTGATTTCTCAGCTCCAGATTTTGTTGAGATGGAAAATGAGATGCTTATAAAGAGAGCAGATATCCATTTGGATGAATTTACCCGCAGCAAAGAGGTTGCTGTCTTTGGTTTTTCTTATGAAGAGTTTACAAAAATCGTCAAGCTTTGTCCGAATGCCTCAGTTTATCATCTTTTTAACTATTCGCCGTTTTGTGTCAAAATCTCTGCCTCAGAAATTTGGGAGCATTTCCCAGAATTAAGGGGCCGTGTAAAAATATATAATGTTGACGCTGCGGAAGCAGGCCAATACCTCCAGCAAGGCAGTGTTCAATTGCTGATGGCCAATGGGGTTATGAGCTCCGAATTTGCAGGGGAGGAAAAGGATACGACGATTTTTAAAGTGATACAGAAAATTACCGCGTCGACAGGGTTGGCGGTGATTCGTTTTTTCCCCGACATAAACTCTAAAGAAGCCCCGAGGATAGAAAAGATGATTCACGCATGCGGAACTTTAATTTGCGCTATGCGTGATACCGGTTGCCCAATTTATATATTCCGGAATTCCAAGGAATCGCCAGTCGCGGAGCCGACAACTGGTACCACAGGTCTTATTCTTCCTAAAACATTTGTAAATGCGCTCGGGTGCTTTGGGCTTGATCCGAAATTAAGCTACAAGGAGTTATCTTACTTTCAGAAATTCCTTATAGGATGGTATGCGGCTTTTGTCGAAAGGTATGATTTATCTAAAATGTTTAGCCTGGTTCAATTCTTGAAAGAGCATGAGAATATACGCTGGTATCACTGGATGAGCCGTTCAATGGGCATAGGTGCTGTCTGGATCGCAATGACGTATTCGCTTATTATTACTATGCAGCTGCTTGCCTCAAATTTCGGTATACCCCCTGAATTAGGGCTACTACTCGCATATTCTTTAAGAATCCACCAAATTGCCAATATAGTTACCCACGGACTCTACAATACCTTCATCTTATGGGCACCGCTTACTATGAGCAAGTGGGACCAATTAGATGAGTTCCGGAGAGATCTTAAGAGCGTAGATAATGGCGTTATCGGAAAACTGAGAAAATCTACCGGTAATCTTGGCGAGTGCAGACGAACACTTATGGATCTCGGCATAGCATTTTCATCCGAGGTAGACGGAAAGTTTCTAATTGAAGAGATAAAATCGCTGCTTGAGACAAGGGTATCTACAGAGGTTTCTCAGCCCGTGAGCAATATACTGCGACAGTGGTATGAGGGGAAGCACCTCGTTTCTTTCATAGGCGTTGATCCGTCTTTCAAATATATTGTTAAAACATATCCCGATCAGGCCAGGCGTAAAATTGTAATAGACAAATGGCTTGAGGAGGGCTGGTTAGTTGCTCAGGGAAAGCTGAACGGATTAGCAGTTCCTACTCTTGTTATAGCTGCCACGAAACCCGGCGAAAACGAATTCAAATTTTTTGTTGAGGGTATAGGGACAAAGAAAACGGATGTGGCTATAATCCAGAAAAAGGTAATACCGCTTAAGGATATCATAATGGAAAATATCAAAACCGGACGTATCGATGAGGCAAAAGGTTTGATAGATAGGTATAAACAGTTGTTTATAGATATCTTCAGACGGGGTGCGGTAGATGTAGATTACGGTGATCCTCTTGGTAACTACGGAGTCGATCCGGAAACTGGCCACATCTATATCTTCGATTTCGGAGAATTATCGTCCGGAGTTGACACGGCATATGAATTTACTGATGGGATAGCTTACGTAAATGCATACATAGAAGATACGTTAAGAAAAGAAGTTAGCGCTGCAGTCGCGGATTATTATAATGGAAACCCTTTTACCGAAAAAGATTTTTATAATGAAAAAGGCACCTTCTTATTCGGAATAGATTATAACAGGGAAAAATCCGATTCTTATAAGGTGAGTTTTCCTTATGATGAAGAAGAAGCGAGGGAGTTATTCTACCAGTATCACGATGGTGGAGGAGATGGCGGGGGGCGTGTCCGATTTACAGATGAAAGCGAATCCGGCGCACCTTATAGAGCCAAATTTTATAAGACGCCTATAAATAAACTAAATGGCGCTATCTCCAGGAAAGGATATAGGGACGGTCCAGAAAGTGCCACCCCAGCCGCGGCGGAGCAGGGAGAAAAGCTTAACCCTGATGTTGTCCCTCCGAGCCTTGGCGGGATGGCGAATATTCCTTACCACATACAGGAAATGTTATCAACCGGCCCGAAACAGCGTAGGGAGGTAGTAGCAGCTTTTAAGGGAAACATACAGCCTGCGCAGGTCGAAACTGAAATAGAAAAACTAATGACGGCAGGCGATGTAGTTGAAGAGGCGGGCGTATTAAGACTTGCTCAAGCCGTGGCGAAGCCGCAAGCCAAAGTTTATGCGCAGATCCTCGAATTAATTAAAGAACGCAGTTGTCTTGAAAAAACGGGCTTAACAAATTCGGAAATTGAGGAATTGGAGCACATAGCTCGCTCATTGATTGTGGAAGATAGAATCAGAGTTGTGGGCTATGGTGGATTCCTCATGAAGGTAGAAAACAATGTGCTTTGGATTGACGAGGAGGCATTGAGTGAATTGGATGATCTTGAGCTCAAAGCGTGGCTTCTTCACGAGCTCGTTCATTTATTGCCGGATCAACGCCGTCGCATGGACGACGCCTACGACTGGTATGAAAAGATGTTCTACCAATTGAAAATAGCAACTAGAGAGTATGAAGAAAGAATAAAAGCTGCTTATTCACTGGATGATCGCGGTAAGGAATACCGTCGCGCCTTGAGGCATCTCATGTACAGTAAAATTAAAAGCGAGGCGAAAGCTTACATGGTAGAAATTCTTTATTTGCAATCTTCGATCGGTAATCTTTCTGAGTATTGGAAGGATCGCGGAATGCACACAAGAAAAATGGACCTTAAGGAAACTTATTCTTTTCTTTTGGAATTGCTTGATTCGGAAGGCCGGATTGACGAAAAGAAACTTCATGTTAAGCAGGTTCGCCTACTAAGAGACTATGGTGATTTGTCTATTTTTGCGAACTTTCTATTTTTTGAAATAAAAGGCTATTATGATATCGGTTATTATGGAGGTTGGAAGACCGAAGAAGAATACGAAGACGAGCTGTGGAGATGGGTAAGTACGTATAACAGGGCGGAAGAAAACGCTGCCCCAGCCGCGGCGGAAGCTAGCAAACCGAAAACTACAGGATTAATAAAGTTCGCCAGGGCTGCTTATGAACGCGATCGATTTGCGTATCTTAAAAGACATTTCGGGCCTGAGGAAGAATCGTTCAGCGAGCATCCTAGCGTTTCTTGGTGTGTATCTGGAGCCAGTGGTGATTATATAACGGTAGAATTTTATGATGCAAACGATCTATCGGATAAAGATGAAGTGCCCGGTTTAGTTGCTAAGATATCTCTCTCGCAAAATAGTGGTAGCATAGAGCTAAGGCCCAGACTCAGCATTCCGGAATCGCATCCGCTGCGTAAAGCTCGGCCCCTTATATGTGAGAAGCTCAAATCTTTGGCTAGCACGTTGGGAATGAGTTTTGAGCACAATGCCGATCTTACTCCTATCCCAGCCGCGGCGGAGCAGGAAATTAATATATCACCTGATGTAATAAAGATGCGGGCACGAGCGGCAGAGACTCGACGGATTACGCGCGATGAAGACCGCGCTGATATTGAGCAGAGATTCGGTAAGAACGTACGATACAACGCGCCGCCGAGTGAACCGCCGTCGAAATTAGAAAACCTAATATCTGATGCCTGCCAGAGGGCAGAGAGAAGTATCTCGACCAGATTTTTCCCGGATAAAAATCGCTTATTGCGTAAATCCTCTAAGATAGCAGCTACCGCTATTCTTAGTATCCATCCTGATGAAAAAGAAGCTTATGTCTATTCTTTGATGGCTAAAATAGACCGCCTTAGAAATATCCCGTCCGAATACTGGACCGATCTTGATCGTATCATATGGAATATTTATATCGAACTTAACAATTTTGCTAGACGCCGCGGTTTTATAATCACAAGCGCAATGGGCATGGCAGGCTTCCTGTTGCACATACCGGTGAATTCGATATTTACGCCGGCGCCTATTAACATAGGACAATTCCGCAGTCCGATGGCCGAGACGCTATATAAATTAGGAAGATATGACTTGGCATTTGCCGCAGAAGCCAAACATAGAGGTTATGCGCAAGGTATAAAGAAAGTCCTCGGCGACATGTCTAATGGCGAAGAGATAGCAAACTTGGCAGCCAAAGCTATGGACGCTAGTGATACCGATAATGCAGTTGGCAGTGTACGAGATTTGACCCCGATGATGGTGCCGCCTTTCCGGAAGAGCGTAGCCGAAAACATAGCCGGACAGCTAGAAGCGGACCCACTATCTTTTCGGACAGATTACGATCCTTTTGGCTTAGGGATGGAGAAAAAAATATTTGATACTGCGGTTAATAGGCTGGCAGATGAATATTCGGAAGACCTTATAGGTCAATATTCACCACATGATAAAGATCCGCGCAAAGTGCTTGGGTTCTTGATATCAGAGATTGGAAGCAATATAAGATTTTCGGGGCCTAATCCGCTTGATCATAAATATCATCTTACTGATAATATATTCAATACAGCAAAAGTGCATAATGGGCTTCAGGAGGACGCGCTCTCATTGATGCAACGAATGGGCTGTTCCGGGCAGGCCGATTTTATCGAACGATTTGGTCAAGACGAGTGGAATTGGATGCAACAATGGGTTTCGCAGCCGCCGTCTCCGCAATCCGAACCGACGACAGATGCCTCTGGCGCCAAAGAAAATGCCGCTCAAGCCGTTAATTCACGGCAATCTGCGCCGGCTTCAACTGCGACGGTCGATAAAGGTTCGAATGAGATACTCGGCACTGAACCGACAATGCCGGCGACGGAAACGATAGCGCATCCGGGCGCGCCGCTCGCGCAGCCTTTTAGTGAAATACCGCAAGTTATGCCGGAGCCAAGCGTCGCGCCTACAATTTCAACTATACCCGCAGAGGCTTTAGTTAAAGAAAACGATGTTTCCAGCACTATCGATCTGATAGACAAGATATTCAAAGATGTTAATATCAGAAGCGGCGCCGCGGTATTATTGTCGGAGAATCTGTTTATCGAAAACGGTGACAGGACCGAGCTGGAACAGGGAATCAAGATCGCGCTGAAACCGGTGTTGGACAGCGGCGCGATAGCGATATTGAGTCCTGAAGAAATACGGGCACAAATCAAGAGAAATCCGTCTAAGGATAAACTGGCGGTTGTCTTGAGTAAAGAAGATAATGACGGTAGTGAAATATGGAAGTCTGACGAAGAGAGGAATTATGCGAAGGCCAGCGTCCTGATCGTGGGTGACAAATTGACAGGTGAGAATTATTTATATTTACAAGGTGTAATAGGCCTTGCCAGGGCGATCATGTCCGGCAACAGGCAAGCGATCGCTTACTATTACAAGATACTCTCCGGGTCGGATATCGGAGATGACATTTTGAAGTTGCTCGATAATGCGGAATGGAACAATATCGCGTTTGCGCTAAAAGCGATATTGAGGTTCAAGGGCTTATGCAGGATGGATCCCGAGGAATTGAAGGCAAGCAGGATCAGAATGGAGACTTTACTAATAGCGGCATAACGAACGAGATCCTTCGGCTGCTCCTGTTCGTCGCAGCCTCAGGATGAAATTTGCACGCAAACTTCACGAATTTGCCCGGGTCAACGGGATTAAGGGTGCTTTCCCCCGAGTTAGCATCCCTTAATTCCGCACCCGGGCATTTTTTAAGAAAGTTTTGCTTCGTGAAGTTTTGTGTAGATAGAGCCTTTAGGCGTGAGTGTGCTTTGGAGTAGGTAAATAGAATTTATATACTGTAAACTGTCTGCTGTAAACTGTTTACTAAACGAATTGACCCTTTCCTGCAGCTCTTCTTTATTCTTCGGTGAGCGAACGCGGCCGATGGTAAGATGCGCGGCGAATGCGCGGACTTCCTTGTCGAATCCAAGTTTCGAAAGCACTTCGTCTACTTTTGAAGCAAGCTCTGTCGATTCCTTCGCGCCTTTATCGAGACCTACCCAGATGACTCGCGGAAATTCTATCTTCGGGAATGCGCCTATATTTTTTAACGATATTTCGAAAGGTTTTGTAGATTTGGCGATCTCGTCCAGGGCTGATTTGACTTTTTCGCACTTATTATCGTCGATTTCTCCCAGGAATTTCAAGGTGAGGTGGATATTATCTTTCTCGATCCATTTCACATCCGCGCCGGCATATTTTAAGTGAGACTGGATCCGGTCGAGGATGTCTTTGATTTCATCGGAAAGTTCTATCGCTATAAAGGTACGCATTTCTTAATCAAAAGTTATCCACAATGTAGCCGACGTTTAAACGTCGGCTACTAAACATTTAGCCTAATTAAATCTAAAGCAACCTGCGAGGACTGGAACTTGATCTCCTCCCTCGAGCCCCTAAATTTCAATTCCCGCGCGATTAGTTTACTACCAATAGCAAGCGCTATGTAGACAAGGCCTACCGGCTTGGTTCTGGTCCCGCCGGTCGGGCCGGCGATCCCCGTAATTCCTACACCGATATCGGCGCCGGCAAGAAGTTTTATGCCGACAGCCATCTGCGAAGCAACCTGCGCCGAAACGGCGCCATATTTTTTAAGAATTTCTGAGTCTACGCACAGGATATTTTTCTTTACCTCATTTGAGTAGGCGATAAGCCCCATTATAAAATACTTCGAACTTCCGCTGACATCGGTGAGCCTGCTAGATAGAAGCCCGCCGGTGCAGGATTCGGCGGCGGCTATCGTTTTTTTCTTCGCGATCAGCAATCCGGCGACAGCGCCCTCGAGAGTTTCGTGGTCGCAGCCGAAGATGTGATCTTTGAGGCGCGAGCGGATCTTCTGTTCAATCAGAGCAATAGCCCGGGCAGCTTCTTTCCCGGTCTTTGCCTTAGACATGATCTTTAATTCAACCTGCCCGAGTTTTGCGTATATGCCCACGGTCGTCGGCGGTTTTAAATTCAATAGATCTTTAACTTTGTTATTCACGAGCGATTCGAGCCCACTCGCGATCTTTATCGTCCGGGATTTGATTATCCAGTTAGGCGCCGACCTCTTTATCAGAAGAGGCATGATATCATTTACGAACATCGGCTCAATTTCCCTCGGAGGACCGGGGAGGCAGACGATTATCTTGCCCCTATAATCGGCGATGAGGCCCGGCGCGGTTCCGGCTCTGTTTCTTATCCATTTTGTGTCTTCAGGTATCATTGCCTGCCGTACATTGTTACGGGGGAAGGCCGTCTTTCTCATTTTGAAGTAATCCTTCAAATCTTTGAGGACGGTTTTGTTCAGGATGAGCCTTTTACCGACCAATGCGGCGATCGTTTCGATAGTGATATCATCCACGGTCGGGCCGAGTCCACCGGTAGTGATTACAACGTCAGAACGGTGAACCGCCTGTTTGATAGCCTGGGTGAGCCGCATCGGATTGTCGCCGACAACGGAGGTGTGATAAACGTCGACGCCGATTTCGGCAAGTTTTTGAGACAGAAAAGAGGTATTTGTGTTAACGATATGGCCGAGAAGCAGTTCCGTGCCTATCGATATTATCTCTGCAGTCATAGACAGAAGTATACACTTTTTTAAAAAAAGTTGCAACAAAATCGCCGTTTTTAGCATCTTTATATGTGAGGGGAACGGAGTCCTTAAATTCCTTTACAGGGAGGGGGTGATATATGTATAATATAGCTTCTAAAATACTGTAATTATATTATTGACAGTCAGTTAACCTAGGGGAGATTTGAGATGGTAAAGACCAAAGTTAAGGAGAAAGAGGCCGTGAAAGAAGCACCAAAAGAAGAAAAAAAGGATGTTGCGCAGGACCACAAGATGAAGGCGCTCGATCTGGCGTTGGATCACATAGAAAAGCAGTTCGGGAAAGGAACGATAATGAAGCTGGGCCAGGATTTTAAGCTCGATGTGCCGGCGATTTCTACCGGATCTGCCGCTATCGATATCGCGCTTGGCGTGGGGGGCGTTCCGCGCGGGAGGGTCATAGAGATATTCGGCCCGGAGTCGAGCGGTAAGACGACGCTTACCTTAAGCATAGTCGCTAATGCTCAAAAGCTGGGCGGACAAGCGGCGTTTATCGATGCCGAACACGCTTTTGACGCGGCGTATGCGAAGAAGATCGGAGTGAATCTTGATAATCTCCTCATGTCACAGCCGGATACCGGCGAACAGGCGCTTGAGATAGTCGAAACCCTGGTAAGATCGAACGCGGTAGACGTTATTGTAGTAGATTCGGTCGCGGCGTTAACTCCCAAGGCTGAGATCGAGGGCGACATGGGCGACAGCCACATGGGATTACAGGCGCGGCTGATGAGCCAGGCCTTAAGGAAGTTATCGGGCTGTATCGCCAAGTCGAAGACCTGCGTGATATTCATTAACCAGATAAGGGAAAAGATCGGGGTCATGTTTGGCAATCCCGAAACTACGACGGGCGGACGGGCGCTCAAATTTTATGCCTCCGTAAGGATCGATTTAAGGCGCATCGCTTCGTTGAAAAAGGGCGAGGAGGTCGTCGGGAACCGTGTCAGGGCGTCGATAGTCAAAAATAAAGTTGCGCCGCCGTTCAGGAAAGCTGAATTCGATATAATGTATGACGAGGGTATCTCGAAATCCGGAAGCGTGCTTGATATGGCTGAGACCTTTGGCGTGACGCAGAAAAGCGGCGCATGGGTGCTTTATGGCGAAGAGAAATTGGGCCAGGGCAAGGAGAATGCGCGGATATTCCTGAAAGAGAATCCGAAAGTCATGGCTAAAATAGAGAAAGAGATATACGAGAAGGCTTTGAAATAAAATTGGAAGCCGACAAGGTCAGGATAAGGGCAAAAAACAATGCCTATCTATTGCTGCGTGCGCGTCCTAGAAGCGAGCATGAGGTAAGGCAGAGATTGAAGCTTAAAGGTTACGATGGCGCCGTAATAGACGGCGTCATCGGAGACCTTAAGAGAACCGGCAATATTGACGATGCCAGGTTCGCGCGTTTCTGGATAGACTCACGGATGAATATGAATCCGATGGGGGATGTCATCCTCAAACACGAGCTGAAGCTAAAAGGCGTAAGCGATTCTATTATCGAAGCCACCTTGCAGGATAAGGCCAAGAATTACGACGAATACGAGGTGGCTTTTAACATGGCCGCCGAAAAATATAAACGTTTCCAGAAACTTGAGCCGCGCAAGGCGCTTAAGCGGGTTTACGATTTTTTGCTGAGGCGGGGATTTAAGTACGATACTATACGCAGGATAACCGAAGAATTAACCGGCACAGCTGTAGGGGAGGTTTAAACCTCTCCTACAGCTGTGGATAACTTTACAATGAAAACTGACGAGATAAGAAAGACGTTTTTGGAATTTTTCAGATCGAAAGGGCACACCGTAGTCCCGAGCGATTCTCTTGTGCCCAAAGACGATCCGACGCTATTATTTACCGGCGCTGGGATGAATCAATTCAAGGAGAAGTTCCTCGGACGTAACGTTACGTATAAACGCGCGACGTCGAGCCAGAAGTGCCTGCGGACCGGCGATCTTGAGAATGTCGGCAGGACGAGTGGCCATCACACTTTCTTTGAGATGCTGGGAAATTTTTCATTCGGCGACTATTTTAAGAAAGAAGCAATCCAGTGGGCGTGGGAATTCTTTACAAAAGTTTTGAAGATCGATGCCGACAGGCTATGGGCGTCGGTTTATAAGGACGACCAAGAGGCACATGATATCTGGAAGAATATTATAAAACTTCCGGAGGATAAGATAATGAAATTCGGCGAGAAGGATAACTTCTGGCCGTCTGAAGCGCCGACCAAGGGGCCGAACGGGCCATGCGGCCCATGTTCCGAGATATTCTACGATTACGGCAAGGACGTCGGGTGCCGGAAGCCGGGCTGTAACCCTGAATGTAATTGCGGCAGGTTTGTCGAAGTCTGGAATATGGTCTTTACGCAGTTCGACAGGCAGCCAGACGGAAGTTTGAAGCCGTTGCCGGCGAAGAATATCGATACCGGGATGGGGTTAGAGCGTCTTGCGTCGGTAATGCAGGGCGTGAAGACGAATTTTGAAATAGATATATTTGTGCCGGTAGTGAAAGAGATCGAGTCGTATTCGCCAAGCAAGGCTCGTGCCGAGCGCAGCAGAGTCAATACCATTGCCGATCACATCCGGGCAGTGACGTTCTGTATTGCTGACGGTGTGATGCCGTCCAACGAAGAGCGCGGCTATGTTGTGCGAAAGCTGATAAGGCGAGCCGTGACACGGGGCCGGGAAATCGGTATAAAAGGGCCGTTTTTGTATAAACTTGTGAGTACCGTAGCCGATGTTATGAAGGAGTTTTATCCGGATATAGCTGTAAGACGTGATGAGATAGCCCAGGTGGTTAAGACCGAAGAGATGGCCTTTGATAACGTTCTTGAGAATCAACTTCCGCGGGTTCTAGAATCATTCGGTGATATCAAAAAAAATAACAAGGTTAAGGAATTAGCCCGCGCAGCATTTGACTTTTACGATACGTATGGAATGCCCTATGACACTCTCGAAGAAATCGCGCAAGGGTTTGGACTTAAAATAGATAAGGATTCTTTTGAGATGCTCCTCGATGAACAGAGAGCCAAGTCGCGCTCCAAGACTAAGATCAAGGGCGAGATATTCTCCGAGACATTCGCGAATAAAGTCGCGGCGCTTGGATTGAAGACCGAGTTTCTCGGATACGAGAAACCGCATGCCGATGCAAAGGTCTTAGCTGTGCTCGATAGCGGGGAAGTTATTCTGGACAGGACGCCATTCTATGGCGAATCGGGCGGGCAGGCGGGCGATTGGGGTAAGATCGAAACGAAATCCGGCGTAATGAAAGTGGAGGACGCCAAAAAAATAGGCGATACGATCGTCCACATCGGTAAGATGGTGCGCGGCAGTATCCAAAAAGGCGAAACCGCGAAAGCCGGGATAGACGAGGCCGTCCGCGCCAAAGTGATGGCGAACCATACCGCGACGCATCTTCTGCAGGCTGCGCTCAGGAAAGTGCTGGGTGAGCATGTGAAGCAGACTGGGTCCTCGGTTGATTCCGAGCACCTGAGGTTTGACTTTACGCATATGAAGAAGATGGAAGAACGCGAGGTCGCCAGGGTTGAGGAAATTGTGAACTATTTTATAAAAAAAGCGATCCATATCAAAAAAGAGATAAAAGATATCGCGAGCGCCCGCAAAGAAGGCGCGATAGCGTTATTCGGTGAAAAATACGGCGACAAAGTCCGCATCGTTACGGTCGGTGACGTATCGAAGGAGTTTTGCGGCGGTACGCACGTCGATAATACAAAGGATGTAGGGATATTCAAGATCACGAGTGAAAGCTCTACCGCGTCGGGCGTGCGCCGCATTGAGGCGGTTACCGGCGAGGCGGCGAAAAAATGGATGGCTGACCAGGAAAAAGCCAGGAACCTGAAACTCGAGGCTGAGGGTAAGAAAGAAGAAGCCAAAAGCCTGATGAGCGCAAAATTGAAAGAAGAATCGGCTAAGCTTGACTCATTCATCCTCAGATCAAAAATTTTTGGCAAGATCAAAGTTATAGCTGAGGTCATAGACGGTATAAATATGGAAGGCCTGAGGACATTGAGCGACAAAATCAGGGAAAAAGAGAAGTCCTCGGTGGTCATACTTGCCACCAGGAATGACGATAAGGTGTCCTTCGTCGTTTCCGTTACCGACGATGCCGTCAAGAGAAGCGTTTCCGCCGGCGAGATCGCAAAGGCGTTAGCATTATCCGTCGATGGCTCAGGCGGCGGAAAGCCGAATTTTGCGCAGGGCGGCGGCAAGGCTCCCGAAAAACTTGAGGGGGCGATAACCAAAGTAATCGACACAATAAAGGAGAAGTTCGTATGAAACTCGTAAAAGTGGGGTCGAAACAATTTCAGAAACTTTGCGAGAGGGGCTCGGGCCGCAATAAGCGTGTATCCGAAAGCGTCAGAAAGATCGTAGAGAGCGTTAAAGCCGGCGGCGATGAGGCGGTTATAAATTACACGAAGAAGTTCGACCATGTTAAACTCACAGCCAGAGACCTCAAGGTATCGGCATGCGAAATCTCGGGCGCCTATCAGGATATAAAGCCCGAATTCGTCTCCACGCTTAAGATCGTGCTTGAGAATATCAATAAATTTTACAAAAAACAGTTGAAGAAGTCATGGAAGATAAAAGATGCCGACGGAGTGCTCCTGGGCGAGAAGGTGAGCGCTATAGAAAATGTCGGCGTGTATGTCCCGAGCGGAACAGTGCCGCTCGTATCAAGCGTCTATATGACCGTTATCCCGGCGCGGATGGCCGGCGTCAAGAAGATAATCCTGGTGACGCCTCCGAACCATTATAAATCCGTCGATCCGCACATACTTGTCGTCGCGGATCTCCTGAAGGTCGATGAGATATATAAGATAGGCGGCGCCCAGGGGATCGCGGCGCTTGCGTTCGGAACGAAGACGGTTCCGAAGGTCGATAAAATAGTAGGGCCCGGCAATGCCTATGTAACCGAGGCCAAGCGGCAGGTATTTGGTTACTGCGACATCGATATGCTGGCCGGCCCGACCGAGGTTGTGATAATAGCAAACCAGTCCTCGAACATCAATTTTATAAAGGCCGACCTTGAAGCCCAGGCTGAACACTTCATGGGGCTGTCGATATTGATAACGAATTCGAAAAAAATAGCAAAGGTTCTTAAAAAAGAAAATATCAGGGGTTATGTGATCCTTGTCAAGAATATGGACGAAGCGGCGGATGTCGCGAATATGCTCGCGGCGGAACATCTACAGATATTGACGAATAATCCGCGGAAGATAGCGAATAAGATATCGAATGCCGGCGCGATATTTCTCGGGCCGTATACGCCCGTGGCTGTCGGCGATTACGTCGCGGGGCCAAGCCACGTTCTTCCGACCGGAGGCAGCGCAAGATTTTTCTCGGGTTTGGGGCTATCGGACTTTTACAAGAGTTCGCACGTCCTGTCTTATACTAAGAAGGCTCTCGAAAAGATACGAGAGCCTCTCGAAAAGATCGCGGGGATCGAAAAGCTCAGCAAACACTTAGACTCGGTTAAGGTAAGGTTTGAATAAAAATTTCAGGAGAAGCCTATGACAAAAAAGATACGCAGTGCAAATATTAAAAGAAAAACGACAGAGACTGATATATCCGGCAAATTGATCATCGACGGAAAAGGCAAGGCCGACATCAAGACGGGGATCGGATTTCTTGATCACATGCTGACGCTATTCGCATTTCATGGGCTATTCGATCTTACGCTGAAGGCTAAAGGCGACCTGAATGTGGATACCCATCATAC
>JBAZUO010000001.1:0-7935 GCA_041661345.1 Candidatus Omnitrophota bacterium | reverse complement strand
AAGAGGCGCTTGGCGACTGCGAAGGCATAAAAAGATATGGATCGAAAGAGGTGCCTATGGATACCGCCGCGGCAAAGATCATGGTGGATATAGGCGGCAGGTACGCGTTCGTCTGGAAGGTGCCGCCTTACGCCATATCGCTTGCATCGGAGGGCTATTCCGTCGATAGCGGTAAAGATTTTCTGGATACTTTTGCGAAGAGCGCCAATATTAATCTTCATGCCGAGGTATATTCGGGTGAGGACCTTCACCATGTTCTGGAGGCGGTTTTTAAGGCGTTCGGTATAGCGCTCGACGAAGCGACTCAAATCGATGCCAGGAGAAAAGGAGTTCCATCAACTAAGGGAACGATTGATTAAATGAGCAATATCATAGCAGTTATCGATTACGGGATGGGAAACTTGCGCAGTGTCCAGAAGGCGCTCGAGCTCGTTGGCGCGAAGACGCTGGTTACTTCAAAACCCGCCGACTTGAAAAAGTGCGGCAAACTCGTCTTCCCCGGCGTCGGGTCTTTCGGCGATGCTATGAAAGAATTAAAACGGCTTAAACTTGTCGATCCGATCAAGGATGAGATAGCGCGCGGTAAACCGTTTCTCGGGTTGTGCCTGGGGCTGCAGCTGTTATTTGAGAAGAGCGAAGAGGCGCCCGGCGTTAAAGGGCTTTGCGTGTTAAAGGGTGAGTCGAAAAAGTTTAAATTTAAGGACAAGGCCCTTAAAGTCCCGCATATGGGATGGAATAATATAGGGTTCAGGGCCCGGGGTTCGGGGCCCGGGATATTGAAAAATGTGCCGAAAAATGCATACATGTATTTTGTACATTCGTATTATGTTAAGCCGAAAGATATGAAAGCGATCCTTACAACTACGGACTATGGCATGAAATTCGCGTCCGGTGTCTGCAAGGATAATATTTATGCTTTTCAGTTTCACCCGGAAAAGAGCCAGTCGGTCGGACTCGAGATATTAAATAATTTCGTGAGATTAAAATGAAAGTGATCCCGGCGATAGATATAATGGGCGGCAAGGTCGTGCGGCTCACCCAGGGCGATGTAAAACAGGAGACCGTATATTTCGATTCTCCGTTGGAAGTCGCCAATGGGCTCGCCATACCCGGCGTGGAGATGATACATATCGTTGACCTTGATGGCGCCATGGCGGGCAGGCCCAAAAATCTTAAGATCATCGAAAAAATAGCCCAAAACGTCAAAACTAAGATAGAGCTGGGTGGAGGTATAAGAGACGAAGACACTATCCGGAAAGTTATCGAAGCCGGTATTGACAGAGTAGTGATAGGAACAAGGGCGCTTGAAAACGATTTTCTTAAAAAGATCTCGGATGAGTTTAAGGAAAAAATAGTCGTAGGCATAGATGCGCGCGAAGGCATGATATATACAAAAGGCTGGATCTTGAAGACCAATAGAAGGGCTATCGATTTTGCGCAGGAAGTGGAGAAGTGCGGTATCAGGACGATAAATTATACCGATATATCGAAAGACGGCATGTTGAAGGGGCCGAACATCGATAGCCTGAAAGAGCTTTTGGATGCGACGGGATTAGATGTCGTTGCCGCGGGCGGTGTATCGTCTATAGACGATCTGAAGGAACTGAAGACTCTGGAAAGAGACGGCCTGAAGGGCGTCATAATAGGTAAGGCGCTTTACGAAGGCAGGATAGACCTGTCGGAAGCGGTTAAAGTATGCTCACAAAAAGAATAATACCATGCCTGGATATAAAGGACGGCCGTGTCGTTAAGGGCGTCAATTTTATAAATCTTAAGGATGCCGGCGGCGCGGTTGAGAATGCCAAATTCTACGACGCCGAGATGGCCGATGAGCTTGTTTTCCTTGATATAACGGCAAGCCACGAAAATAGAGATACGACGATCGAACTTGTAAAAAAAGTCGCGGACAGCATATTCCTGCCGTTTACGGTCGGCGGCGGGATACGGACGATAGACGATATCAGAAATTTGCTGAACGCAGGCTGTGATAAGGTTTCGATAAATACGGCCGCGGTGAAGGATCCGGGTTTTGTCAAAAGAGCGTCGGATAGATTCGGTAGCCAGTGCATAGTCGTCGCGATAGACGCAAAATGCAGGGTAAAGACCCGCGCCAGGCAGGCGTGGGAGGTATTTATAAACGGAGGAAGGACTCCGACCGGTCTCGACGCCGTGAAATGGGCAAAAAAGATGGAAGCCTTTGGCGCCGGCGAGATACTTTTGACGAGTATGGATTATGACGGCACCAAAGAAGGGTACGACATAGAGCTTACGAAACGGATAAGCGAGTCGGTTTCGATACCGGTGATCGCGTCCGGCGGGGCCGGAAATCTCGAGCATCTGCATGACGCGCTTACGGTAGGTAAAGCTGACGCGGTGCTCGCGGCATCGATATTCCATTTCAGGGAATATTCTGTGCGCGAAGCGAAAGAGTATCTTAAAAAAAGGAAAGTATCGGTGAGATTATGAAGATCGATAAAATTTTCGGATGCGTAAAATTTGACGAAAAAGGCCTTGTGCCTGCGATAATCCAGGATCATAAGTCTAAGGAAGTGCTGACGCTGTGCTACATGAATAATGAAGCGTTAAAGAAGACCCTCGAAGAGGGCAAGGTCTATGTGTTCCGCCGCTCGAAGGGCAGGCTTATGCTTAAAGGCGAGACGAGCGGATGTATTCAAAAGGTGAGATCTCTCTCAATAGACTGCGAAGGCAATTCATTATTATTCAAAGTCCAGCAGTGCCGCGCGGCATGCCACACGGGATATTTCACGTGTTATTTCAGAAAGCTGGATAAGAACGGCGAATTTAAGATAACGGGCAAGCGCGTATTCGACCCGTCTGAGGTTTATAAATAATGTACTATCCGAGCAAGAAGGAATTTATCGCCCTTTCGAAGAAGGGCAATCTGATCCCGGTCTACCGGGAGATGATGGCCGACTTCGAGACACCGTTATCCTGCTATTCCAGGATAGATTCGGGTGATTACTCATTTTTGCTTGAATCGGTCGAGGGCGGTGAGCGGATCGCGCGTTACTCTTTCCTTGGGAGTAATCCGTCGCTTGTTATTTCGAGTAAGGGTAAAAATATCACCTTACGCGAGGGCGGCAAAACTAAAAGCTATATTGCCGAGGATCCGATAGAAGAGCTCCGCACAATCATTTCAAGATATAAGTTCGTTAAGACGAAAGGCCTTCCGAGGTTCTGCGGCGGGCTTGTCGGGTTTTTTGGTTACGACATAGTAAGGTACATAGAAAATATCCCGGATAAGAACCCGGACGACCTTAATGTAGCCGACTCGGTATTCATGCTGACGGATACGATATTGATATTCGACCATGTCGATCACAAAGTAAAGATCGTATCGAATGCCCACATTAAGGGCAGCCCCGCGAGGGCCTACGACGAATCCGTCAGGAAGATCGACGAAATCGCGAGACGGCTTAAGTCCGTTCCCCGCGCGGACAAATATGCGCCGGCCGGGAAAACGAAGACGGCTTCCATGAAATTTAAATCTAATTTTACTAAGGCGGAATTTGAATCGCTCGTCAGGCGGGCAAAAGATTATATAAGAAAAGGGGATATCATACAGGTTGTACCGTCGCAGAGGTTGGAGATCCGGATAAATGCCCATCCGTTCCGGATATACAGGGCGCTCAGGTCGATAAACCCTTCACCATATATGTATTATCTGAAACTCGGCGATTTTTCGCTTGTCGGCTCTTCCCCCGAGGTTATGGTCAGATGCGAGGACGGGAAGGTGGAGCTAAGGCCTATCGCCGGGACGAGAAAGCGCGGCTTAAGCCCGGAAGAAGACGAAAAGCTGATCCGCGATCTACTGGCTGATCCGAAGGAGAGGGCTGAACATATAATGCTTGTCGACCTGGGCCGAAACGATGTCGGTAAGGTTTGTAATTTCAAAACCGTAAAGGTTTCCGAGCTGATGACGATAGAGAAATATTCGCATGTCATGCATATAGTAAGCGATGTCTCGGGCGTATTAAGTAAAGGCAAGGATGCGTTCGATGTCCTGAAGGCCGCGTTCCCCGCCGGAACAGTTACCGGCGCGCCGAAGGTAAGGGCGATGGAGATCATAGATGAGCTTGAGAACAGGAAGCGTAAAACTTACGCCGGAAGCGTCGGGTATTTCAGCTTCTCCGGCAATCTCGATTCATGCATAACCATAAGGACGATACTTATAAAAGGCAATACCGCCTACATTCAGGCGGGCGGCGGTGTTGTGGCCGATTCGGTACCCAGCCGGGAATACCAGGAGACATTAAATAAGGCCGGGGCATTACTGAAAGCCATAGAGATGGCCCAATTGGGAGAAGTGTAAATGATTCTTGTTATCGACAATTACGACTCATTCACATATAACCTCGTTCAGTATCTTGGGGAGCTGGGCGCGAACCTTGAGGTTTATAGAAACGACAAAATTACCCTGGGCAGAATTAACAGGATGAAGCCTGCGAAGATAGTCATCTCGCCGGGCCCTGGCGAGCCCAAGAATGCTGGCATATCGGAAGACGTCATAAGGACATTTGGCAAGTCGATACCCGTTCTTGGTGTATGCCTCGGACATCAGGCGATAGGCGAAGTATTCGGCGGCAGGATAATAGGCGCGAAGTCTCTGATGCACGGTAAGGTCTCGCTGATATATCATAACGGCAAAGAGATATTTAAAGGCATTAAAAATCCTTTTGAAGCTACTAGATATCATTCACTCATCGTCGAGAGAAAAAGTTTTCCAAAGACGCTCAAGATCACAGCCGAGACCAAAGACAAAGAGATCATGGGGTTACAGCACGTGAAGTATCCGATATACGGCGTTCAGTTCCATCCGGAGTCGATATTGACTCTTGAGGGGAAGAAGATATTGAAGAATTTCCTGGAGATATAGCCTATGATACGGGAAGCGATTGAGAAGGTGGTGAGGGGTATCGATCTGAGCGAAGAGGAGATGCGCGCCTCTTTCGAAGAGATAATGTCGGGAAGGGCGACCGCCGCTCAGATAGGCGCGCTTGTGACCGCGCTTAGGATGAAGGGCGAGACGGCGGAGGAGATAACGGGCGCGGCGAAGGTGATGAGAGAGAAGAGCCTGCACATAAACGCGGGTAAGAGCCTTGTAGATATCGACCGCGACGACATATTTATTGACGAAGAAACGGTGATCGACACCTGCGGCACCGGCGGAAGCGGGACGAACACCTTCAACATATCGACGACGGTGGCGTTCGTTGTGGCCGGATGCGGCCTTAAGGTCGCCAAACACGGTAATAGAAGCGCTTCGAGCCTTTGCGGTTCAGCCGATGTCCTGGAAGCGCTGGGCGTTAAGCTGGATGTAGGAGCGGATCTCGTACAGAGATCGATAATGGAGATAGGAATAGGTTTTCTGTATGCGCCGCTATTCCACAATGCGATGAAGCACGCCGTCAACCCGAGGAAAGAGATAGGCATAAGGACGATCTTTAACTTACTCGGGCCGCTTTCGAATCCGGCAAATGCCACGAGCCAGGTTTTAGGTGTTTACGAGGCAGGCTTAACCGAAATTATCGCCAGGGTCCTGAAGAATCTGGGATCGAAAAGAGCCTTTGTCGTTTACGGAATGGATACGTTGGATGAAATTACGATTACAGGAAAGACTAAGATTTCCGAATTGAAAAACGGAAAGATCAGAACGTATTATGTGACGCCGGAAAAATTCGGCCTGAAGAGGGCCGCTCTTGCGGATATAGAAGGCGGGAATGCCAAAGAAAATGCCGAGATAGTCCTTGCTGTTTTAAAAGGAGAGCGCAGCCCCAGGAGAGACGTTGTCCTGATGAACTCCGCCGCGGCGCTCGTCTCTGCAGGACGAGCGAAAGACTTTAAAGAGGGTGTTAAGCTTGCCGGCAAGTCGATCGATCTCGGAAAGGCGCTGGAGAAACTGCTCAAACTCATCGAGCTCACTAACGGATAAAAATGGTACTATCTAGAATAATCGAAGAGAAGAGGCGCGTAATAGAAGAGGCGAAACGTATAAAGCCGCAGGACCAGCTTGTCAGGGAGGCGAAGTCTATCTGCGTCAGAAGCGCGTTCAAGAAGAACATATCGCGGCCTCATCATATAAATCTGATCGCGGAGATAAAGAAGGCATCGCCGTCGAAGGGCATATTGCGCGGCGACTTTAATCCGGCGAAGATCGCCGTGACATACCAGGCGAATGGCGCCAGCGCCATCTCGGTACTGACGGATGAACGGTTTTTTGAGGGGAGGCTTGAGTACATAAGTAAGGTCAAGGAGAGCATCTCGCTTCCTGTGTTGCGCAAGGATTTTATCATAGATGAATATCAGATATATGAAACCGTCGTAGCGGGCGCGGACGCTCTTTTATTGATAGCGGATCTGCTCTCTGCAAGCGAGATGATCGGTTTTTATAATCTGGCCGTTTCTATGGGCCTGGACGTATTGATGGAAGTGCATAATGAGGAAGATGTCGAAAAGGTCCTGGCTACGGAAGGCAGTATAATAGGTATAAATAACAGGGACCTGCACACATTCAAAGTCGACCTGTCTGTCACACAGAAACTTATAAGGATGATTCCGCAAAATAGGATCAAGATATCCGAAAGCGGGATCAGGTCCTACGAAGACGTCATGTTCCTGAAGTCTCTCGGCGTGAACGCGGTGCTCATAGGCGAGGCGTTCATGGAGGCTGATGATATAGCAGGGAAGATGCGCGAGATCATGAGGTTCCAATGACAAAGATAAAGATCTGCGGAATAACAAATAAGCGTGACGCGGTAGGGGCCGCGGATCTGGGCGTCGATATGCTGGGGTTTATATTCTATAAAAATTCGAAACGATATGTTGAGCCCGCTATGGCGGAGGATATCATAAACGAACTTCCGCCCAGGATCGGAAAGGTGGGGGTTTTTGTGGACGAAACCAGGCAGAATGTAATAAGCGCCGCCGAAGACGCGGGCCTTAATATGCTGCAGTTCCATGGGAACGAGACGCCTGAATATTGCGCCTTCTTCAAAGGTAAATATAGAGTCATCAAGGCGTTCAGAATAAGTACAAAAGATGATCTAAAACATGTTAACGATTATGACGCGGATTTTGTTTTATTCGATACACATAAGGCCGATTCAATAGGCGGTACCGGTGAGATATTCGACTGGAAGACATTGAAGGATTTTGAGGTTTTACGGCCTGTGATCCTATCCGGAGGGTTGACGCCGGCGAATATCTCGTCCGGCATAAAAGAAGTGGCGCCTTATGCGGTCGACGTTTCGACTGGGGTGGAATCGTCACCGGGCAAAAAAGACATGATATTAATTAAAAAATTTGTCGAGAATGTGAGGAAATTAGACTGATGTTACCGAATAAAAAAGGTTATTACAATATCTTCGGGGGTAAATTCGTGCCCGAAACGCTTATGCCGGCGTTGTATGAATTGGAAAAGGCATATTCAGGATCGAAGTCCGACAAGTCTTTTAAGAAGAAGCTGGATTACTATCTGAAAGAATATGCGGGCAGGCCCACGCCGCTGTACTTTGCCGAACGCCTTACGAAAAAGATGGGCGGCGCTAAAATATATCTGAAGCGGGAAGACCTTCTTCATACGGGCGCGCATAAGATAAATAATACGTTGGGCCAGGCACTCCTTGCCGTGAAGATGGGGAAAACACGTCTTATTGCCGAAACAGGCGCGGGACAGCATGGCGTAGCGACCGCGACGGTTGCGGCTTTATTCGGCTTACCGTGTGAAATATTTATGGGCGAAGAGGATATCAAACGTCAGGCGATCAATGTTTTCAAGATGAAACTGCTTGGCGCCAAAGTCAATCCCGTATCGAGCGGATCGAAGACGTTAAAAGATGCGATGAACGAGGCGATAAGAGACTGGGTCACGAATGTCCGAACGACATATTACGTTATAGGTTCCGTTGCGGGGCC